>NZ_JAUSYQ010000001.1 GCF_030816965.1 Streptomyces canus
CCCGCGGAGCGGGATATGCAGCGCTGGCGCGCTGCATAGGGAGCGGCTCCGCTGACGCTCCGCCAGATTCCCGCGCAAGCGCGGGAATCGAATTCCGCAAGCGGAATTCTGAGTGCGTGTCAATTCGCGTAAGCGCGAATTGGGGGAATCCCGCAAGCGGGATTCCTGGGGCTGGCGGCAAGAGGGGGTGCATTGCGTGCGGGACTGTGTAGGGTTTGGGATTCCCAGCCACTACCTCTGTAAGGGGTGTGACGCACTGTCGGCCTGACGGAGTGCCGGCGCCTTGTTGTAGTGACGGGGTTCCGCTGCGCTCCACCCTGAACCTCTCCCCCACCGTCTACCTGTCCCCACTGTTCACCAAAACCCTGTCTGTATATAGGATAGTCGACCGTTTGTGGGTGAGATTGAGTCACTGTGCCATCCTCGGGTGTGAAGTTGGCGTATGGGTGATGCATCATGACTTGTGGCTGTGTAGAGTCTGGGATCAGATGCTACACCCCTAGCGCCGCGTACCTTGCGCCTGGATTCTATTTGTTATTACGCGCCGCATTCCGAGAAAAAGGAGAACACGGGGCATGGCCGTGAAGCTGCGTGATCACCAGATCGAGGCCGTTTCCGCCATTGTGCGGGGTCTTGATGTTCCGCCGGGTGGTATTCCCTGGAATGGTCTTCGTGGGCAGGTGCACGCGGCGTGTGGGACGGGGAAGACGATTATGGCTGCGGTGTCGGCGAGGCGGCTTGTGCCCAGGGGGCGTGTGCTCGTGCTGGTGCCGACGCTGGATCTGCTGGCGCAGACGGTGAGGGCGTGGCACGAGGTTGGGCACAGGGGGCCGGCGGTTGCGGTGTGTTCGCTCCAGGACGACCCGGAGCTGTGGTCGTTGAAGGTGCGTTCCACGACGAACCCGGTCCAGTTGGCGCTGTGGCACGGGCAGGGGCCGGTCACCATCTACGCGACGTACGCCACCTACGCCAATCTAGCGTCGGGATGCAAGTTTATTTGACTGGAGAGATACTAAGAGATGGTAGTCGGCATCAAATGGCCAGAATAATGTCGATTGTAATGCAAGGGGAACGGCCATGTCACTCGGCGAAGTCTGGTACGCAACTATTGAAGCGGCATCGTGGAGTGGTGACGGAATGGCGTGGTATGTTCGCCATAGGTATTGGCTTGCATATCTTGAGAAGCACCCAATAGCGGGGGATAAGCGGGATGCCTCGTTCTTACTAGTTCCCGGGCTTGCCGATGAGCGGCATTTCTCGTTCCGGGCAACGAACCCGGGCCTTGAGAATCAGCACCTCCGAAACGAAGGAGGGCGGCTCAAACTGCAGCATCACTTTGAGGGTGACGAACTCTACGAACAGGACGCTACGTTTGAAATGACTCCCTGTCTGGCAATCAAAGACATCGGGCCGGGAGTATCATTCCGCTCGCATAATCACCCAGACCTGTTTATGCGCTATAAGAGTGTGGAACAGCCGCCGGCTCCAGCAGAAATGTGGATGGAAGATTTCCAAGAGGCTGGCGGGCAAAATTACCGGATGAGTTTTTCTTTCCGCCTTATTCCCGGCCTATATCATTGAATCTCGCGCAGACACTGATTCCTAAGAGCTCGTAACACGATCTTGCGTCTCCAAGGGTTGGACCGTCGGCCTGCCAGCGATACTGGCGAGATGGACAGATGGCAGGGCCCTGCCACGCTTGAGTGGTGGGCCAATCGATCGACCTGCTTGGGCAGGTTCGGTGTGTGGACGCGGCCGGGTGCGCGCTGTGCTTCGGGGCGGGGCCGGCCAGAGGCCAGGCCGTTGCAGAGGACGTGGATGCGGGCCTGGCACCCTCGTACCTGCCGGAAGATCGCCCACTAAGGGAAGCGCTGGAGGAGGTCGATCCGAGGTGGTGCCCGGAGTGGGAGAACGGGTGGCAGCGCTGCTTCCGGAGCCATGCGGCGTGGTACCTCAGGCGACCCGGGGCATAGCGCGGAGACGAGTGCCAGCGATCCAGACAAGTGGGGTAGCCCCAGCGGAGAAGCCAGGACGGCACCGACTCCGTGATCACACCAGCCACAAAGTGATCGTTTCACTTTGGGAGAAGCAGCTCACGACAGGCTGTAGATCACGAAGCGGAGACCAACGCGCCGGTGTCACATAGGCGTTGATCAGTCCAGAATCGCCTCATGGCCAAAGACGACCGCCATGAGGCGGCAGCACCTTCATTCCTGTCCTGCGCCGCCGAAGTGGCTAGTCTGCTAGACCTGGGGACCGGCGCAGACATGCCGGAAGATCGCCGTGCTCGGCACCTGGCCCATGCGGTCCGCAAGCCGCTGCTGGAGAGCGCCGGCCTGCCTGAGGAGTTCTTCGCCCCGCTCATGGCCGCAGCTGTCTACGACCCGGACCCCAGCTTCTGCCGCTGGTTCGTTGAGCCCGCGGTTTACGCATTCGGGCGCCGTCGGGTCATGACGGCACTGCTCGACTATCTCCGGACGGGCACGGAAGCGGAGCGAGCAGGCGCCAAGCGGGCCTGGTACTGCGCCCACGTCCCGCTATGTGCAGATCGATCCCCGGCCTACGCACCCGACGGGAGTCGCGATCCAGCCCTGGATGAGACCCACGACGTCGCGGACGAGTGGCGTGAGGCTACCGACGCACAGCTGCGTGAATTGGCCACCGTACGGGCCCGCAACGAAGTCTGACGCCGCGCAGGAGGGTTGCGGGACAGGCTTTAGTAAGGCGCCGACGCGGTGGATCGCCAGCTCACACGTAGTAGTGGATGGTCGCCCACACTGCGACGCCGATGGTGAGCAACAGCAAGTCCCTGGATACTGCCCTGACCTTCCTGGCTCGGCGCAAGGTGAGCTTTCTCCTGCTCCGATAGGTCTGAACCAGGCTGTTGATGTAGAGCTGCCCCACAAGGACCAGCAAGACACCCACGGCAATGGCACCGGGCCTCCCTGCGAACCAGTTCAGGAGGGCGGTCTCGGAACCATCTGCCGTGAGTAGGGCCGCCATCTCAATGAACACGAGGAAGATTAGAACGACGGCCTCAGTCAACAGGTCCCGGAAGATTTGCTTCTTGTCCTGCTGGGGCGGCTGCCCGGACACGTGCCGCCAGACCATAACGAAGGGCCGCCAGCACCACTTGACAGTGGGTACTTGCGTCCTCGGTGCCCGTGTCCTCGCTCGTAGCTCGTGCGCGCTCCGCGACTCCACTACTACCGCGAGGATGGCCACAGGAATCACCTGTGCCAGAACGCCCGCGAAGTCTACTTTGGGATCAGTCACGCGCTGATCTTCGTGACCTACTTCCCGATTTTGGCTACCCAAGGCACCCGCGTCGTGGCAGGCCACCCGAACGCGGGACTCTCAATGGCGGCCAGGTGGATAAAGCCAACACCCCACTATGGCGGGGAGGAAGGCACCGGCTGGGACCCGTTGGTTTCGTAGGTCGGAGTGGGCAACGTATGTCGATGGCTTTGGGCAGCACTTGGCGGTCATTGGGCCCGGAAATATCGATGAGAAGTAGCAACGCTCGAAGCGGGAGCCGCTCTCTGGCGCGTCAAGTCGACGAGGATGGGCGGCATGACGGAAGCCACCACCACAGCACGCCAGCTACGGCGGCACTGACACGGCGGGGAAGCGATAGTGGGTCTCAGATATCCCGCTCCAGGACCGGCCGAGGGCGGCGCCCCGGCGGGGGCGGCCGGTAGCCCGGCGGCGAGGAGAGATGTTCACACCCCCCGCCGTACTCGGGGAACGCGACGCCCATCTCCTTCTCCATCGCCGGGAAGAACTGCTGAGCCTCCGGGGACTGACCGGTGGTCTGCCAGGTATAGCCGGGCCCGTCGTCCAGCGCCCGGCGGATCAGCCGACGGCCGAGCCCCTGGCCCTGGTGCTCGATCGTGATGGAGATCTTGTTGATGCTCCCGACGCGGCAGGCATCGCACACCATCCACACCAACGTCCCGATGTCGTACCCCTCGCGGTCGAACATGCGGATGCGGCGATGCCCGGCCAGACGCCGCGGCGGCCAGTACAGGAACCGCACCTCCTGGCCGCGGGTGGCCAACAAGATCCACCGCCACCGCAGCGGCGAGAGGTACTCAGGTACGGGCGGTGTCACCGGCTGCTCCTCCTTCGGATTCCTCCCGGGCCTGAGAGCGCGGGGCTGGGACACCCCCAGGGTGTCGCACCCGCCCCCGCTCGCCGACAGGACGCGTCACGGCCGGTACAACCCGAGACTCAGAGCCGCTGATGCCGCCTACGGTCCGTGGCGGTCCCATGGAGCCGCACGCGAAGCCGCCTCAGCGCCGTCCGGGGCCGACGCACAGCAGCTGACGGGCTGCCGGCGGATGGATCCACGGCCTTCCCAGCCGGCCGCCTGCTAGCGCCCCCCAAGACCTACGCCATACCCGGGCGGCGGCTCCAGGCGGCCGCGCACCCCCGCTACCTAGCAGTCCCCTCCCCGAGGAGGCTCGACGGCTCAGCGGTGGTCCTTCAGGCCATGGTGTTCAACTCGTGCTGTTTGGTGGGGAGTTGAGGCACTGACCGTTCAGCTCCCGTATGTGGGTATGACAGGTGGTGCCGGTTGTGTCTTTAAAGACTGTCCCGCAATGATCCGGAGGTCAGCATCGCAAGCCGGAAAGCTGCGTTGTCGTGCGCGCGACGTGTATACGGTGCCGAAGTGATCGCCGCTGAGGGGTCCATGCTGCTCCGGACGACCTGTGCCATCGCCTGGAGTGGCCGGTGCGGGGAGTGCTGAGCGGTGTCGGCCGTGGCGGCTGGCCGATGATGCCGAACGCGCCGCTGTCGTCGTACGGGGCAAGCCGCTTCCGGGAGGTGAGGGGGACGATCTCCCGCGCGGCTCCTTCAACGCCGCCGGTGCGGGCCGAGCTCGAGGAGCACGTTGCCGAGCTGGGCGGAGGTCAGGGGCGGTACGGGCAGGGTGGACGCGGCCGGATTGGCGCGGAAACCGTCGAGAAGCAAGGCAAGCGGGCGGGTCCATGCGTCGGGGGCGACGGTGCTCAGTGCAGGCACGACCCGGCCCAGCGCCGCCAGGACGAAGAGGACGTCCTCGGTGGTGAGGTCCGGACGGACGGTGCCCTGCGCCTGACCGCGGCGGAGCAGGTCCGCGACGGTCTCGCGGTGATGGGCGTGGATGGCGTCCAGAGAGGTCACGCCTTCCAGACTCGTGGTCATGAGGTCGTTGGTGCCGCGGTCTGCGGCAAGCGTCGCGAACACGGTGTGCAGGTATCGCGTCAGCCCTGTCCACGCGTCCTCGGCGGTGCGTGCTTGCGCGCCGGCGGCCATGGTCTCCGTGAGAGCATCCCGGAAGACCTCGTCCACGAGCGCGGCGCGGGTCGGAAAGTGGCGATAGAGGGTCGCGTTGCCGATACCTGCGCGCCGAGCGATGACGTCGAGCGGAGCGTCCAATCCCTGTTCGGCGAAGACCTCACGGGCCGTCTGGGTCAGCAGCTTCCGGTTGCGCAGCGCGTCGCGGCGCCCCGTCGGCGCATGGCCGCCCATCGTGTCTCCTTCCTGATCGTCTCGTCTTCGTACCGGAGAGCGCTCCCCGGTACGGATGCTACCGACGATCGAGCAAGCAGGAATCCTCCCCCTGAGCTGTCGCTGTGGGCATGAGGCCCACCGGCGCCGAAAGGGAGGCTCGGTGTACAGATCGGCGTTCGTCCTCGGCGGCGGGGGCCGTGTCTACCAGCGCACCGGCAGCTCTCGCAGGCTCCGCATGAGACTGGGCCGCCACCGTGGTGTGCCGTCACCGTCGAAGGCCAGGCGGGGGAAACGGTCCAGCAGGATACGCAGGGCCAGGGTCGCCTCCAGCCGTGCCAGCGGGGCGCCCAGGCAGTGGTGCAGGCCGTACCCGAAGGCGAGGTGAGCACGGGTCTCGGTCGGATCACGGCGGATGTCGAACCGGTCGGGGGCGGGGAAGCGCGCAGGGTCGCGGTTCGCGGCGGCGATGGAGAGCACGACACGTGCGCCCGCCGGTATCCGGGCGCCGCCGAGAGTGATCGGTTCAGCGGCGTAGCGGTAGGTGCCCGCTGGTGCGGGCGACTCGAAGCGGAGCGTCTCCTCCACGGCGCCCTTCAGCAACTCGGGGTCGGTACGGAGGGCGGCGAGCTGCCCGGGATGGCCGAGCAGCAGCTGGACGGCGTTGGCGATGAGGTTGACGGTGGTCTCGTGCCCTGCGACGAGCAGCAGGAAGGCCATTCCGAGCAGTTCCTCCGGGGTGAGCCGGTCGCCGCCGTCCCCGTCGTGAGTGCGGACCAGGGCGTGCAGCAGATCGCTGTCCGCGGCGTCCCGAAGCCGCCGTTTCTCCTCCGCCAGCCCCGCGAGGTACGCGGCCATCTCCTGGCTGGCGCGGGTGGACTGCTCCGCATCGTCGAGGGCGACGACCTTCGTGGACCACGCCCGGAAGGCATCCCGGTCCACGTCCGGCACGCCGAGCAGCTCGCAGATGATGGTGAGCGGCAACGGATAGGCGTATGCGGCCACAAGGTCGGCACGGCCGTCGGCGGCCACGGCGTCCAGAAGCGCACCGGCCGCCTCCTCAACGCGGGGCCGCAGCGCCTGGACGCGGCGGGCGGTGAACTCGCGGGCCACGAGCGTCCGCAGCCGGGTGTGATCGGGCGGGTCGACCTGGAGCATGTTGCGGCCCACGGAGTACAGCCCGTCGTCCTCGAAGTCGGCAGAGTGTCGTACGTCATTGCGCAGCCTGGGGTCGGCGAACGCGACACGCACTTCCTCATGCCCGACCACCAGCCATGACTCGTCCCCGGTGGGGAAACGCACGTGGTGGACGGAGCCGCGGGAGCGCAGCGAGTTGAAGGCGGAGTAGGGGTCGGCGGTGAAGTCGTCGGTGAGGTCGGCGAGTCGGACGGTATGGCGCTGCATGCGCATCGGCGGCTCCCGGGAAAGAAGGAGGGATCATCCCCCGTTTAGGTGTCAGCCGCGACCGTAACATGAAGCAGGGAGTGGTCCCCGCTTCCCTCTTCGAGGGCAAGCCCACAAGTGTCCGAATGACGACTGTGACGCCCGGCGCCGATCCGGGCGGCTGCAGCAACGAACCGCCTTTTTGACCTCGCTCTCCACGGAGAAGAAGGTGATCACCTGTCCCTGGCGGATGTGATGCCATGATCGCGTTGTGGCTGGTGTGATCACGGCGGCACAGCCGTCCTGGATAGGCCCGTTCACCGGGCTGAGCCGAGGCCGACCCTGGAGCCTGCCCCTGGAGGATCGTGTCCTGCTGGTTGTGGCTTACTGGCGCACCAACTTGACGCTGCGTCAGCCCGCGCCGCTGTTCGGAATCTCGAAGTCTGCGGCCGACCGGATCATTAACCGCCTCGCGCCGCTGCTCGCGCTGCGGCCGCACCGACGGTTCCGCAAGGACACTGTGCTCATTGTGGACGGCACCCTGGTCCCCACGCGTGACCATGCGGTGGCAGAGCAGTCGAAAAACTACCGGTACTCCACCAACCACCAGGTCGTCATCGACGCCGATACGCGGCTGGTCGTCGCAGTCGGCCGACCTCTGCCCGGCAACCGCAACGACTGCAAGGCATGGGGCTTGTCCGGAGCGAAGGCCGCCGTCGGAAATGCCGTGGTGATCGCTGACGGCGGATATCGCGGCACTGGCCTGGTGATCCCGCATCGCCGTGAACCAGGCCAGGCCGAACTCCCGGCCTGGAAGGAGGAGCACAACCGCTCACACCGCAGGGTCCGTGCCCGTGTCGAGCACACCTTCGCCCGCATGAAGAGCTGGAAGATCCTCCGCGTCTGCCGATTGAAGGGCGAGGGCGTTCATCACGCCATGCTTGGCATCGCCCGCCTGCACAACCTCGTGCTCGCCGGATAGACCCACCCAAGGTGGGCATCCTCGATGCTGACCATGCCAAGGCAGTCGATCATTGCGGGACAGCCTTTAAACCGCTCGCGGCTTGATCAACTCACCGCGGTGTTGCTACGACCCCTGGAATTCGCCCCTCGCTGGGGCCCTGCACGGCGTCCTCGGCGTCGGCCGGGGAGGCGGGAAACCGGTGGGCGAGGCTGGGCAAGGCTGTTTCCTTGCCCCCTTCACCTCACATCACGGCGGCCTGCGTCGTCGAACAGACGGAGACCGAGAAAAACCTGTTCCCCCGTCAGGAGGCCCGGCCGCCGGGTCCTCGGTCTCCCCTTGCCGCTTCTCCGTCCCCCCGCGGGCGTACCCCGCCCGCGGGGGGACGGAGACGGAGGCATGCCGGGGGGTTCGCGTCCGTCGCTCCAGGAGCGGCTGACCGGCGAAACCTGTGCGGCGTACGGAACATCGAACGCGGCTCCCGCCGGCCTCGAGTGCGAGGCGGACGAGCAGCCATGAGGAGAGGACAGCACCTGTCGTGGAATCCGTGAACGTCGCGATCATCTACTACAGCGCGACCGGCCATGTGCACACCCTCGCGCACGCCGCCGCCGAGGGCGCCGAGAAGGCCGGTGCCGCCGTCCGGGTCCGCCGCGTCGCCGAGACGGCCCCCGCCCAGGCCGTCGCCGCCAACCCCGCCTGGGCCCGGTACCGCGAGGAACACGCGGACATCCCCGAGGCCGGTCTCGACGACCTCGACTGGGCCGACGCCGTCCTCCTGGGCACGCCCACCCGGTTCGGCAACCCCGCGAGCCAGCTCCGGGCCTTCCTCGACACCACGGGCCCGCTGTGGGTGCAGGGCAAGCTCGCCGGCAAGGTCTACTCCGCCTTCACCGTCAGCAACACCCTCCACGGCGGGCAGGAGTCCACCATCCTGGCCCTGTCCAACACCTTCTACCACTGGGGCGGCATCATCGTGCCCCCCGGTTACACCGACCCCATCCAGTTCCAGGTCGGCAACCCGTACGGCGTCTCCCACGTCGCGGGTGCCCCCGGGCAGCAGACGGCACCCAGCCAGGAGACCCTCCAGGCGGCCCGCTACCAGGCCCAGCGCGTCACCGACACCGCGGCGGCCCTGAAGAAGGGCCGCGCCGCCCGGTGACGCCGCTCCCCCCGCGGGGGGCGTGCGGGATCCCGGCCCCCGCGCGGCCGGGATCCCCCGGGCGGCGGCCGGGGTCAGCTGGGGATCCAGTCCCGCTGGATACGGGGGGTCCCGATGCCGAGCGACCGCATGTGCTCGATGGGGTTGGTGTACTCCCGGCTGGCGACGATCCGGCCGTCGCTGAGCGTGAAACCGTGGATGAAGTGGTTGTGGTAGTGGCCCTCGGGATAGCCGGGGAAACGGATCGTCCCCTCGCCCTCGCACTCGACCCAGATGACGGCCGGGTCCTGTGTCTCGTAGAGGTGCACGCCGTGCCACCGCCAGTCGGGCAGCACCTTCAGGGACAGCTCGCCATGCCGCTTCAGCTTCTCGCGGCCCCTGACGACGATGGGCCGGCCGATGTCGGTGTAGAACAGGGACGCGGTGCCGTCCTCGGTGTAGAGGGTGTAGCGGCTCAGCCGTGCCTCGGCGCCGGTCTCCATGTACCGCTCCACGGCCCGCCGGTTGCGGGCCCGCAGCTCGTGGTCGCCGGTGAACACCGCGGCCAAGCCGCCGGACCCGGTGGACGGGGACGATGTCATGGTGCCTCCCGGTGGGCCGACGGAGCAGACGCGCGGGTCACGGCTGGAGCCGGCTGGTCCGCCAGCCGTCGCCGACCCGGTCGTAGCGCAGTCGTTCGTGCAGCCGGTCGGTGCCGTGGGCCCAGAACTCCAGGGATTCGGGTTCGAGCCGGTAGGCCACGAACGTCTCGGGGCAGGGCAGCGGCCGCTCCAGGGCACCCAGCTCCAGGGCCCTGGCACGCAGTTCGGCGAACTCGTCGAGGCCGGACAGCGGCTCGCTCTGCCGGGAGACGGAGGTCATCGGGTGGGTGAAGACGGGCCGCGCGAACCACAGGGCCTCGGCCTCGGCCCGGGGCAGCAGGCGCACCGGACCCGCCAGCGTGATCTGCCGGCTGGTCTCGCGCCAGTACAGGACGCCGGAGGCCCACGGGTTCTCAGCCAGTTCCCGGCCCTTCCGGCTGCCGGCGTGGGTGATGAAGACGAGGCCGGCGTCCGTGACCGCGTTGACCGCCACGATGCGGGACGAGGCGCGGCCCCGGGCATCGGCGGTGGCCAGGGCGAGGGCGCGCGGTTCGCGCACGCCGTGGGCGGTGCTGCTCTCCAGCCACCCGGCCAGCAGCGCCATCGGCTCCGGCGGCGGCATGAGGAACTCGGGGAAGTCCAGCTCGATGGTCGTGGTGAGGGTCTCCGAGCGCGTGCCGCCCCGGTCGGCGGCCTTCCCGGGCGTCGCGTTCCTCGTTGACAGGTCAGACATGGAGCACTCCTTCGATTGTGACGACGCCGTGGCCCTCGACCTCGACGGAGTCGACCCGGTCCCCCTCCCCCTGCACCCGTGCGCCCATGGGGGACGGGCGGCCGATCTCGACGCCCTGAGTGATCTCGATGTGCTGCCCGTAGGCGTTCAGGCCGTGGCGGGCGAGGTGGATGGCGATGGGCCCGGCGGCGGAGCCGGTGGCGGCGTCCTCCACGACCCCGTACGCGGGCGAGAACATGCGGTTGCGCCACCGGGTGCCGGACCCGGCGAAGCAGTTGGCCGCCATGTCGGGGAACCGGGCCAGGGCCCGGTGGTCGGGGTCCAGCTTCGACAGCGCCTCGACGCTCTCGAGGCCGACGAGGACGTGGCGCGGGCCGTTGCGGTAGATCTCCACCGGGAGCGTCGACCCGCCGACGCCGAGCGCCTCGAGGAGTTCGGCGGCGCGGTCGAAGGGTTCCCACACGGGCACGGGCTGGCGCATGCGGGCGGCGACGACCTTTCCGTCCACGCGCTCCAGCTCGAAGGGGATGACCCCCATGGCGGTCTCGATCCGCAGTCGGCCGGCGTCGGTTCGGCCGCCCAGTGCGATGGCCGTGCCCAGCAACGGGTGCCCGGCGAAGGGGAGTTCGTTGACCGGGGTGAAGATCCGCACATGGGCGTCCGCGCCCTGGCGGGGCCGGAGCACGAACGTGGACTCCGAGAGGTTCATCTCCCGGGCGATGCGCTGCATCTGCCCGCAGGACAGGTCGTCGCTCGCGAAGAACACCGCGACCGGGTTTCCGGTGAGCGGCGTCCGGGCGAACGCGTCGACGACGACGTACTGGTGCATCTGTTCTCCTACGTCTCCAAGGGGTGCGGCCGTGCCGGGGCGAGCGGCGCGAACCGGCCCGGTGGGGCCTTCGGTCAGGCCGGATCAGGAGTGCGGTCCGGGGCGAGAAGACCGGCCAGGGTGGTGCCCACGATGCGCGGTCCGTCCTTTGTGAGCACCGACTCGGGGTGGAACTGCATCGAGGCGAACCAGGGACCGCGCAGGGCGTGGACCTCCCCGGTGAACCGGTCCCGGCTGACCCGGACCGGACCCAGGCCGCCGGCGCTGAACTCGTCGCTCTCGCCGACCAGGGCGAAGGTGTTGTAGAAGCCGACGCGTTCGGCAGCGCCGAACAGGTCGATCTCCTTCTGCACTCCCTGGTTGGGCACCTCCCTGCGGCGCAGCGGCAGGCCGAGCCCGAGGCCGAGGACCTGGTGGCTGAGGCACACGGCGAGGAAGGGACGGCGGGCGCTCAGCAGGGTGCCGACCGCCGTCTGCAGATGGCGCATCTTGGGGTGCGCGGTGTCCCGCGGATCGCCCGGACCCGGCCCCATCACGACCAGGTCGTGCCCCTCGAAGGCGTAGTCCTCGTCGAAGCGCCGGACCGTCACCCGCAGACCCAGTGCACGCAGTTGCTGGTCGAGCATGGAGGTGAAGGTGTCCTCGGCATCCACCACCAGCACGTCGCGTCCGGCCAGTCCCGGCCACGCCGACGCGCGTGCCGCGGCGTCGGAGAGCCAGAAGCCGGCGATGGCGTCGTTGCGCAGCCCCAGGGCCCGGCGTACGCCGGGGTGGTCTGCGAAGCGCTCCCGCCTGCCGCCGTCCAGGGCGGCGACGAGCGCGGCCGCCTTGGCGCGAGTCTCCGCGGCCTCCGAGGCGGGATCGGAGTGGCGGACGATGGTGGCGCCCACGCCGATGCCGATGCGTCCGCCGGGCCCGATGTCGGCGGTACGGATCAGGATCGCCGAGTCCATGACGCGCTCGCCCGCGTCGTCACGGCCGATGAGCGCGGCGGCGCCGCTGTAGTATTCGCGGCCGCCCGGCTCGAAACGTGCGATGGTGCGGCAGGCGCTCTCCAGCGGACTGCCGGTGACCGTGGGCGCGAACATGGTCTCGCGCAGGATGTCGCGCACGTCGCGGCCGGTGTGTCCCTCGATGAAGTACTCGGTGTGCGCGACCCGGGCCATCTCCTTGAGGTAGGGGCCCACGACACGGCCGCCCGCGGGGCAGATCCGGGCCATCATCTTGAGTTCCTCGTCGAGGACCATGTACAGCTCGTCGGTCTCCTTCCGGTCACCGAGGAACTCCAGGACGCCCGAGAGGGAGGGACCCGACGGCGGATAGCGGTAGGTGCCGCTGATGGGGTTCATGACGGCCGTGCCGCCCTGGAGGCTGACGTGCCGCTCGGGCGAGGCGCCGACCAGGGTCCGGGTGCCGGTGTGGATCAGGAACGTCCAGTGGGCACCGGATTCACCCTTGAGGAGCCGGCCGAACAGCGCGGGGGCGCTCAGCGGCCCGTAGTCCGTGATGTCGGCGACGAAGGTGCGCTTGATGACGAAGTTCGCGCCCTCCCCGGTACCGATCATCTCCTTGACGATGCGGCGCACCACCTCCTCATAGGCCGCGTCGTCGGCGTCGAAGCCACCGCCGGACAGCGTCGTCGCCACGTCGGGAATCCGTGTCAGCGCCTCCTCGAGAGGCAGCCGCTGCTGACCGGTGACGGTCATCGCCACCAGCGGTGTCCCGTCGTCGGCACAGGCGAAGCCGCGCTCGGCCAGCTGCCGGTAGGGGACGACGACGAGGACCTCGTGATGTGCACCGGGGCCCGGGACCGGCGGCAGGGGGATGTCGGCCAGGGTCGCCGGCAGGGACACCGTGCCCGTCAGGACCTCCACGGCGCCGGGGTCGGTGCCGGGCCGGTACAGCAGGGCATACGGCTGTGACGGTGTGTCCAGCACATGGTCGAGCAGATCGGCACAGGTCATGCGAACAGTCCCTTGACCGTGGTGACACGAGCGCAGCGCCCGGCGGCATAGGCGAGTGCCTGGTGGTGGTGGTCCGCCGAGAAGTCGGCGGTGGCATCGGCGACGAAGAACGGCCGGATGTCGTGGGTGAAGGCGTCGACGGCGGTGGCCAGCACACCGACGTGGGCGTAGACCCCGCACAGGACGAGCTGGTCACGGCCCGTGGCACGCATCCGCTGCAGCAGATCGGTCTTGAAGAAAGCGCTGTAGCGCCACTTGGTCAGCAGCCAGTCGTGTGCCGCCGGGGCGAGCGCGTCGACGACCTGACGGTCCTCGGGCTCGGGACGCATGCCCGGACCCCAGAAGTCCTTGAGCAGACCACGCTCCTCGTCGGTCATGCCACCCGGCTGGGCGGTGTAGGCGACCGGCATGCCAAGCCCGGCGCACTGCTCACGCAGCAGCGCCGTGTTACGGACCAGGGCATCGCGCAGGCCTTCGGGGAGCGGCTTGAGGAAGTACCGCTGCATGTCATGGACGAGGAGGACCGACCGCTCTGGTTCGGCCTTCCAGGACACAACGGCCGACGGCAGGTCACCGTCGGAGGGAAGCGGGTACGCGGAGATGGAAGGTATGCCGGTCATGGCTCCTGTTCCTGCTCGGCTGTGGCTCAGGCGGCCCAGGACGTGATGACGGAGACGGCCTGCCACGGGGTGAGACGGGGGTCGCACAACGAGGTGTAGCGCTCGCCCACGGAGTCCAGGTCGGACCAGGTCGTCGCGCATTCGGTGACATCGTCCGGAGTGGTCTCCAGGTGCAGGCCACCGGGAACGCCACCGGCACCCTGCACCGCCGCCACAAACCGCGAGACCTCCAAAGCGACGGTCTCCACCAGACGCGACTTGCGGCCGCCGGGCGCCGTCACGGTGTTGCCGTGCATGGGATCGCTGAGCCAGATGACGGGGTGACCCGCACCCTGCACAGCCTCGACCAGACGTGGAAGCCGGTCAGTGACACGCTCGGCTCCCATCCGCGCCACAAGGGTGAGTTTGCCGGGATCCCGCCACGGATCGAGCCGCTCGCACAGCGCCAACAACTCGTCCCGCTCCATCGCGGGGCCGACCTTGCACGCCACCGGATTACTCACCTGAGACAGCAACGCGACATGAGCGCCATCGACCTGCCGGGTGCGTTCACCAATCCACGGCCAATGCGTCGACCCCAGGAACAGCCGTCCCTGCTCGTCGACACGGAGCATAGGAATCTCGTAGTCGAGGAGCAGCGCCTCATGACTCGTCCAGACCACGGCTTCCACGACATCGCGTCCCGCCGCACGTTCCCGCCAGCCGAGATGACCGACAATGTCATTAGCGGCCATATAACCCGTAAGGATACGCAAAGGATCGGCACGACGGCTCTCACGGTCTGGTTCCGGACCATTAACCATATGACCCCGGAAAGACGGCAAAGCGACACCACCGACAACTTCCGTGTCCTTCGAACGAGGCTTGGCGAACTGCCCCGCGATACGTCCCACACGCAGCACAGGTTTGCCCGTGACCAGACCAAGAGCTCCGGCGAGCAGGTCGAGCACCGCGGCCTTGCGCGTCACGTGATGGGGGGTGCACTCCTGCGGGTCCTCGGCGCAGTCGCCCGACTGCACCACCATGGCCTCGCCGAGCGCCACCTTGCCGAGCAGGGTGCGCATCGTGGCCACGTCGTCGGGCCGTACGAGGGTGGGGCGTGCGGCCAGTGCCTGGCTCACCCTGCTCAGCTGGGAGAGGTCGCCCCATTCGGGCTGCTGCCTCGCCTCCCGGAAACGAATGTCCCGTACGACGTCTCTCACGACATCTTTCATGACGTACTCCGATCCGCAGATGATGTCGTGCCGCTCAGGTGGCGGGCCTTTCAGGTGGGAATTCCCTTGCGCTTGATCTCCGGGACAGGAATGCCGAGCGCCCGCAGCTGTTCGAAGGGGTTCATGAATTCGCGCTGCCGCTTGATCTTCCCGTTCTCGAACTCGAACGAGTGCAGGAAGTGGTTCTCGTAGTAGCCCTCGGGGTAGTCGCCGAAGCGGATCTTCCCGTGGCCGTCGCATTCCACCCAGAAGCGGTCGGGGTCCTGGGTCTCGAAGATCGTGATGTTGTACCACTCCCAGTCGGGGAAGCACTCCAGTGACCAGACGGCGTGGTCGGCGAGACGGTCCTTGCCCTTGATCACGATGGGGGCGCCGGTGTCGGTGGTCCACAGACCGCCGCTGCCGTCCTCGGTGAACAACTCGTGCCGCCGCAGCCGGTCCTGCCCCTTGGTGTTCATGTACTGCTCGACGACGGCACGGTTGTTACGGCGCTGTTCCGCGCGGTCGAGGAATGCCTGGGGGGCGACGCTTTCGTGCACGACGGCTCCTGTGTGTTCTCGGGTGACTGAACGCATGACAAAAGCGGCCCCGGTGACGGGACCGCTTGACTGTGTGGGGTGGAGGGCCGGGGGCCGGGGACTTGCTGCTAGCCGGCGTCGACGGCGGTCAGCATGGCCTCCACCCGGGTGTGCCACTGGTAGTACGACTGGATCTTGTGCAACTCGCCCTCGGGGGTCACCGAGACGCCGTAGACGTACTGCTCGCCGGCGGGGTACGGGGCGTTCTTCACGAGGTTCTCGATGCCGGGGCCGGTCTCCAGGGGAAGCCCCAGAGGATCCGTCGTCTTCACGGAGAACGTGATCCGCTCGATCGTCGAGGAGTCCCAGCTCAGGGTGGTGTACATGCAGAAGGCCTGTTCGCAGAACCGCAGCAGCCCCTCGCTCGGCTCGGGCAGCCCCGCCTCGCCCAGCAGCGCCCGGAGCGTCTTCGGCCGGAAGAACTCGGGCGAGGAGGGGTTGAAGTACAGGTTCACCGTCCGCTTCGGGTAGTCGATGCCGACCGTGTTCACGATGCCGGCCACGCCGTACCGTTCGAAGAAGGCGAGGTTGTCGGTCACGCTGCGCGGCATCGAGGGCAGGTCGGCCAGCTCGGCCGCCGGCTGCGGCGTCGGCGCGGGGAAGAAGGTCCAGGTCTTCTTGAAGCCGCCGACGACACCGAAGTCGAAGCCGTAACCGCCGACCGGGAAGGCCTGGTGGATCTCCGCCGACAGCCGGTCGACGGCATGACCCGTCGGGGTGGCCAGGCCGTTGGAGAGCGCGACCGCGTAGGGGTCGAGGTCCTTGGGAAGCATCGTCCAGCGGCAGTCCAGGTCGCCCGCGCGCCGGGGACCGGTCTGGGTCCGGAAGGAGATGACGGCGGGCGCCATCACGTGCTCGTACGCCGTCAGAATGGGCCAGACCTTGTCGTGCGAGAGGGAGAGGCCCATCATCCGGGACGTCTCCTGGGTGACCGAGTAGAACTCCGATGTCCGAGCTTCTGGCATGCTTCCTCCACGGATCGGTCGCGGTGTCCGGCGGGATGATGGCAGGAGGGCTGCCTCGTGCACCGTCGGTGCGGGCGTGCCCGGTGCGCCGTGAACGCGGCTCCCTCTGCGTCGTCGGCCGCGAAGGCGGGCGGGACACCGGGTGGCACGGCGCGGGTGCCGGAAAGCGGGAGAGAGAACCTGCCGACTCGCTGCCGCCTGAGAGTTTTCGGGCAGGGAGGGCGTGCAGAAAGCGTGACACAGGCGGCGCCTTCGTACCAAGGGCCTCCCGGAGTGACCTGGATCACTCATCCAGTGATTCTCCCGCCGGCCTGCTGACGGCGTGCCGGAACGGTGTGACGATCGGGGTGTGGCCGCATCGCGTGTGCAGATGCCGGGCGCCGTGCCCGTCACCTGTGCGGTGACCCTGCTGACGACCGTAGGGCGTACCGCTTATGCGATTCCAAGACCTCTTCCGTCATGTGATGATGCCTCGGAAGGCATAACCGGAGGTGAGCGGTGGATCTCCTGCAGTTGCGCTACTTCCAGGCCGTCGCCCGCTACGAGCACATCAGCCGCGCCGCGGAGGAGCTGCACGTCGCCCAGCCCGCGCTCAGCCGCACCATCGCCCGCCTGGAGGCCGACCTCGGCACCCCGCTCTTCGACCGGCGGGGCCGCCGCGTCCGGCTGAACCAGTACGGCGCGGTGTTCCTGCGCCACGTCGACCGTGCCCTGCGCGAACTCGACGACGGCCGCCGAGCGCTGCGCGACGCCCGTGACACGGGGGTCGGCCGGGTCGGCGTCGCCTGCGAGACCCTCCTGACGATCACCCCTCTCCTCGGCGGTTTCCGCGCCGCTCATCCCCGGGCCGACGTGCGGCTCTTCCAGTCGAACGCACGTGAGATGAGCCGCCAGCTGCGCGCCGGCGAGGTCGACTTCTGCGTCGCCTCGCAGCCACTGACCGGCACGGGTCTGGAGTGCGTGGAGCTCGCCCGGGAAGAGGTGCTGCTCGCGGTGCCGCGCGGGCACCGGCTCGAAGGCCGGGAGAGCGTGACGATCCCCGAGATCGCCGACGAGCCCTTCGTCACCACCCGGCCCGGCCACTGGCAGCGCGCCCTCCTCGACCGGCTGTTCGCGGCCGAGGGTCTCACCCCCCGGCTGTCCTGCGAGGGTGACGAACCGGCCGCCAGCCAGGACATGATCAGCGTGGGGCTCGGCATCGGCCTCATCCCCGCGATGTCCCGCCAGGCCCGTACGGAGACGAGCGTCCCGGTCGCCTGGGTCCACCTGGACGCGCCCGACTGCCACCGGGTGCTCACGCTCGTGCAGAGCCGCGACGCCTACCTGTCCGAAGTGGCGCTGAAATTCAGAGAGTTCATCATCGGCAGGCCCTTCATGGCACACCGTCCGCCCGGCCCGCGTCCCGAGCCCTCCCTCCCTCCCGCCCAGTAGGACTCCGTTAAGTTGCTCTGGCCTTTGGGTTTGGGCTGGTGGTGGACGTTCTGGGCAGGGGGCGGTGGCAGGTGGTGCAGGTGCCGGTCCAACAGTTCAGCAGGTCCTGGATGGCGTCGAGGGCCTGGTAGAGAGTGAGCCCGCTGTATCGGCTTTTGGGGCCAGGCGCTGTTCGGTGAGGAACGTCTCCGCCCACCTGGCCGAGGTCTACGGCGCGAGCGTGTCCAAGCAGACCATCTCCCCTATCACCGACAAGGTCATGGATGGGATGGCTGCACGTGAAGGTCCGCGACGGGCAGGTGGCCAACCGGCCTGTCTACGTCGCCCTGGCCGTGACGGTGGACGGCACCCGCGACATCCTCGGACTGTGGGCCGGTGACGGCGGCGAGGGCGCCAAGTACTCGCTCCAGGTCCTCACCGAGATCAAGAACCGGGGCGTCGAGGACGTCGTTCCGCTATGCGGGCCGCCAGGACTGGGACAAGATTTCCCGCGCGCTCAAGCCCGTCTGCACCGCGCCGACTGCAAGCGCGGCCGAGGACCGCTTCCTGGAGTTCCCTGAGGAGTGGGGCGCCAAGTATCCGGCGATCGTGCGGCCTTGGGAGAACGCCTGGGCGGAGTTCGTGCCGTTCCTCCAGTTCGACACCGAGATCCGCCGCATCGTCTGCACCACGACCGCGATCGAGTCGGTCAACGCGCGCATACGCAAAGCCGTCCGAGCCGCGGACACTTCCCGAACGAGGCCGCCGCGCTCAAGTGCGTCTACATGGCTGTCATGAGCCTGGACCCCACCGGCCAGGGACGCAAACGCTGGACCATGCGAGGGAAGCCCGCACTCCAGGCCTTCGATATCGCCTTCGACGGCCGACTCTCCGTCGGCCGCCGACAACTCACCACACGAGTTACACCGTTGGCTGGACACACCCAACGGTCAGGCGACGCCGCTCGCTACCAGGCGGTTGAGCGCCGTCAGGACGTGCACGTCGGCCAGTACGGGAAAGTCGAAGGGCAGGGGGCGCGGGCCCGCCTGGTCGGGGACCGAGGTGAATCCGCCGTCGGGGTGCTGCTGGTCCTCCAGGTAGGCGAGGGGCTTGGCCAGGTCGGCCCCCGGGGCGTGGCGGGCGAGCGCGCACAGGGCCTGGGCGGTGGACAGCACATCGCTGTCCTTGTCCGGGCTGTGTCCCCAGCCGCCGTCACTCGCCCGGGCCTGCTGGAGGAAGGCGACGGCCCTGGCCGTGCACGCGTCTGCGCGCCGCCGCAGATCCTCCTGTGAGGCGGGTACGCAGGACAGGGCGTCCAGGACGCGCAGGGTGACGCTCGAGAAGCTGAGCGACCAGCCCGGTTCGAAGCTACCGTCCTCGTGCTGGGCACTGATGAGTACCTCGGCCGCGGGGCCGAGCAGATCCGCGTGGCGGCTCCAGGGCAGGGCGATGACGGCTCCCGCCGTCATGTCCAGGTCCCAGGGGTGGCCCCGCAGATAGGTGGGGAAGCCGCCCTCCTCGTTCGCCCGGGCGCGCAGGTACGCCTCGCCCCCCTCGATGCCGTGCCGGAACCGCGTCCCGTCGAGTGTCCGCAGGAACTCCACGCACCGGGCGGTGTCGTCGACGTCGGTCTGGGTCGTGGTCTCGTTGTAGCCCCAGCCGCCGTCGGCGTGCTGACGGGAGGCGATGTACTCCCCCATCCGCGACGCGAGCTGCGCGTGCCCCGGCACGGGGGCGAGGGCCACTCCGGCGAGGGCGGTCACGAAGACCTCCTGCCCGTCGATGAACGGCACGCCACCGTCCCGGCCGCGCAGCCGGACCAGCGCCTCGATCCCCTCGCGCATCAGTTCGCAGCCGGGTCGGTACGTGTGGAGTGCGTGCAGTGCCACGAGGTGGGCCAGCGCGTTTCCCTCCCACACCCGCCCCGCGGGGAAGGCGGCAAGCCGGCGCACCAGCAGATCCTGGTACTCGAGCAGGTCCCACCGGTAGGTGGCGTCCCCGGCTGCCCCGGGCTGCCCCGCTCCCCCGTTGCCGTGCGCGTGCAGGACGGTGGCCGCGCACAGCGTCAGCTCCGTCCACACCGCCTGCGGCCGCGGGCCGATGCTGCGCGGATCCGGGCGCGCGCCGTCCGGCAGCAGTCCGCACAGGCCCAGGATCGTCTCCAGCAGGAGCCGTTTGCGGGCACCGGTGCCGTGCCGGGACCTCCCGAGGTCCAGCACGTCACCGGCGTCGCAGGGCCGGCCGAGCAGCGCGTCGGCGACCACCCGTTCCAGGGGGCCGTTGGGCCGGGCCCCCTGGAGGTAGTCCTGCAGTTCCTTCTGCGCACGGGGCAGCGCGCGCTCCTTGCGCAGCAGGAGCAGCAGCAGCGCGGACTCGATGATCCGGCCGGCGCACCGGTCCTTGAGGGCGCCCTCACCGTCCACCTGCACGGCCAGGTGGCGCGCCACACGGTCGCGTACCGCCACGGCCCCGGACCGATGCCCGTCGCCGCTCGCTGCCGGCGGCTGCAGGGCGGAGCCGCCCACGGAGCCCACCAGACGATCACTCATGCTCAGTTTCCTTTCGGATGTACGAACGCGACGCACGGGCTGCCCGTGCGGGAGCCCGTGCGGGGATGCCGGGCGCAGAAGGGAAGGGCGGGTCGCCGCGGAGGAGGGGCACGGGAAGAGGGCGGTTCCCCGCCCTCGGCGCCCGGTCGGTCCCGGACCGGCCTCGCGCATGTCGGGGAAAAAAAGAACGCCGAGCACGGCGGGAGGAGAACCTCGACCACCGCTCGGCGGAATCCGGGCAGGGGGAATGCGCGGACAGTGTGACACGGTCGGCGTCACCGGGCCAAGGGGTGTCCGAAAGCCGACGTGGCACACGTCGGCGCGCCCCGGCTCACAAACCGGGGTGCCACGTCGTCGGTCAAGTGTGCTGAAGACTCAGCAGCCGAGACGAGAGATGGGGAGCTCGATGCACGACACCTCTTCCGAGGGTGCGCCCTCCCAGGCCGGGACGGGCACGGCGGTCATGACGGACCGGACGGTGGACGGTCGTGGAACGGTTGTCCTGCTGCGGGTCGTGGCGGTCCTCGCCCTGCTCCAGACCCTGGTGCAGGGCCTGCTGGCCGGAATGCTGCTCAACGGCGATCTCGACTCGATCGACCCGCACGGGCACAACGCCTACGCCTTCGAGTTCCTGGTGTTCCTCCAGGTCGTGGCCGCCGTCCTGCTGTGGCGCCGCAACCGCTGGCTGACCTGGCCGCTGAAGGCGACGATAGGCATCCTGGCGGCCACCTTCGCCCAGACCGGACTGGGCCTGAACAGCGCGCTCGCCGCCCACGTCACCCTCGGTGTGGCACTGTGCGCGATGGAGACGGCGCTCGTCCTGCGCGCGTTCACGCTCCGCGTGGCGGCCCCGGCCCGGTCCTGAGCCCGCCGGCCGGTGCGCGGGCACCGTCGGCGTTCGCGGTCACGGCCGGGGGCCGTGGCCGCCCGCCGGCGTCCGTGACGCGACGGGTGCGCCCGGCCTCACAGGCGACCGGCCGTCTCGTCATGACCAGTGACGGAAAGCGACCCGAGGAGACCCCAAGACCATGAGCTCCCCGCAGGAAGACGACCAGCTCGATCCGGGACTGGACGCGATCATGAAGGAGCGGCGCCAGCTGATCAATCTCGCCTACCGGCTGCTGGGGTCGCTGGCCGACGCCGAGGACGTCGTGCAGGACACGTACGTCCGCTGGTACGCCATGACGCCCGAGCAGCGGGACGCCATCGTGTCCCCGGGGGCCTGGCTGAACAAGGTCGCCAGCCGCATCTGCCTGGACCTGCTCGGCTCGGCGCGGGTGCGCCGCGAGAACTACGTGGGCGAATGGATCCCCGAGCCCGTGCCCGATCGCACGGAGTGGGCCGCAGTCCGCCCGGCGGGCACCGCCACCGACCCCGCCGACCGGATCACTCTCGACGAGTCGGTCAGCATGGCCTTCCTCGTCGTCCTGGAATCGCTCACCCCGGCCGAGCGCGTCGCGTTCGTGCTGCACGACGTCTTCCGCTACCCCTTCAACGACATCGCCGACATCGTCGGCCGGACACCGGCGGCCTGCCGTCAGCTGGCCACGTCGGCGCGCCGCCGTATCCGCGACGCACAGGCCCCGACCAGGCCCGCCAACCGGCAGACCGATGTCGTGCGGAACTTCAAGCAGGCCTGGGAGTCCATGGACATCGACGCCCTCATCGGTTTCCTCGACCCCGGTGCCGTGTCGGTCGCCGACACCGGCGGCCTCGTCGAGGCCGGGGCCCGCTCCCTGGAGGGCGCCGAGCAGATCGCGAACGGTCTCGTGGCACTCCTCCACCGGATGCCCGACCTGACCATCCTGGAGCGCATGGTCAACGGCCGGCCCGGGCTCGTGATCGAGCAGGACGGCGTCATCGTGAGCGTGATGGCGCTGGAGGCGACCGACGACCGGGTCACCCACATCTGGGTCATGCGCAACCCCGAGAAGCTGCGCGGGTGGAGGACGGAGCCGCAGGGCTGACCCGCGCGGCCCGCCTCACATCGTGAGGGGCTGCGTCGTCGCACCGGCGGGGGCGGGTTCGCCCCGCCCCCGCCGGCAAAGGGCCCGGTGCGGGTCTCCCGGTGTCCGCCCGGCTCTCAGCGGGCCACGGCCGCCTCGGCCACCGAGGCGTGCGGTGAGGGATCCAGGAACCGCACGATCTCGAATCCCGCCTGACGGAGCAGTTCCCCGTACTCCGCGCGGGTGCGGTTCCTTCCGTTGAGGACGGTCATCATCAGCATGTCGACCGTCTTGCCGAAGTGGGGCTCGTTGCCCGCCGGGATCATGGGGTTGGCGACCAGCAGGCGCGCGTGCGCGGGCATGGCGGCGCGGCAGGTGCGCAGGATGCTCACGCATTGCTCGTCCGTCCAGCTGGCCAGTACGTGCTTGAGGACGTAGACGTCGGCGCCGGAGGGCACGGAGACGAAGAAGTCCCCGGCCTGGGCCTGCCAGCGCCCGGCCAGGTCCGGGGTGTCGAGGACGTGCCCGGCCACCACGTTCTCCAGGTCGAACAGCACGCCCGTCAGATGCGGGTTGCGCCGCAGGACGGAGCGCAGCAGGCCGCCGCGTCCGCCGCCCACGTCGATGACGCTCTTGGCCTGCGAGAAGTCGAGGGCCTCGGCGATGTCGTTGCTGAGTGCCTCGGAGGCAGCCGCCATGCTCGCGTTGAAGGCGGCGCCGAAGTCCCGGTCGGTGGCGACGTGGTCGTAGAAGGAAGTGCCGTACTGCGTCTCGAAGGCGGTCGTGCCGGTGCGCACCGCTTCGTGCAGACGGCCCGCCGGCTCCCAGAAGGGGGCCTCGCTGTACACCATGACGGTGTCGCGTATCGACCCTGGCACGTCGGTGCGCAGTGCCTGTGCGAGCGGGGTGAGGTGGAACCGGCCCGTCTCGTCCTCGCGGAAGACTCCCTTGGTGGCCAGGAACCTCAGGAGCCGGTACAGGTGCGGCTCATGGGCCCCCGTCGACCCGGCCAGCTCCCCGGCCGTGCGGGGGCCGTCCACCAGGTGATCGGCGACACCGAAACGTGCGGCGCTGTGCAGGGCCGCCGAGTACAGGTAACCCAGGGCGAGATCGAGCAGGTCGCCCGCTTCCCGCCCGGTGCCGGAACCCGACGGAGCCGCTTCGTCCCCGCGGTGAGCGACTGACATCGATCAACTCCCTTTTTGATGCGGCCGGAGACCGAGGGTGCGTGGTGAGCGCACGAGATACGGACGTCCACTCTCTGCCCGGCCGTTCGAGTTCCGGTCGAGCGCCGCACGAGAGTGTGACGGTCCGGACGTCAGTTGGCCGGTCCGACGCGGGCCTGCGTCTCGGAAGTCATCCGGTAGTAGGCCGCGAGCTTGTAGTACTCCTCGGCGCGGGACAGCGCCCCGGCGTAAACGAGCACCCGGTCGCCCTCGTACGCGTAGGGCACGCTTCTGGCGAACTTCTCGAGCACCGGCTCGGCGCGGGAGGGGAGTTCCGCCGGGTCGGTGGTTCTCATGGAGAAGCTGATCCGCTCGATCCTCGAGGAGTCCCAGCCGAAGGTGGGGTACATCGCTGAGGAGGTCCCGATGAAGTCGAGCAGCCGCCCGCTCGGCTCCGGCAGCCCGAATGCGCGGACCATCGACAGCACGGCCCGGCGTTCGACCTGTTCGGCGCCGAGCCCGTTGAAGTACACGTTCCACGTCCTGTTCGCATAGTCGACCGCCATGGCCGACACCTTGCCGTCCAGGCCGTACTCGGCGAACGTGCTCATGTGCTCCCGCAGGCCGGCCGGCATGGACGGGACGTCGGCAAGTTCCGCGAGGTCCCGGAAGCCGCCCAGCGGGAAGACGATGTACGTCTTGTTGAAACCGCGTGAGATGCCGTGGTCGACGCCGTGGGCGGAGACGGGGAACCGCTTCCGGATGTCCTGGAAGAGGACGCGTATCGGATGGCTCGTCTCTTCGACGAGGCCGTGCGCCAGGGCGATGTCGTAGGGGTCCCCGGCGCTCGGCGGCATCGTGAAGTCGAAGGAGACGTCCTTGACGCGTCCTCCGCTGGTCACGATGTTGAAGACGACGGTGGAGTCGATCACGTCCCGGAACGCGGTGAGTACCGGCCAGGCATCGTCGCGCGAGCAGGCCACGCCCACGAGCTGGGCCGCTTCCCTCATGGTCGAATACAAAGATTCGATGTCGGCTTCTCCGGACACCGTGCCTCCCCCGTGTCGCGTTCCCCGCCCGCGTGCTCGACGAGGCGATGGCTCCCCTTGATGACGTTGGACGCGCGGCGGCGCACCCCCCGGTTCCGGGGTCCGCAGCGGCGAGTTCGAGCCGCATCATGTGTGCCGCGGCTCGAGGCGCATTGGAGAAGCACTGGTGCCCGGAGCGAGTGACTTACGTCACTTTATGGGGATCTTGGCGTGCGGGTCCGCACCATGTCACGCTTACCGCACCTCTCCCCTGCCCAAAATCCCTTGTGGCACGGTGAGTTGACTACCGCATCCGCCGGTTCACTCCGGACCGCCCCGCGCTCGGCGCGCCGGTCCGGCTCGCGGCACGCTGCGCGCACGGCCGCCGGCTCGTCCTCGCCCGCCGACCTCGAACGCGCCGCCCTCCCCTCCGCTTCACCTCCCGGTGTTCACCGCGGGAGTTCACAGGCGCCCTTCTCGGGGCGGCATTAGCGCGGAAAGGAAACATATCGGATGACAGGTCTCATCGTCCCGCCCGGTCAGGGGCGAAAGCTGATCACAAAGGCCCAGGAAGTGACCTTCAAGGCCACCAAGGCGCAAGGTTCCGCCATATCGGTGTTCGAGGTGGTCGTGCCGCCCGGTTTCGACGTCGGAGCCCACGTCCACAAGGACTCCCAGGAGTTCTTCTACGTGCTGGAGGGGGAACTGCAGATTCTCGCGTTCGAGCCGGCCCTGCGGACCGGGGATTCCTGGCACGACTGGCAGTCCCCCGACGGGGACAAGGCCGTCCGGGCGACCGAGGGTGCCTTCATGTTCGTTCCTCCGGGCACCCCGCACGCGTTCCGGAACGCCTCGGACGAACCGGCCCGCATGCTGTTCCAGTGCTATCCGTCGCCGTATCACGAGTTCTATTTCGAGGAGATCGCGGAGATCTGGGCAGCCGGCGGGCCGGTGGATCCCGAGGCCGTCGAGCAAATGCGACGCCGGTACGACGTCAGTCAGATCACGCCGCTTCGCTACGAGCCCCCCACCCCGACTTCTTCCCGGCCGGCAACAGAGCGCGGAGTGTGACGGAGATGCCCACCATGAACGGAATTCCCCTGGTGCACGCGAGCCTGGGCGAGCAGGAGCTGGCGGCCGTCGCCGAGGTGTTCGCCTCGGGCTGGCCGGCCGGTCAGGGCCCCCGGGGCAAGGCGCTGGAGGCCCAGCTCGCCGGGCGCTTCGGCGTGGACGGTGCCGTCGCGCTGAGCAACTGCGGCGTCGCGCTGCACCTCGCGCTGCTGGCGCTGGGCGTTGAGCCGGGCGACGAGGTGATCGTCGCCGACTACTCGTTCCCCGCGCCGGCCCATGCGGTGCGCTACCTCGGCGCGACACCGGTCTTCGCCGACGTCCGCGCCGACACCGGCACGGTGGATCCGCAGGCGGTGGCGGATCTCGTCACCCCACGGACGGTGGGTGTCATCGCGGTGGACACGGTCGGCCTGCCCGCCGACTACGCGGAACTGAACGCCCTGGCCGAGCGTCACGGCCTGTTCGTCATCGAGGACGCCGCCTGCGCGGTCGGCGCGACCTACCGAGGACGGCCGGCGGGCGCACTGGCACCGGTGGCCTGCGTGTCCTTCCACGGACGCAAGGGCGCCACGAGCGGTGAGGGCGGAGCACTGCTCACCTCCGACCCGGCGGTCGCGGAGCACGCCCGGCTGCGGTCGGCCTTCGGCATCACCAGCATCTTCGATCAGGCACAGGTCGTGGGCCTGCCGATCCCGACGTTCACCGAGATCGGCTACAACTACAAGCTGTCCGACATCGCCGCCGCGATCCTGCAGGTGCAGCTGAACCGGCTCGACGAGCTCCTGGAGCGGCGCGACGCCGTCGCCGCGCGCTACGCCGAGCTCCTCGGCGACGAGGAACTGCTGACGCTTCCCCGGGTGCCCGCGGACCGTACCCACACCTGGCAGTCGTACCTGGTGACGCTGGACCGGAGCGTGGACCGCACGGCGGTCGCCGCCGAGCTGCGCGGCCGCGGTATCGGCTGCGGGCACGGGACGTGGGCCTCGCACCTGCAGCCCGCGTTCGAGTCGAAGCAGGCGTGCCCGGTGTCGGCGGACCTCTTCGAACGCCAGCTCGCCATTCCCATGCACGCCGAGCTCGGCACGGACCAGGTCGAACGCGTCGCGGACGCCCTGCGCGGCGCGGTCCGGGCCCACGCCGCCCGGCCGGTGTGACGGACGGTGTGACGGACGCCGGCCCGGATGATCCGGGCCGGCGTCCCTGTTCCTCGCGCGACGGGGCGCCGGGCGGCCGGGAGTCGCCTCGCGGGACGCGTCCCCGGCCCGTCCCGCACGCACCCGGGGAGCGGCCCGGCCGGTTACGCGATCTTCGTGGCGGAGATGACGGCCTGGACGGGGATGACGTCCGGCGGGATCTCGGAGGCGTCCTTGGTGACCGCCTTCGTCACCTTGAACCCGCTCTCCTCCAGCCAGCGCTGATACACCGACAGCTTCTGCGGACCGCCCTGCCCCATTGTGCACCCGATGAAGAACGCCGGGAAGAAGTCCACGTTGTAGTTGCCGGCATCCCTGATGTCCTCCGGATACACCGGCACCAGCACATGCACCTGCCCACCCGGCTGAAGCGACCGGTGCACACCCGCCAGGATCCTCAGCACGTCATCCCGGTCGAACATGTCCAGGAAATGCTTGACCAGAACCGTGTCGAACCCCTCGGGAACCCCGTCGAAAACATTCCCCCCGATGAACGACAGATGCTCCTGCAGCCCCTCCGCCCGGAAGTTCGCCAGAGCCTCCTGCTCCTTCTCCGGCAGATCGAACGTCGTCACCGACAACCCCGCGGACTCCTTGTACCGGTAGGCATGAATCGCCCCCAGCCCCGTATTGCCCGCCAGATCCAGCACCCGCGCACCCGCCGGAATCTCCACATGACCGAAGAACCACGGATCGATGTTCGCCGTCACCGTGTTCATCAACCCCAGCCACGCATCCTTCAGATCCTGATGCCCGGCCACCGCGTCGTACAACGTCCCCTCGGCCCCGTACAGCTCCCGCAGACCCACCACCGAACCACTGCGCGCGCTCTGCGTCAGATAGAACAACTGCCGCAACGCCGTCACCTTGATCAGGTTCATGTACCGCAACGCCCGCTGCAGATCCTCCTCCCCCACCTCCCCCAAAGCATCCAGACGATACCCCCCGCACTCCTCGTCGAACGCGACGAACCCCTCCTTCACCAGCAAGAACAGCAACTGCTCCACCGCATCCGGCTTCACCCCCGCCGCCTCACCCAGCTCCACCGCACCCAGCCCCGGACTCTCCCGCAGCCGGTCGATCAGACCGAGCTCGAAACACGACAGCAGACTCATGAACCGCGACGGTCCCACCATGTACTCACGAAAACGCGCGAGCGTGGCCTGTGACGTCACAACAACAACCCCTCTTCCAAAACGATGAACCCCACCGCCACAGCGGCAGGACGTGGAACGGTCAGGCCCGCTCTTCCAGCCGTTGCTCGAACCGGCGGGCCAGCTCGAGCCGCTGCACCTTCAGCGTGGCGGTCCGGGGCAGTTCGGCCTGCGGGATGTGGACGGGGTCGGCGAGCTGGGGGAAGTCGGCGGCGGCGGCGCGCCAGCGGCCCGGGTCGACCGGCTTGTCGTCGGCGGTGCAGATCACCGGCACCGGCTCCGCGTCCGGTCCCCGCACCACCACCAGCTCGGTCAGCTCGTCCAGCCGGCTGAGCACCACGTCCTCGATCTCCAGCGAACTGCGCACCCCCGGGATCATGTCGACCTCCCGGTCGAGCATGTGCAGGCAGCCGAACCGCGTCCGGTACCCCACGTCCCCGGTCCGCCACCACTCGCCCCTGCGCTGGGTGTCGTAGCGCTCCTGCTCACCGAAGTACGTCTTCGCCAGACCGTCCCACGCCACCTCGATGAAACCGGGGTTCTTCTCCGAGGGCGGACTGCCGTTCCGGCTCACCACACGGAGCCGCGCGGCGCCCATGGGCATGGCCCAGCCGACGCAGCGCCCGTTCGCCTTGTGGGCGGAGCGGCGGAAGTAGGCGCGGCCGACGGCCGGACCGACCTCGCTCTGCCCGTAGATCTGGAAGAACAGCGCGCCGGGCCGGGCGGAGGCCCCGAGCAGCTTGCTCATCGTCCCGGGGTGGATCGCGTCAAAGGTGCTGCTGAAGACCTTCACCGACGCGAACGGCATCCGCGGGTCCTCGGCGAGCCCCTCCCACTCCATCAGGGAGTTGGGCAGCGCCTCGATGAGAACCGGGCGGTGCTCGAGGAAGTGCCCGGCGACCTCGGCGGGGTCGGGCTCGCGCATGAGCAGGACCGGATGCGCCTTCAGCAGCGCGAGGGACATCGCCGCGACCATCCGAGAGTGCACGAAGGGCACGTGGATGGCGACGGTCTCCTTCTTCCTCAGCAGGGAGAGCAGGCGCCACTGCGGTACGAGACGCAGCCCCTGGGTGCGCGGGGTGTGCACCACGAGCTTCGGGATCCCGGTCGTGCCCGAGGTGTGGGTGATCACGGCTGCCTCGTCGATCGGCCGCACCACCGGCCTGACCCGCGGCGCGCCGGCGAGCCCGGCCAGCGACACCGTCCCGGGCCGGTCGCCCGCCGAGGTGATCACCCGCCGCGTGAGGTCCTGGAGCGGCAGCCCGTCCAGGAGGTCGAGCTTGGCGCCGTCGGTGAGCAGGGCCGGCCGCTCCAGCCGCTGGAGCAGGACGCCCACGGTGCGGGCGTCCAGGGCCGGCGACAGGTTCACGACGACCGCGCCGATGCGGGAGACCGCGGCGGCGAGCATCCAGTGGTCGGCGTTGGCCGTCTTGTAGATCACGACGCGCTCGTCGGACCGGACACCGGCCGCCCACAGCCGCGCCGCCAGATCGTCGACGTACTCGGCGTACCGGGCCACGGTCAGGCGCCGGCCCGCCTCGGGGAAGGTGTCCAGGTCGTGGTCCAGGGTGATCGGCGTCGACGGGTTCACGGCCGCGGCCATCTCCGGCAGCAGACCGAGGTGAAGACCGCGCTTCCGTATCGATGTATAGGCTGTGGAACTCTTCATGGGGACTGTCTCCTTAGGAGGCGCACTGCACAATCGGGCGGACGTCGTGCGGTCCGCTGAACGCCCCCCACCTCTGGCCGGGCAGGGCGGCGGGGGCAGGTCAGGCGACGCCCTCGGCGGTCGCCGGCGCGTCGGCACCCCAACGGCCCAGCGCCATCTCGGCGGTGATTCCGGGGCCGAAGCCCGCGATCAGACCCGTGGCGTCGGGCGCCGGCGTGTCCTCTTCGAACAGCCTGCGGGCCGCCTCCAGGACGACCGCGCTGGCGATGTTGCCGTACTCGCTCAGGGTCGACCAGCTGTGCCGGAACACCTCGCGGTCCACGTCGAGGAACTTGGCGAGGTCGTCCAGGATCCGCGGCCCGCCGGCGTGCACGATGTAGAAGTCGAGGTTGCCGGCGTCCCAGCTGTGGTCCTTGGCGAACTCCCGCAGCACCGGCGCCAGCGGCTCCATCGTCCCCGGCACCCGGCGGTCCAGCTGGAAGTGGAAGCCGGTGTCCCGGACGGCGTAGGAGATCCAGTCCTCGGTGTCCGGGATGAGGTACGAGGCGTTGCGCTCCAGGTCGATGCCGACGCCGCCCGCACCGCGCACCACGGCGGCCGCGACCGCGTCGCCGAACAACCCGTCGGACAGCAGCGCACCGATGTTGTCGTCCTCGGGCTGGTAGCACAGGGAGCACAGCTCGCACGAGACGATCAGGACGTTGCTCCCCGGGTGGGCCAGGCAGAAGTCGTGGGCCCGGTTGATCGCCGCGCCGCCCGCCGCGCAGCCCAGCTGGGCGATGGGTATCTGACGGGTGTCGGACCGGAAGCCGAGCCGGTTGATCAGCCACGCGGTCAGTGACGGCATCAGGAACCCGGTGCACGACACGTAGATGATCGCGTCGACGTCACGGGCCGTCACGCCGGCGTTGCGCAGGGCCTGTTCTATGACCTCGGGCGTCCGCTTCTTGGACTCGAGCTCGTAGACGCGATTGCGTTCCGTCAGGCCCGGATGGCGGAGCGTCTTGTCGACGGGCTGGACGATGTGCCGCTTCTTCACCCCCGTGTTCCGGATCAGGCGAAGCGCCAAAGGGAGCTGGGGCTTTCCGCTGTGGACTCGCTGAGCGAATTCCAGAGTCTCTTCCATCGTGATGACGTATTCCGGCACGCTCACCGCGGGCTTGCAGAGCCTGGCCATATCTGGTGTCCACTTTCTCTGGAGTCTGCCGTCTGTACGTGACGAGACGTTGGCGCACTTTCCGGTGCTGCCCCGAGGGACGTCCGGTGGCGTGACCGAGCGGTCCGGGCATGCGAAGGGGAACGCGCGGCGAACGCGCGGCCGGAAACCGGGGTGGTGTCAGGGATTCTTCGCGAGCGCCCGGGACCTGGTACGGAATACGGAGATGTCCGGGGCGGCCACGCGCACTTGGGTGAACGGCGCCTTCGCCGGGCGGCGGGAGAAACACGGCCGCCGGTCGGTGGGCACCTGCCCGGCCGGGACGGCGACGCCGACGGTTTCTCGGCGAACGGGCTGCCACGAAACGGCATGTGGGCAGGGAAGGCGTGCCGACATAGTGACACGGCCGGTATCACCGTGCCAAGAGCCACCGGAATGTGATGTGGTCCACGTGAATGCCGTCCCACGGGGCCGGCCGATGACCGCGAGGGCGCGGGAGGACCGCGGTACCGGCCCCTGCTCCGGCCGTGCGACCGGACTCGACCGGCTCTGTAGTGGCCTCACCCATACTCGGCGCCGGACGGACCGCACGGACCCGTGGAGGAAGAGTGTCCGAGACCAAGCTGGCAGACCTCTACTCGGCCATTGAGGAGTCAGCCCGGCTGCTCGATGTGCCGTACGCACAGGACAAGGTGCGGTCGGTGCTGACCGCCTACGAGGAGGCGCTCGCGACCACACCGATCGCCTTCCGCATGGGGACCGGCCGGCGTTATTCGAGCGATGTCGACTGGCGCTTCCCGGTTCCCACGGACGGTGTCGATCCCTACACCACCGCACTGGCGCACGGTCTGCTCGAGAGCACGGACCACCCCATCGCCTCCCTGTTCCTGGAGGTCGCGGAGCGCTGCAGGACCACCTTCTACGGCGTCGACTTCGGAGTGGCCAGCGGCCTGAAGAAGCTGTACCTGGCCTTCCCCGCGGAGGACATGGAACCGCTGTCCACGTTCCTCGACCTGCCGTCCATGCCGCGCAGCGTCGCCGACAACTACGACTTCTTCGTCCGGCACGGCATGGACGGCAAGCAGATGCCCATGTTCTCGATGGACTACCGGCACCGCACGGTGAACCTGTACTTCAACGCGCTGTCCCCCGAGACACTCGAGCCGGACAGCGTCCGGTCGATCTTCCGCGACCTGGAGCTGCCGGAACCGAGCGAGCGGCTGCTCACGCTGAGCCGGCGTGCATTCGGGTTCTACGCCACCCTGGGCTGGGACTCCCCGAAGATCGAGCGGTCCGCCTTCTCCATCCTGATCAAGGACCCGGCGGACCTTCCCGTGCCGATGGAACCGGAGATCGAGAAGTTCCTGGCCAGCATGCGGCGCCGGGCCGCCGACGACAAGTTCCTCTACTACGTCGCCATGTCGTCGACCGGCGAGGAGATCTACAAGTTCCAGTCGTACTACCAGTTCCAGCCGTGGCTGAACCCGATGCTGCAGTCCGAGTCCGACGAGGGCCAGGGCAGCTGACCTCCCGCCCGCCCGCACCGAAGGGACAGCCATGACCATCACCCGACCCCGCCAGGGGGCGGCTCTGCCCACGGACGACATCGATGCCGCACTCAGGCGGTTCCTGGCCGGCCGCCGGGCCGAGGCGGAGACGATCAGCCCGGCCTACGCGGCCGCGGTCGCCGAGCTGGAGCGCTATGTGCTGCGCGGGGGCAAGCGCGTACGGCCGGCCTTCGCCTGGCTCGGCTGGATCGGTGCCGGGGGCGACGAGGCGGGGGCGGAGACCGAGGCGGTCCTGCGCGCCTGCGCCGCGCTGGAGATGTTCCACGCCTACGGACTGATCCACGACGACGTCATCGACGCGTCACTGACCCGCCGTGGCGCTCCCGCCGCGCACGTGATGTTCGCCGACCACCACCGGTCCCGCTGCTGGAACGGCGACGCGGAGCAGTTCGGCACGGGTGCCGCGATCCTGGTCGGAGACCTGGCGCAGTGCTGGGCCGACGACATGGTCCGCACGTCCGGGCTGCCGGAGCAGGCGCAGCGGCGGGTGGCCCAGGTGTGGTCGGAGCTGCGCACCGAGGTCCTGTGCGGCCAGCTGCTCGACCTGACCGCCGAGGCGGCGGGCGACGAGGACATCGAGACGGCACTGCGCGTCAACCAGTACAAGACGGCCTCCTACACGGTGGAACGCCCGCTGCACATCGGGGCGGCGATAGCGGGCGCCGACGCCGGGCTCATCGCCGCCTACCGGGCGTTCGGCGTCGACATCGGCATCGCCTTCCAGCTGCGCGACGACCTGCTGGGCGTCTTCGGCGCCCCGGAGGAAACCGGCAAGCCGTCCGGCGACGACCTGATCCAGGGCAAGCGCACCGTGCTGTTCACCGCCGCGCTCAAGTTCGCCGACGCGCAGGACCCGGACGCGGCGAAGTTCCTCAGGACCAGGATCGGGACGCGGATCTCCGGCGAGGAACTGCACACGATGCGCGCCATCATCACCGGCGTCGGCGCGGTGGACCACGTCGAACGCGACATCGCCGCCCGCACCGACCGGGCCGTCGCCGCGCTGCGGGCGAGCGGCGCCACCGACGTCGCCAAGGACCGGCTGACCGCCATGGCGATCAGCGCGACACAGCGCACCTCCTGACGTACTCACGTCGTCAGCACCCGCCCCGGCCTGCCCTTCGGCCGCCGTGAACTCACAAAGCCGGCCGCTGGATCGTCGTATCTGTGCGGCCTCGAGTGAGTCCGGTGTACTGAAGAAGGAGAAGATCATGGCAACACGAAGCGCAGCCCCCGCCGCCGGGGCGGGCTCGGAGGTGACGGCGGACCCCAAGCGGTGGTGGGTCCTCGCCGTCGTCTGTTGCGCCTACCTCATGGTCGGCCTCGACCTGACCGTGATGAACCTCGCGCTTCCCGAGGCCCAGCAGGATCTCGGCTTCAGCGACGGCGACCGGCAGTGGATCGTCACCGCCTACGCCCTGCCGTACGGAAGCCTGCTGCTGTTCTGCGGACGCCTGTCCGACCTGATGGGCCGCAAGCGGGCCTTCCTCATCGGACTGGCCGGATTCGCCGTCGCCTCCGCCGTGGGCGGTGCCGCGCCCAACTTCGAGACCCTGGTCGCCGCCCGGGCCGCCCAGGGAGCCTTCGCCGCCCTGCTCTCCCCCTCCTGTCTGGCCCTGATGGCCGTCACCTTCACCGACCCCAAGGAGCGCGGCAAGGCCTTCGGCGCCATCGGCGGCGTCATCGCCGCCGGCGGTGGTCTGGGCCTGCTGCTGGGCGGTTTCCTCACCTCCGCCTTCGACTGGCGCTGGTGCATGTACGTCAACCTGGTCTTCGCGGTCGTCGCGCTCGCCGGCGGTCTGACCCTGATCGCCCGCCAGGCCCCCTCGCGCAACCCGATGGACATCCCGGGCGTCCTGCTGGCCTGCAGCGGCATGTTCTGCGTCGTCTACGGCTTCTCCAACGCCGAGGACGGCTGGGGCGACGCGGGCACCTGGGGCCTACTCGCCGTCGGCGGTCTCCTCCTGATCGCCTTCGCCGCCTGGCAGACCCGCGCCGCCCACCCGCTGCTGCCCCCTCGTGTCGTCCTCGACCGCAACCGCGGCGGCGCCTACCTCACCGTCCTGTTCGTCGGAGCGGGCTTCTTCGGGCTGCTGCTCTTCCTGATCTACTACATGCAGACGGTTCTGGGGTACTCCCCGCTCAAGTCGGGCGCCGCCGTCCTGCCCATGGTGCTGGCCACCCTCGTCACCACGAGCGTCTGCGGCGCCAAGCTCTTTCCCCGGCTCGGGCCCCGCCCCATGGTCCCCAGCGGTCTGCTGGTCACCGCGCTCGGCCTGGTCTGGCTCACCCGGATCGAAGTCGACTCCACCTACGCCACCAGCATCCTCGGCCCCATCATCGCCAACGGCGTGGGCATGGGTCTGGTCTACGCCGCCGCGCTCAACACCGGCACCTCCGGCGTCCGCCCCGAGGACTCCGGCATCGCCTCGGCCACCTTCAGCGCCGGACAGCAGATCGGCGGCGCCGTCGGCACCGCGCTGCTGAACACCATCGCCGCCACCGCCGTCACCGACTGGCTCACCGACCACACCAACGGCCGCCCCAGCCCCCTCCAGCTCCAGACCGCTGCCGTGCACAGCTACACGACCGTATTCTGGTGGTCCGCCGCCATCCTCGCCAGCGGCGCCGTCATCGCCGCGGTCCTCCTGCGCAGCGGCCCGCTGCCCACCCCGGAACAGCACGCCGGGGACCCCGCCACCCGCTCGGAGGCACAGCCCGCCTGACCGTGCGCCCGAACGCGAAGGACGGCCCCGGAGACGGGGGCCGTCCTTCGGCCTTTCCGGGCACGGGGACGGCCGTGTCCGTCTCCGTCACGGCTCCAGCGCCGGTCCAGTCGGCCGCGCCGATAATGTGACATGAGTAAACACAAGGACATCATCACGCAGTACCTCGACGGTGTTCACCGCGGCGACCACGAGCTGGTCCTGTCCCTGGTGACCGACGACGTCCTGTTGGAGAAGAAGGGCCAGCCCGCCTTCCGCGGCAAGGAAGTACTCCGCGCCGCCGTCGACAACAAGGACGGCATCGTCCACAAGGACGCCGGCTCACTGCGTCCGACCCACAAGGTCGCGCGCATGATCGAGGAGGGCGACACCGTGGCCGTGGACGGCACCGTCGAGGTCCCCCTCCCGAACGGCGGCCGGCTGGAGATGCTGTTCTCCGACTACTTCACCTTCAGCGGCGGCCTGATCAGCGGCGTGGAGAGCTACATGATCACGCCTACCCCGCCCCAGAGCTGACCCCGCGCCATCCCCCGCGCTCCGGACGGCCCCGCCCCGGTCGTGGGCACAGCCGTCCGGAGCGCGGATGTGCCGGACGCGTCCCGTCGCGCCGCCGACGCGCACGGTGCCGGTCTACGGCTGCGGCCCGCGCGTGTCCTGCGCAGTGCTGAGCGCACGGTCCACCAGGGCCCCCGCGGCACCGGTGTAGCCGTCCGGGTCGAGCAGGGCGGCGGCCTCGGCCCGGCTCAGCACGCCGGCGAGCCGGGGGAGCCCGGCCAGTACGTCGGCCAGTGGACGGCCGGTCGTGGCGGCGAGCGCCGAGGCCTCGGTCAGCAGCCGCTTCGCGGCCGCCCTGCCGATGCGCGGCGCCAGGACGGCCGAGACCCGCTCGGAGACCAGCTGCCCACCGGTCGCCGCCAGGTTGGCGCGCATCCGCTCCGGGTCGACGGTGAGCCCACGGGCGAGTTCGACGGCCGTGTGCGCGGCGCCGCCGGTGAGCCGCAGCGCCTCGCGCAGCGGCTGCCACTCGGCGTGCCACAGTCCGGCGGAGCGTTCGTCCTCCGTGGCCAGGCACTGCGTCAGCACGGTGGCCAGAGCGGGCACCTGCAGGGCGGCGGAGCGGATCAGGGTCGCGAGCACCGGGTTGCGCTTGTGCGGCATCGCCGACGAGGCGCCCCGCCCGGCGACCGCGGGCTCGGCCGCTTCGCCGACCTCGGTACGGGTCAGCACCAGCACGTCCGCGGCGATCTTGCCGAGTGCCCCGGCCGTATGGGCGAGCGCCGCCCCCAGGTCCGCGACGGGAGTGCGCAGGGCGTGCCAGGGCAGGACCGGGTCGGCCAGGCCCGTCTCGTCGGCGAAGGCGGCACCGAGGCCGTCCAGCACGGCCGCGGGGTCGGCGTCCTCCCCCGCGTACTGCAGATAGCCGGCCAGGGTGCCGGCTGCGCCGCCGAGCGCCACCGGAAGCCCGCCGCGGATGACGCGTTCGAGGCGTTCGACCGCGTCGAGGACCAGGTGGCGCCAGCCGGCCGCCTTGAGTCCGAAGGTCGTGGGCACGGCGTGCAGGGCGAGCGTGCGGCCGGCCATCACGGTGTCCCGGTGGCGTGCCGCGAGGTCGCCCAGTGCGGCGGCCACGGCCCGCAGATCCGCGACGACCAGACGCAGCGCCCGCTGCGCGACCAGCATCGCACCGGTGTCGAGGACGTCCTGGCTGGTCGAGCCGCGGTGCACGTACTCGGCTGCGGCCGGGGACCGCTCGGCGACCACCGCGGTCAGCGCCTTGACCAGGCCGACGACCGGGTTGGCGGTCTCCCGCGCGGCGAGTGCCAGCTCACGCACGTCCAGCAGGTCCGCCCGGGCGGCCGCCGTGATGTCCTCGGCCGCGTCGGCGGGCACCGTACCGCAGCGGGCCTGCGCGCGGGCCAGTGCCGCCTCCGCGTCGAGCATCGCCTGCAGCCATGCGCGGTCCCCCACGGCGGCCTCGACGGGGGTACCCGCCCGGACCGGCGAGAGCAGCCCGGCGTCCAGGTGGGCGGGCAGTTCTCCGGTGAGCAAAGGCTCCTGCGGTGAGGTCATGCGCCTGCCTTCGCGTTGGGGGGCGTGATCGGGCCGGGGACCGTGCGGCCCGCGGCTGAGGGCGGTGAGGGCCGCGGCACGGCCGGCGGCAGGGCGAGGACGGCCGCCGCGATGGCGTTGGAGTCCTCCAGGGTGACCGAGCCGACGCCGGGCCTGATGCCCGCGGCGGTGACCCAGTGCACCGACTCGGTCGGCACCCCGTAGGCGAAGCGCCGGGGGTGCGGGACGCCCCGGGCGTCGATCAGCCGGTTGGGCCGCTCGGTCACCGCGAGCCCCCCGGTCTCGTGGTCCGTGCCGCCGGTGGCGGCGCCACCGGCGGCCGCCCGTCCGCGCGGGATGCGGTACGGACGGCACTGCCCGGTGCGCAGCAGATGACTCATCAGCGGGTCCGCGGTGCGCCGCAGGTCGGTCGTGGGCAGCCGGGCCTCGATGAGGGCCGTGGCCCGCACCCGCACCCCCGGTATCGCGCTCGGCGTACCGGTGAAACAGGGGCCGAGCGGGTCGTGCGCGTCCGTGCCGACACGCAGCCCGGGGCCCGTGATGTCGAGGACGCCCGCGTCCATGAGCGCGGCCATCTCCTCGATGCGGGACGCCGGCGGGCCGATGGACACAAAGGCGTTGAGCGGCGTGTACCAGCGGTCGAGGTGGTCCCGGTGGGAGTCGGCGGTCAGGCCGGCGTGGTCGACGGCGAGCCGCACCTCGTTGCGCAGGTCCCGCAGGACGTCGAGCGCGGCCTTGACCGGTCCGCTGACGTTGCCCTGGCGGGCCAGGCGGACGTCCTCCTCGAGGTGCTCGCGCAGCCAGCGGCGGAAGGCGGTCAGGTCGCCGAAGGTGCGGCTGCCGTAGGGACGGGCGACGCGCTCCCAGTCCCAGCGCTCGGGCGGGCCGATCCCGGCCGCGGCGAGGAGCCGTTCCTCGGACCGCCCCGGCTCGGCGTGCAGATACCGCACGGCGAACTCCTCGGTGACCGCGCGGGGTTCACCGCGCGCCGTGAGCAGGGCCGTGTAGTAGACGCCGCTGACCTCCTTGGAGATCAGCGGCCACAGGTCGGCGGCGAAGTCGATGGCCCCGCCGCGGGTGCCCCGGGCCCGCAGCCCGGCGATGTGCTCGTCGGTCAGGAGCCGGGGGACGTGGCGGCCGTGGGCTCTTTTCTCGTTCTCGCCGCGCGCCTGATAGGGAACACCGCGCCGGGATCCCGCGTGCAGGCGCGGCTCGCGGCCCGAGGGCCGGTAGACCAGGTTGCCGCCGGCACGGCTGAAGGTGCCGCCCCGGCCCTGGGTGAGCAGCGTCATGTAGTCGAAGAAGTTGAGCCCGAGCCCGCGCAGCAGCACGTTCTCGCCGGGCCGGATGCCCGACAGGTCCACGTCGGCAGGGTTGGCGGGAGACACGTACGTCAGCCCGTGCCGGGCGGCGAAGCCGGCCAGCTCCCGTTCCGTGCGGGTGGGCCGGGCCGGTACGTGGCCCTGGGCGAGGACGACCGCGGACAGACCGGTCAGCCGGGTGCCGTCCTCCAGGGTGAGGGTCTGTCCGGCCGCGGCGGGGCCGTCCTCCAGGGCGACGGCCCGTGCCGGATGGGTGCGCACCGTCACATGGGCGGGGGCGTCCGCCACGACCTGCCGGAAGACCCAGGTCAGATAGCGGCCGTAGAGCGCGCGGGTGGGGTAGGAGTCGGGCCCCAGACCGCGCGCCTCGGCGAGCAGTTCCTCGTCGTGGCCGTCGTCCCGGCCGGTCTCCAGCGTGCCCGACCGCCATGCCCTCACCCACTCGTACAGGCTCGGCCCCTCCTCCACCGGGCCGTCGATGCGCACGCTGGCGTCGGTGTACACCGTCACCTGGCAGGCGACGGTGTTCATCAGCAGGTGCCGGGACTGCGCCGGACGCCACACCCGCCCCGCACCCGGCGGGTCCGGGTCGGCGACATGCACGGTGACGGTGTCCCAGCGGGGCGACTTGCGTTCGTGCGCGCAGAGCCGTTCCAGTACGGAAAGGCCCCGGGGACCGGCGCCGACGAGGCACACCTCCAGGTGTGCCGCCGTATCCTGCGCGGCCGGCGGGGCGGACGCGCACGACACCGGGGGACCGGCCGGACGCGGTCGGCCCGAGGGCGACCGGGCGGCCGCCGCCCTCGGGGGCGGCCCTGCGGGGGGTCCGTCGCCTGCCGCGCGTCCCCCTCCATGCGTACCCTCCACGGTTTCTCCCTCCTCGGGGCAACCGTCGGGGCAGGCGCTCGATCAGGGATCGGCTCCCGGTGGAAAACGGCTCAAGAAGCCGGGGCCGTGGCGGCCCGCGGAGCCCGTGGCCGCCGGTACGTCCTCGGCGCCCGGACCGGGCGAGCGGTACCCGAACGCGGCTGTACCGGTACTCGAGCCGACGGTCGTTCTAATGGGACTGCTCACACGGCGCGCGGCCTCACAGGCTCGGCACACGGGACGGCACGTGAGTTCGCCCGTCCGCCTCATGAAGGAGCTTCGATGACGTTTCGCACTTGCCCGAGAGGCCACGCTCAGGACAGCGCCGCCGCCCTGTGCGCTCGCTGCGTCACCGGGGTGGAACGCCATCTGCGCGTGCTTCCCGGCCTTCACCAGGAGTGCCTGCACCCGGCCTCACCGGCGACCAGGCGGACCAACCCGACGAAGGTCTCGGCGAGCCGCACACGCGATCACCTCGACATCTCGGTGCTCGACACCCGCCATCACATCCACACGGTGCTCGAGTCCTGGTCGGGGATGGTCGTGGACAAGCTGGGCACCACTCCCCCGCCCCGGACCGTGCCCCATCTGGCGCGGTTTCTCAGGCGGCATCTGGACTGGCTCGCCGCGCAGCCTCCGGCGGCCGACTTCGTGGACGAGATCGAGAGTCTCGTCGCCGAACTGCACCGGACCATCGATCCGGAATCGGGCGGTGGCGTCCACACACTCGTCAGAAACTGCGTGGTGGACGGCTGCACCGGGAAGATCAGCGCCGCGCCCGGCGGCAGCGGACGTGCCGGGAGCAGCCGGATCACCTGTTCCGGGGGGCATTCCTGGGACATGCGCGAGTGGCTCGGTCTCAGGAAGCTCATGGAGCGGCAGCGGGAGGGGGCCGACGCATGACCAGGCCCCCGAGCCACCGGCTCGTCCCCACCAAGGTGGCCGCACTGGCCGTGGGGGTGTCCGAGGCGACCATCCGCAAGTGGGTGAGCCGCGGGAAGATCACCCGCTACGGCGCACCGCACCGGCGCTCGCAGTTCGACATCGAGGAACTCACGGAAATCGCCCTGCGGCGCCGTGTCTGATCCGGCGGCCGCACGGCACCGCGGGCCGTTCCCCACGGGCCCGCCGAAGTGATCTGGGTCACTTCGGCGGGGTGTTGGCGGCCGGGGACCGGGCGTGTCACTATCTCCTCACACCTCCCCTGCCCGAAAACCGCCGCAAGGCGGTGGATCGCGTGCCGTGTCCGCCGGTCCTCCCGGAAATCGGACACCCGCCGCCGCGCGGCAGCCCTCTCCCCGCATCCGTCGCATCCGTCCCGCCGTTTCACCGGATGCCGCACGTCGATGCCCGGCACCACCACGTGCCCCTGCCGCGTGCGGCGGCCGGCCCCCCATGCCTTCGCAGAGGGCGGCGCACACGTCCGACGTCCTGCTTCGTGCCCTCCGTGGAGCTCTGGAAGAAGCGATCCCATGCCCATGCGATCTCCGCGCAGAAAAGACAAAGGGAGCTGAGTGCGTTGACTCTACCGACCTCGGCGGAGGGGGTGTCAGAGAGCCACCGGGCCCGCTCCGTCGGCATCGGTCGCGCCCACGCCAAGGCCATCCTGCTGGGTGAGCACGCGGTCGTCTACGGAGCGCCGGCGCTCGCGCTTCCCGTCCCCCAGCTCACGGTCACGGCGACCGCCGGGTGGTCGTCCCGGGCCTGTGACAGTCAGGGAGGCCTGTCGTACACGCTGACCGGTTCCTCCTCGCGGGCACTGGTGACCCAGGCGTCCGACGGGCTGCACAGGCTGGCCGCGGAGTTCATGGCACGCATGGGCGTGGCGGACCGGCCGCACCTCGACGTGATCCTCGACGGCGCGATCCCGCACGGCCGGGGGCTCGGCTCCAGCGCGGCGGGCTCGCGGGCGATCGTCGCCGCCCTGGCGGATCTCCTCGGCCGCGAACTGACCGAGGACGCCGCGTTCGAGCTGGTGCAGACGGCCGAGAACATGGCGCACGGCCGGGCCAGCGGCGTGGACGCCAGGACCGTCGGCGCCTCCCGGCCGCTGCTGTTCCGGGCGGGCTGGACCGAGGAACTGACCATCGGCCGCGACATCCTGTTCATCGTCGCGGACAGCGGCGTGCCGGGCAGCACCAAGGAAGCGGTCGCGCTGCTGCGCGAGGAGTTCCGGCGCCGCACGGGAGCGCGGGAGCGCTTCGTCAGCCGGGCGTCGGAGCTGACCGAGGCGGGCAGGCGGGCACTCGCCGACGGCGATCTGGAGGAACTCGGCGCGCGGCTGACGGACTATCACGAGCTGCTGCGGGAGGCCCGGCTCAGCACCGACCGGATCGACGCACTGGTCGTGGCCGCGCTGCAGGCAGGCAGCCTCGGCGCCAAGATCACCGGCGGTGGCCTGGGGGGCTGCATGATCGCACAGACCCGGCCGGAGCGGGCCCGGGACGTCACCCGGCGGCTGCACGAGGCCGGCGCCGTACATACCTGGGTCGTACCGCTGAAGGGGCTCGGCAACCATGCGCAGTGAACACCCGGCCATCACAGTGGCCCGATCGCCGGAACAGGACGGCACGCGCAGCGCCACCGCCGTCGCGCACCCGAACATCGCGCTGGTCAAGTACTGGGGCAAGCGCGACGAGCGTCTCATGCTGCCCTGGACGGACAGCCTGTCGATGACGCTGGACGTCTTCCCGACGACCACCCGCGTCCGGCTCGGCCCCGCGGCCGGGCGCGACGAGGCCACCCTCGACGGGGCGCCGGCGACGGGCGAGGCCCTGCGCCGTATCACCGCCTTCCTGGAGCTCGTGCGGGAGATGTCCGGGAGCGACCGGCGAGCCGTGGTGGAGTCGAGGAACACCGTGCCCACCGGGGCGGGCCTGGCGTCCTCCGCCAGCGGGTTCGCCGCCCTTGCCGTCGCCGCCGCCGCCGCATACGGACTCGACCTGGACGCCACCGCGCTGTCCCGGCTGGCGCGGCGCGGATCGGGGTCGGCCGCGCGGTCGGTCTTCGGTGGCTTCGCCGTCTGGCACGCCGGCCGGGACGCCGGCACGGCCGCGGACGCGGACCGCTGCTCGTACGCCGAGCCGGTGCCCACGGCGGACATCGACCCGGCGCTGGTCGTCGCCGTGGTTGACGCCGGCCCCAAATCCGTGTCCAGCAGGGAGGCCATGCGCCGTACGGTCGGCACCTCGCCGCTGTACCGGCCGTGGGCCGCCTCCAGCAGTCAGGACCTGGAGGAGATGCGCGCCGCGCTGCGGCGCGGCGACCTGGCGGCGGTGGGTGAGATCGCCGAGCGCAACGCGCTCGGCATGCACGCGACCATGCTGGCGGCGCGCCCCGCGGTGCGGTATCTGTCGTCGGCCACGGTCACGGTGCTCGACTGCGTGCTCCGGCTGCGGCGGGACGGCGTCCCGGCCTACGCGACCATGGACGCCGGGCCGAACGTGAAGGTGCTCTGCCACCGCACGGACGCGGAGCGGGTGGCCGAGGCCGTCCGCGGTGCCGCCCCGCGGGCCTCGGTCCTCGTCGCTGGTCCGGGGCACGGCGCCCGCCTGCTGAGCGAGGGCACATGAGGACGCGTCCGCGCACGGTCGTCCGGCACGCGCCCGGCAAGCTGTTCGTGGCAGGCGAGTACGCGGTCGTGGAGCCCGGGAACCCGGCGGTCCTGGTGGCGGTCGACCGGCAGGTCACCGTCGCCGTGTCCGGCCCTGGCGACGACGCCGGCCCCGCCCCGGACGGCGTCGTCGTCTCCTCCGACCTCGGCCTGAGGTCCGTGCCCTGGCGGTGGCACGAGGGGCGGCTCGTCGTCCGCGGCGCGTACGACGGGCCCCGCACGCGCCGCGAACTGGCCCACGTCGTGACGGCGGTCGAGACCGTGGGCCGGCTGCTGACCGAACGCGGCCTGCCGGTGCCCGCGCTGGACGTCTCGGTCAGCAGCCGGCTGCACGAGAACGGCAGGAAGTTCGGTCTGGGCTCCAGCGGTGCGGTGACCGTGGCGACCGTCGCGGCCGTGGCGTCCTTCTGCGGACTGGAGCTGTCGCGGGACGAGCGGTTCCGTCTGGCCATGCTCGCCACGGCGGAACTCGACCCGAAAGCGTCCGGTGGTGATCTCGCCGCCAGCACCTGGGGCGGCTGGATCGCGTACCAGGCGCCCGACCGGGACTTCGTGCTCGATCTGGCCCGGCGCCTGGGGGTCGGCAGAGCGCTGCGCGCGCCCTGGCCGGGCCACGCCGTGCGCCGGCTGCCGCCGCCCGCCGGCCTGACGCTGGAGGTCGGCTGGACCGGGGAGCCCGCCTCCACCGCGTCCCTGGTGTCCGGCCTGCACCGGCGCGCCTGGCGGGGCAGCCTCTCCCACCAGAGGTTCGTGGCGACCACCACCGACTGCGTGCGCTCCGCGGTCACGGCTCTGGAGACCGGCGACCGTCCGGCCCTGCTGCGCCAGATCCGCCGGGCCCGGCGGGAGCTGGCCCGTCTGGACGGCGAGGTCCGCCTCGGCATCTTCACGCCCGGGCTGACGGCCCTGTGCGACGCCGCCGAGGCCGTCGGAGGCGCGGCCAAGCCCTCCGGGGCGGGCGGCGGCGACTGCGGCATCGCTCTGCTGGACGCCGGGGCGACGCGGGACATCACACACCTACGGCGGCGGTGGGAGGCAGCGGGGGTGCTGCCCCTGCCCGTCCGTCCGGCCCTGGAAGGAATCGCGGAATGAGCGCTCAGCGCAAGGACGACCACGTCCGGCTCGCCATCGAGCAGCACCAGGCGCACAGCGGACGCAACCAGTTCGACGACGTGTCGTTCGTGCACCACGCCCTGGCCGGCATCGACCGGCCGGACGTGTCCCTGGGCACGGACTTCGCCGGGCTGTCCTGGCAGGTGCCGATCTACATCAACGCGATGACCGGCGGCAGTGCCAAGACCGGTGCCATCAACCGGGATCTGGCCACGGCCGCCCGCGAGACCGGGGTGCCGATCGCCTCGGGGTCCATGAACGCCTATCTCAAGGACCCGTCGTGCGCGGGCACGTTCCGCGTGTTGCGCGAGGAGAACCCGGACGGGTTCGTCATGGCGAACATCAACGCGACGACGTCGGTCGACAACGCGCGGCGCGCCATCGACCTGCTGGAGGCGGACGCCCTGCAGATCCACATCAACACGGCGCAGGAGACGCCGATGCCGGAGGGCGACCGGTCGTTCTCGTCCTGGGGCCCGCAGATCGAGAAGATCGCGGCGGCGGCCGGTGTCCCCGTGATCGTCAAGGAGGTCGGCAACGGGCTGAGCCGTCAGACCGTCCTGACCCTGCGGGAGCTAGGGGTGCGGGCGGCCGACGTCAGCGGCCGCGGCGGCACGGACTTCGCCCGCATCGAGAACGGCCGGCGGGAACTCGCCGACTACGCCTTCCTGCACGGCTGGGGGCAGTCCACCCCCGCCTGTCTCCTGGACGCGCAGGACGCCGGGCTTCCCGTTCTCGCCTCCGGCGGGGTCCGTCACCCGCTCGACGTCGCCCGCGCGCTCGCGCTCGGCGCCCGCGCGGTCGGGGCCTCTGCGGGATTCCTGCGCACCCTGCTCGACGGCGGCGTCCCGGCGCTGGTCGCGCAGATCATCACCTGGCTGGACCAACTGGCGGCGCTGCAGACGATGCTCGGCGCGCGCACCCCCGCCGACCTCACCCGCTGCGACCTGCTGGTCCACGGCGAGATTCGTTCCTTCTGCGCCGACCGGGGCATCGACACGCGGCGGCTCGCCCAGCGGTCCGGCTCCGCCGCGGTCCTCCACGAAATGACGGGAAGCACACGATGACCGACATACACGCCATAGCCGGGGTCCCGATGCGGTGGGTGGGCCCCCTTCGCATTTCGGGCAACGTCGCCACCACCGAGACCCAGGTACCGCTCGCCACCTACGAGTCGCCGCTGTGGCCCTCCGTGGGCCGCGGGGCGAAGGTCTCCATGCTGACCGAGCAGGGCATCGTCGCCACCCTGGTCGACGAGCGGATGACGCGCTCGGTGCTGGTCGAGGCGACGGACGCGCAGACCGCGCTCGCGGCCGCCCGGTCCATCGAGGCGCGGACCGACGAGTTGCAGGAGGTGGTGCGCGGCTGCAGCAGGTTCGCCCGGCTCATCGGGGTCCGGCACGAGATCAACGCCAACCTGCTGTTCCTCAGGTTCGAGTTCGCCACCGGCGACGCCTCCGGGCACAACATGGCGACGCTCGCCTCCGACGCGCTCCTGAGACACCTGCTGGAGACCGTTCCCGGGATCTCGTACGGATCGATCTCGGGCAACTACTGCACGGACAAGAAGGCGACCGCCGTCAACGGGATCCTCGGGCGCGGCAAGAACGTGGTCACGGAGCTGCTCGTGCCGCGCGGGGTCGTGGAGGGCGTCCTGCACACGACCGCCGCCAGGATCGCCGAGCTGAACCTGCGCAAGAACCTGCTCGGCACCCTGCTCGCCGGCGGCATCCGCTCGGCGAACGCCCACTTCGCGAACATGCTGCTCGGGTTCTACCTGGCGACCGGCCAGGACGCGGCCAACATCGTTGAGGGGTCGCAGGGCGTCACCATGGCCGAGGACCGCGACGGCGACCTCTACTTCGCCTGCACGCTGCCGAACCTGATCGTGGGCACGGTCGGCAACGGCAAGGGCCTCGGCTTCGTGGAGACGAACCTGACCCGGCTCGGCTGCCGGGACGACCGCGAACCCGGGGAGAACGCGCGCCGGCTGGCGGTCATCGCGGCGGCGGCGGTGCTCTGCGGTGAACTCTCGCTGCTCGCGGCGCAGACCAACCCGGGTGAGCTCATGCGTGCACACGTCCAGCTGGAACGCGACAACAAGACCGCAAAGGTTGGTGCATAGGGCATGTCCATCTCCATCGGAATCCACGACCTGTCGTTCGCCACATCCGAGTTCGTCCTGCCGCACACCGCCCTCGCCGAGCACAACGGCACCGACATCGGCAAGTACCACGTGGGCATCGGCCAGCGTTCGATGAGCGTGCCGGCCGCGGACGAGGACATCGTGACGATGGCGGCGACCGCGGCCGCGCCGATCGTCGCCCGGCACAGCAAGGACCGCATCCGGACGGTGGTGTTCGCCACGGAGTCGTCGATCGACCAGGCGAAGGCGGGCGGGGTGTACGTGCACTCCCTGATCGGCCTGCCGTCGGCCTGCCGGGTCGTCGAGCTGAAGCAGGCGTGCTACGGGGCGACGGCCGCCCTCCAGTTCGCGATCGGCCTGGTGCGGCGCGATCCCGCCCAGCAGGTCCTGGTGATCGCGAGCGACGTCTCCAAGTACGAGCTGGACAGTCCGGGCGAGGCCACGCAGGGCGCGGCCGCGGTGGCCATGCTGGTCGGCGCCGACCCCGCCCTGGTGCGTATCGAGGAGCCGTCGGGCCTGTTCACCGCGGACGTCATGGACTTCTGGCGGCCGAACTACCGCGATACGGCCCTGGTCGACGGGCAGGAGTCCATCAGCGCCTACCTCCAGGCCGTCGAGGGCGCCTGGAAGGACTACGCGCAGCAGGACGGCCGCTCCCTGGAGGAGTTCGCCGCGTTCGTCTACCACCAGCCGTTCACCAAGATGGCCTACAAGGCCCACCGCCATCTGCTGGAGTTCTGCGGCCACGACGCCGACCGGGACGCGCTCGAGCGGGCCCTCGGCTCGACCACGGCCTACAACACGGTCGTCGGCAACAGCTATACCGCGTCGGTGTATCTGGGCCTGGCCGCTCTGCTCGACCGGGCGGACGACCTGACCGGCCGGCCGGTCGCCTTCCTGAGCTACGGCTCCGGCAGCGTCGCCGAGTTCTTCGCCGGCACCGTCGTCGCCGGGTACCGGGAGCACCTGCGTACGGAGGAGAACCGCGAGGCGATCGCCCGGCGCAAGCCCGTCGACTACGCCGGCTACCGCGCGCTGCACGAACGGTCGCTCCCGGCCGACGGCGGCGACCACTCCACCCCGGCACAGACCACCGGCCCCTACCGGCTGGCCGGGATCAGCGGCCACAAGCGCGTCTACGAGGCGCGCTGACGATGCCTTCCGCCGGCCCGGGACGTGCTCCGGGCCGGCCTTTCGCACAGCCATTCCACGACCACCTGAGGGGAGGGCAGCCGCATGACCGACGTCAGGATCCGCGTTCTCGGTACGGGTGCCTACGTACCGGAACGGATCGTCTCCAACGATGAGGTCGGTGCGCCGGCCGGTGTGGACGACGCCTGGATCACCCGGAAGACCGGGATCCGGCAGCGGCGCTGGGCAGCCGGGGACCAGGCCACCTCGGATCTGGCCGCGGCGGCGGGGCGGGCCGCGCTGCTGTCCGCCGGCATCACCCCCGAGCAGCTCACCGTGATCGCGGTCGCCACCTCCACGCCGGACCGGCCCCAGCCGCCCACGGCGGCCTACGTCCAGCAGCACCTCGGTGCGGCCGGCACGGCGGCGTTCGACGTCAACGCGGTGTGCTCCGGCACGGTGTACGCGCTCTCCTCGGTGGCGGGCACCCTGGTGCACCGGGGTGGCTACGCGCTGGTCATCGGCGCGGACGTCTACTCGCGCATCCTCGACCCGGCCGACCGCAAGACCGTCATCCTGTTCGGGGACGGCGCCGGCGCGATGGTCCTCGGTCCGACCGGCCGGGGCCCGGTGGTGCGGCGGGTGGCCCTGCACACCTTCGGCGACCTCACGGGCCTGATCCAGGTGCCCGGGGGCGGCAGCCGGCTGCCTCTGGACCGGGACGGCCTCGACACCGGCCTGCAGTACTTCGCGATGGACGGGCGCGAGGTACGCCGCTTCGTCATGGAGCAACTGCCGCAGCTGACCAAGGGCTTCCTGCACGAGGCCGGTGTGGAGGCCGCCGACATCAGCCACTTCGTCCCGCACCAGGCCAACGGCGTCATGCTCGACGCCGCCTTCGAGGAGCTGCACCTGCCCCGGGCCACCATGCACCGCACGGTCGAGACCTACGGCAACACGGGTGCCGCCTCCATCCCGATCACCATGGACGCGGCCGTCCGCGCCGGCCGGTTCCGCCCGGGGGAGCTGGTCCTGCTGGCCGGCTTCGGCGGCGGCATGGCCGCGAGTTTCGCCCTGATCGAGTGGTAGCCGCCGCCCGTGACGCCGGACGCCCGGCCGCCCCGGCCGTCTGCGGTCCGCGGGCGGCCCGGCGTACGAGGGCCGCCGGGCGTCACGGGCGTCAGGTGTCTCCCGGCCTGCCCGCGTCCGGAACGGTCCCGAACCGCCACGCCGGGGGCGGAACGCGGCCGTGAGCCGTTCATCCGGGTGGAGGTGAAGCCGGGTACGAGCGGGGACCGGGCGCAGCGGGTGGACCGGGACGGACCGGCCGGGCGCGCGGGGCCCCCGGTGCCCGGCATCAGCACGGCGCTCACCGACGTGCAGCCCGGGGCGCCGAGGCGCCGGCCGTGCGCGGGACGACGCCGAGCCGCGGACCGGCGCCTGGCGCCGAGCCGCGCACGGAGATCAGCCGACGGGCTCGGCCTCCTGGACGAGCCGGCGGGCGATGCGGCAGGCCCGGCCCAGCAGCCGGGGCAGTTCACGGCCACCGCGTCCGAACGCGTGAGGCCCGGGGACGGTCCGCACCCGTACGGGCCCGTCGGTCCACCGGTGCCAGTCGCCGGCCGCGTCGCCCGCGGAGTACGGACCGTCCGGTGCGACGACCACGAGCACCGGGGTGGTGAGCGGACCGGCCGGGGAGGGCCTGCCGGCCGCATCCTCCAGGTCCTGGGCCAGTTCGAGGTCGGCGCGGAGCACCGGCAGCATGGCCCGCAGAAAGATCCCTTCGTCGCTGTGGGCCGGTACAGCTCCCCCGCGGCTCAGGGCGTGCAGCAGCTCGGCGTCCGTGGCCCGGCGGACGTCCGCCAGCGCGGCGGGCGGCCGCGGCGGCGGCCAGGCGCCGACGGCGAGGAACGCCGGGCCCGGCAGGCCCGCCTCGAGCAGGGCTCGTGCCACGCCGCGCGCCGCCATCGCGCCGAGCCCGGCCCCGTACAGGGCGTACGGGCCGCGCCGGGACTCCGTGAACGACGGCAGTACGTCCGCCAGCAGCGCGGCGTGCGTGGTGATCCGGGGTTCGGTGCGCCGCTGCGCGCAGCCCGGCAGCAGGACCGGGACCGGCTCCACACCGGCTCCCACGTCCGCCGCCCAGTCGTCGAAGACTCCGACACCCTCGGCGGAGTGTGCGAAGCAGTGAAGTCGCACCGGCTGTTCGACCGACATGGGTCCCCTCCTCTTCGTCCGCTCCGGCACCGCGGGGCGGGGTACGAGCATGACCGGACCCCCTCGAACGGCACTGGATACCCGGCCGAACACACCGCCGGCCGCACGGGCCGCGCCCTAGGCGACGTAACGGTCGAAGGTGGAACCGCGGCGCGGGCCCGCCACCACATCGAGTTCGGGGTCGACCGCGAGCATGGCCTGGTGCAGGCGCTGCAGCTGCGGCGAGGGCTCCACGCCGAGTTCCTCGATCAGGCCCTCCCGCAGCCGCCGGTACACGGTCAGGGCGGAGGCCTGCCGTCCGGACCGGTACAGGGCCACCATCGCCTGCGCGTGCAGGCCCTCGTGGTGCGAGTGACGGGCGATCAGGTCGGTCAGTTCGGCGATCAGTTCTGCGTGCCGGCCGAGCCGCAGGTCGGCGTCGATACGCCGTTCCGTGATCATCAGCCGGGACTCCTCCAGCCGCGTGACCTCTATCCCCAGGACCGGCCCGCGTCGTACGTCCACCAGCGCGGGTCCCTGCCACAGGGCGAGCGCCTGCCGGTAGCACCGGGCGGCGCGCGCGTCGTCGACCCGCTCGAACGCCTCCTGGCCCGCGGCGGCCAGGCGCTCATAGGTGTGCACGTCCACGGACTCCGGCGGGATCCGCAGCATGTATCCGCCGTGCCGAGTGGCCAGAATTTTCTTCGCCGCGCCCGGCGCATCGGATCCCATCGCGCTGCCGATGCACCGACGCAGCTGCATGATGTACGTCTGCAGCGTGGTCATCGCGCTCTGTGGCAGCTCCGTCCCCCAGATCTCCTCCATCAGCGTCGACACGGGCACGACCCGGCCCGGGTACAGCGCGAGCAGGCCGAGGACCTGGCGGGGTTTTCCGGCGGTCGGGACGATCGAGTCCCCGTTCACGGTGGCAGACAGCGGACCCAAGACCTGAATCTCCATGGTTCCCTCCGTTGACCCGATGACGGAAAGTCGTCGGTGGATTCGCACGCTAGTCGGACTCACACCGGAGGCATCGGTTCCTTCAGCGGCATTTGAGCGATCCTCGACGCGCAGGACCGTCCGGGACTCCTCGTCCCGGTCCGCCGTGCGCGCCGTCGCTCAGTTGCCGCGCTCGCGGCGCTCGGGGCCGGCGTCCCCACCGGACGCGAGGACCAGGCCGCGGACGCGCCGGAATGGCCGACGGCTCGAGCCCGAACTCCCGTACCAGGGTCGTGCGGATCCGCCGGTACGCACGCAGTGCCTCGCTGCGCCGCCCGGACCGGTGCAGGACGAGCATGTACTGGCCCCACAGCCTCTCGGGGGCCGGGCTCCAGCCACCTGGCCTCCGCCCGCAGCGATCTGCCATCCGCATGCGGGCGACGGCGGGTCCGCTCCACAGGCGGAGCGCTTCCCGCAGCCGCTCTGCCGCGCCCAGGTGGTCTGCGGCGTCCATCGCCCGGTGGCCCGGGCTCGTGCACCTGGCGCGGTTTCGGTGCGGTGGGTGTCACGGGGATGCCGTTCTCCCTGACGTCCAGGGTGTCCAGCACCTCGATGTCCACACCATCCCCGGTTTCAGCCTTGCGGTAAAGGCGTCACAGGGCTGCTCCTGTCACAACTCCCCTTGTCCGCCATCGAGTTGAGGTCAGGAAAACGGGCCGGGCGGCCGGTGACGCTTTCGTCCGGCCTTGCCAGGGCACCGAGCTGCCACATCCACGTTACGGAGAGCTTCTTCCGGCTCGGGTGAAGCCGGTGCTCAAGCCCCTCATCAGCGGTCCGTCGATGCCTCCGGGCCCGGTGAGACCACCCCCCGGATCATGAACAACAAGGGGGGAAGTCATGCCGGACCCGAAGGCCGGTAGCCCCATTGCGGAGCCACGAAAAAGGTAAGGGGGGCGCGCGTCGCGGCGGGTGCCACCGTGGTGCGGAACCGGCGGCCGGGTCCTGACACGTCCGGTCCGCGCGTGAGGGGCCGCCCGGTGGCGGCCCCTCACGTCACACCGACGGTCTCCCCTACGGCTGCACAGCCCTCACCGGGCGGTGCCGCACACCCGGGCCGGCGAAACCGCGGCCGCCAGCCGCTGCTCCGACTGCGGCGCGGTCTCCTGGGCGGTAATCAGGATCGACCGCTGGAGCCGGCGCAGCCGTTCCGACGGCTCCAGGCCGAGCCCTCGTATGAGCGTGCCGCGCAGCCGCTGGTACACGTCGAGGGCCTCGCCGCGCCGGCCCGAGCGGTGCAGCGCCAGCATGAACTGGGCGTGCAGGTTCTCGTGGGTGCGGTACCGGCTGGTCAGCACCGTGAGCTCGGCGAGCAGCTCGCGGTGGCGGCCGAGCCGGAGGTCGGCCTCGATGCGCTGGTCGAGGGCGCACAGCCGGCTCTCCTCCAGCCGCCTGGCCTCCGTCTCCAGCAGCGTGCCGGTCTGCACGCCGGCGAAGGCGAGGCCGGTCCAGAGGGCGAGCGCCTCACGCAGCAGGCGGGAGGCCCCCTGGAAGTCGCCCGTGTCGAGCGCGCGGTAGCCCATACCCGCGAGCCGTTCGAACTCCCGTACGTCGTTGGGGCCGTCACCCGAGACGAGCATGTACCCCCCGGGCGAGGTGACCAGGACGTCCTTGGCGCTGCGCGGCCGGCCCTCGGCCGGCCCGGCGGCAGCGCTCTCCTTCTCCAACGCGATGCCGATGAGGTCGCGCAGTTGCAGCACGTACGTCTGGAGCGTGGTGCGCGCGCTGCGCGGTGGTCGGCCCGCCCACAGCTCGTCGATCAGCGCGGAGACCGGCACGACTTGATCGGCGTGCAGTGCCAGAAGCGCCAGCGCCTGACGGGGCTTCGGCGCGGTCGGAGTGATGGAGATCCCGTTCTCCCGGACGTCCAATAGGCCCAATAACCCGATCTGCACGCCGCATCCCCCTAGATGTGTGCTGTCACTCAGCAAATCACGAGTACAAAACAGGCCAGATGGTTTGTCAATATCAAACCGTCCGGGATGATTTGCTGAATCGTGCAACTATTTCGCCCTTGCTCTCACAAAAGCCTCTGACGTGGTGCTTTTCTCTCAGTAGCTCGCCGGGAACAGGGTGAATCCCAGCGGACAGTCAGATGGCTCCCCCGAGAACAGGCGATCACATGGCTGTCCGGGGCACTTCGGCCCGGGATAACAGACCCTGCGTGCGGTTACCGCCAACACTACTGGAGTCAGGGGTCACTGGGGCGGGTTGCCGTGTTTGCGGGACGGCAGATCGGCATGCTTGGACTGCAGCATCGCCAGCGAGCGGATCAGCACCTCGCGGGTCTCGGCGGGGTCGATCACGTCGTCGACCAGACCGCGCTCGGCGGCGTAGTACGGGTGCATGAGCTCGGACTTGTACTCCTTGGCCATGCGGGCCCGCATGGCCTCGGGGTCCTCGGCCTCGGCGATCTGGCGCCGGAAGATGACGTTGGCGGCACCTTCGGCGCCCATCACGGCGACCTCGTTCGTCGGCCAGGCGTAGGTGAGGTCGGCGCCGATGGACTGGCTGTCCATGACGATGTACGCGCCGCCGTAGGCCTTGCGAAGGATCAGGGAGATCCTCGGCACGGTGGCGTTGCAGTACGCGTACAGCAGTTTCGCCCCGTGGCGGATGATTCCGCCGTGTTCCTGGTCGACACCCGGAAGGAACCCGGGGACGTCCAGGAAAGTGACGATCGGGATGTTGAAAGCGTCACACATCTGCACGAAGCGGGCGGCCTTCTCGGACGCCTCGATGTCCAGCACGCCCGCCAGCAACTGGGGCTGGTTGGCGACGATGCCGACGACCTGACCGTCCAGCCGGGCCAGCGCGCAGATGATGTTGCGTGCCCAGCGCTCGTGGACCTCCAGGAACTCGCCGTCGTCGACGATCTCCTCGATCACCTTCGCCATGTCGTACGGCCGGTTGCCGTCGCCCGGCACCAGGTCGAGCAACACGTCGCCGCGGCGGTCCGCGGGATCGTCGTTGTGCACGCGGGGCGGGTTCTCGCGGTTGTTCTGCGGGAGGAGGGACAGCAGGTAGCGCACCTCGTAGATGCAGGTCTCCTCGTCGTCGTAGGCGAAGTGGCACACGCCGGAGGTCTCGGCATGCACGTCCGCGCCGCCGAGCCCGTTCTGCGTGATCTCCTCGCCCGTGACGGCCTTGACCACCTCGGGGCCGGTGATGAACATCTGCGAGGTGTCGCGGACCATGAAGACGAAGTCGGTGAGGGCGGGGCTGTAGGCCGCGCCGCCCGCGCACGGGCCGAGCATGACGCTGATCTGCGGGATGACGCCGGAGGCCTTGGTGTTGCGCTGGAAGATGCCGCCGTAGCCGGCGAGGGCCGAGACGCCCTCCTGGATACGGGCGCCCGCGCCGTCGTTCAGGGAGACCAGAGGCGCGCCCGCCGCGATGGCCATGTCCATGATCTTGTGGATCTTCGTGGCGTGGGCCTCGCCCAGCGCGCCGCCGAAGATCCGGAAGTCGTGGGCGTAGACGAAGACCGTGCGGCCGTCGACCGTGCCCCAGCCGGTGATGACACCGTCGGTGTACGGCTTCTTGGCCTCCAGGCCGAAACCGGTGGCCCGGTGCCGGCGCAACTGCTCGACCTCACGGAAGGAACCGGAGTCCAGCAGCAGTTCGATGCGCTCCCGCGCGGTCAGCTTGCCCTTGGCGTGCTGCGCCGCCGTCGCCTTCTCACTCGGGCCGGCCAGTGCCCGGGCACGGATCTCGCGCAGCTCCGCCACCTGCCCGTGGACGCCGGCCGGAGCGGGGGCACTCGTGATCGCCATGTCTGGGCCCTTTCGTGTAGCCGCCTGTTCGGGTTTCACGGGGCTGCGCCGCAGGGCCCACGGGCAGCGCTCGGCTCACCGCCAGCTTCCGGGCGCCGCGTATCCCCGCGCCTGCTCCCACCAGTTCCATCCGCGGTACGGCGGCGGTTTCGGGCTCTGCCCGGCCGCGTGCCCGCAGGATCAGAAGCACCGCGGCCAGAGCGGCCAGTTCGTCCAGGCCGGCTCGGCCGCGTTCCACGCGAAGCACGGTGTCTGGGCTCTCCATCCGGCCCTTCCCCTCCGCTACGTCCCTGGACATGGTCGGGGCGGGGACTCGAAAAGCGCTGAGGGATCGCTCGAGGCGCGTGCGGAAGGCAGCCGGAAGGCAGCCGGAAGGGAGTCGAGCGGTCCGCTGCACGACCCTCGAGCCGGTGAATACCTAGAAATTGGACCGTACGGTAAGTATGTTTGCTGGCTGCGGAGCCTGTCGCTCGACCGTCAAGCCGACGCAGCTCAGGGGGAAAAGACATGTCTGGCAGCACGTTCCGCTTCGGGCGCGCGACAGCCGACGAGAAGACACCGGGTGACGGCAGTGGTGAACGGGGACGCTCCTTCGGCTCGTGCCACCCGTCCCTGACCACCACCGTCCCCAGGGAATTCGTCCACCGCGTCGGCATCGCCGAGGTGCTGCTCACCGACTGGGAACGCCTGGACGGCAGCCGTTTCGCCGTGACCGCCCAGTGGCCGCGGCTGCATGGATTCTTCACCACCGTCGAGGGCTGCCACGACCCGCTGCTCGTGGCCGAGACGATCCGGCAGGCCGGACTCCTGGTGGCCCACGCCGAGTTCGGGGTTCCGCTCGGCCACCAGTTCCTGATGTGGGACCTCTCGTTCGACGCCCGGCCCGAGCACCTGCTCGTCGGCGCGACGCCGGCCGCTCCCGAGATCGAGATCGCCTGCATGGACATCAACCGCCGGGGCGACAGCATCGCGGGGCTCCATCTGGAGGCGGTGATCCGGCGTGACGGACAGGTGGCCGCGACCGGCGCCGCCACCTTCAACTGCACGTCGCCGGCCGTCTACCGCCGTCTGCGGGGCTCCCGTACCGGTGACGGTGTGCCCGTGCCGCTTCCGCTGACCAGCCCCTCGGCACCGCAGGACGTCGGGCGCGTCTCGCCCACGGACGTCGTCCTGTCCCCCGCACCGGCGCCGGACCGCTGGCTGCTGCGGGTGGACACCCGCCACCCCGTGCTGTTCGACCACCCTGTCGATCACGTACCGGGCATGGTCCTGATGGAGGCCGCCCGCCAGGCCGCGGTCGCGTTCCTGGGCCGGGTGTGCCTGCCGGTCGGCATGGCCAACGCGTTCACCCGTTACACGGAACTCGACGCCCCGTGCATGATCGAGGCGTGTTCCGTGCCCCGCGACGCGGAGGGCAGGGAGCGCGTGTCGGTGACCGGTCGTCAGGAGGGCCACGTGGTCTTCACCTCCACCCTGACCGTGGCGCCCGACTGACCGTCTTGCCGTGCCCGGCGCCGGGTCGCTTCGGTCGCTGCCGGCATCCCGCACCCGCTCCGGGCTGTCGCTCCCGTCGAAGGCCGGGGGGCCGGGCGGCGTGCGGCGGCTGCCCCGGTTCCGCCCGGCGGGCGCCGCGCGGGTCAGACCGCGGGGGCCAGCGGAACCATCTGGCTCATCAGCCGCGCCCCCCGGTCCGGGGCCGCGTCGAGGCGCATCAGGACCGTCGGTGAGGCGATGGAGGGCAGCAGGTGCTGCAGCAGCACCGAGACCCGCTGCTCGACATCCTGCAGACTGGTCTCGAGCTGAGCGTAGAGCTGCACTCCGTTGAACGCGCTGACCACCATCTCGGCGGTCTCGCGCGGCGCCACGTGCCTCAGTGTCTCGCCGCGCCGGTGGGCCTCGACCATGAGGTCCGTCAGCCTGGCGACCCACAGCGGCCACGCGCTGCCGTAGTGCTTGCGGCCCACGGGGTCCGCGGAGAGCCGTGCACCCGCGCGCAGGAGGACATCGTGCTTCAGCCGGTGGGCCACCGACATGGCGATGTCCACGACCTCCTGAAGCTTGATCTCCTGCGGGAACACCCACTCGGCGGTCTGGACCTCCAGAACGCCCTTGGCGAGGGCTTCCTTGGAGTCGAAGTGGAAGTAGAGCGCGCCCTTGGTCACTCCGGCGATCCTGAGAATGTCCGCGACCGTCGCGGTCGCGTACCCGTGCTCCGCGAAGACGGCCGCGGCCGCCTCCAGTACCGCACGGCGGGTCCTGACCGCTCGCTCCTGTCGGGCCACCGAACCTCCCTGTCAGTGGCCCGCGCCGCGCAGGAGCGCACCGGGCCGCTCGTTAAGAAACCGCATAGGAGGCACCGTAAGCCGCGACGGAACACGACACCAGTGTTTCACTTCCGTTCACCGCCTTCCTTCTTCGCGCTCCGCACCGCGAAAAGCCGCGGTGACACACGGATCTGACGCCTTCTCAGGCACACCCTCAAGCCTCCAGCGCGGCCCCTTCGTCTGCGTCTGCGGCGGCCCTCGGCCACAGGCGGCCCTCGGCGGCCTCGGCGTCGACGGTCCGCAGCAGCCGCCCGTCGATCGCGTCGAGCGATCCGACCAGGTGCCGCACGCCGACCTCGTGCATCAACTGCCGCTGGAAACTGTGCTCGTAGGCGGTCGGATGACCGATGAACGCCGCCCCCAGGTGCCGTGCGGCTTCGGCCACACGCGCCACGTCGTCGATGAACAGGGCCTGGTCGCAGCGGACCCCGAAGACGTCCTCGGCGATCTCACGGATCCCGGGCCGTATCGCGTCGGTGCAGACGTACCGCGGCTCGTCGAAGTACCCGGCGAAGGAGGCGAGGTGGCGGTCGAAGTGGGTGCGCCCGAGCCCTCCGTAGCACACCAGGCGCGCGCCGGTGGCGCGCAACCGCTCCAGCAGCGCGCCGGCGCCGTCCAGCATGCGCACCGGGTGGTCCTCCAGGTACTCCGCCCGCTCCCGGAAGTACGCCTCCACCACGTCCTCGGCCGGCTCCGGAAGGCCCAGTGCCGCCGCGGCCCGCAGCTGTGGCTGGGACAGCACCTCCCGCTCCAGCCCGACGGTCCAGGCCCGGCCCCGGCGCACCACGAACCGGTGAATGACCGGGCTGAAGGTGTCGTTCAGCAGCACGCCGTCGATGTTCACCGCGATCAGACGCAGATACCGTAAAGCCATCAGAACCGCCTGGCGTCGAGCCGCACGGGCACTGCGTGCGGCGGATGGTAGGGGACGTGACGGCTCTGCGCCGGTCACCGCCGTCACCGAGAGCCGTCCAGGACGATAGACCGGACACGCGGTGCGTTCAATGGTCCCCGGACCGTCAGCGCACGCCACGGAACGGGGAACCGATGAGCGCACTGAAGGGCAGAACAGCGCTGGTCACGGGGGCCGGACGAGGCATCGGCCGGGCCATCGCCCGCCGGCTGGCCGCGGACGGGGCGCTCGTCGCCGTGCACTACGGCAGCGACGAGGCATCGGCCCGGGAAACCGTCGACCTGATCACCGGCGCGGGTGGCCGCGCCGTTCGCGTGCACGCCCCGCTCGGCGTGTCCGGCGACGTGCGGACGCTGTACGAGCGGTTCGACCGCGGTCTGGAGAAGCTGGGCGCGGCGCCGGGCCTGGACATCCTGGTCAACAACGCGGGGTTCAACCTCCGGGGCGGGGTGGCCGACGTGACGCCGGAGGACTTCGACCGGCTCATGGCCGTGCACGCCAAGGCACCTCTGTTCCTGGTGCAACAGGGCCTGCCACGGCTGCGGGAGGGCGGTCGGATCGTCAACATCGGCTCGGCCGCCACCCGGGTGGCCTTCCCGACCTCCCTCGCCTACTCCATGGCCAAGAGTGCGCTCGACGCCCTGACCCGCACGCTCGCCAAGGAGCTGGGGCCCCGGCAGATCACGGTGAACTCCGTGGCACCGGGCTTCGTCAAGACCGACCTGAACAAGGGGCGCTGGTCGACGCCCGAGGCGGAGGCCGCCCACGCCGCCCTCTCCGTGTTCGGCCGCATGGGGCGGCCCGGGGACGTCGCCGACATCGTGGCCTTCCTGGCCTCGGACGACTCCCGGTGGGTCACGGGCCAGTGCATCGACGCGTCGGGCGGCACGGCCCTGTGACGTACGGAGCACCCCTGCGCAGGCACCGGGGCGAGCTCACATCGGCAGGGTGAGACCCCGCCCCCGCGTCACCGACGACAGCGGCCCGCCCTCCGAGCGCTCCGTCTTGCGGCCCTTGCTGCCCGGCGCCAGTGTGCGCGGGTCCACGGCCTCCGCGGGCGCCCCGGTGGCGTACAGCCCGTCCGGGTCGGCGTCGCGGTCGTGCGGGAGCAGCCAGAACACCCGCCGACGGAAGGTGCCCGACGAACGGGAGGGTTTGGCCTGCGAACCGAGCAGCGCGTAGCCGACCATGCGGCCGTCGCGGTGGTAGGCCGGCCTGCCGCGCCGCGTCGGCAGCCGGTCCAGGCTCTGACGGACATAGTCGAGCGCGGCTATGTCCTCAAGCCAGACGAAGTCGACCTCGTGGATGATCTCGTCCTCTGCGATGAGGGCGCTCATGCTGACTCCTCGCCGGAAACCAGTCCGATGCCCGGGTAGTACTTCCGCTGGTTGGACAGGATCATCCCCTTCGGGGACGCCAGTCCCACCAGCTCCCGTACCCGCGCCGCGAAAGCCCGCGACGAGACGGCCGGTACTCCCTCATTCTGACACCATGCCTTGTAGGCCGCGTAGAGCTGGGCCTGTTCCGTCCTCAAGGACGGTTCGAGGCAGCAGGATTCGCTCAGGAATCGCCCGGTGTGGTCCTCGGTCTCCGCGTAAGCGGTCGTGGCGATGCGCACCCGCTCCGGCCCGGCGAGGTCCTTCTCCCCGGTCAGGTAGCGGCCCGCGCCCGTGATGAGCCAGTTGAGGATGCCCGGCCCCTCCTCGGTGACGAGGATGTCCGCCAGGTTGTCGATCTTGTGGCTGTCCGCGACGACGCGCTCGAACGGGATGATCCGCATCCGGCGCCAGAACGCGAAGCCGCCGGTGCCCACCTCGGGCCGGTGGTTGCCCAGCAGCCACAGCTTGTGCGTCGGCGTGAAGCTGAAGAAGTCCTGCCGCATCCGGCGGGCCTTGATGCGGTCGCCTCCGGTGAGCAGCTTGACACGGGCCTCGTCGAAGCGGTCGCCGGGCTTGACCTCGCTGCACACGAGGACGCGGCGGCCGTGCAGTTCGGCGAGGTCGGTGGGGTGCCCCTCGTACGGGCGGGCCATGAGGAAGCCGGGGGGCGCGGCGTCGGCGTAGTCACCGAGGAGCCTCACCAGGACGTCCAGCAGCACCGACTTGCCGTTCTTGCCGGACCCGAACAGGAACGGCATGACCTGCGCGCCGACATCGCCGGTGATGGAGTAGCCCAGCAGCAGGTGCAGGAAGTGGATCATCTCCGCGCCCTCGGATCCGTCACCGAAGGTGTCGGTGAGGAACCGGTCCCAACGAGGTGTGGGCACCGGCTCCGGGACCGCGGTGGTGGAACGGGAGTGGAAGTCCTTGGCCGGCTCGGCCGCGCGGATCAGACCGGTGCGCAGGTCGACGATGCCGGCGGGCGTGCACAGCGCATAGGGGTCCGCGTCCAGGAGCGCCGCATTGAGCACCATGCCCGGCGCGGACTTGGCCTGGAGGAGCATCGCGTTCATCCCGCTGGTGCTCAGTGACCGGCGCCGGTGCTGCCGGAGCGCGTCCGCGCTGTGGACGCCCCTCGGGTCGGTGGTGGCGATGGACTCCGCCAGGTCGCCCGCGGCCCACAGGACGGTGTCGTTCTCGTCGCTGTGCCAGCGCGTGCTGTCCCACCGGAACCAGCCTAGGCCGGGGACGTACCGGTAGTCGTCGGCATAGAGCCTGACGAACAGCTTGGCATTGCCGCGGTCGCTGAGCGTGTCCGGGAGCAGTCCGTCGGCCGTGACGCCGTCCTTCCCCCGCTGGTCCCGCTGCTCGCCCTCACCCTGCCAGGGGCTCCGGCGTGGCTGGGCCCGCAGAATCTGCGCGGCGACTCCGTGGGGGTCGGCCCGCAGAATCTGCGCGGCGGCCCGGTGGGGGTCGAACAGCGCGTCCTGTGACGTCATGCGTGGCCTCCCGGAAACAGAGGGCGTCGCCCGCCGGCGGCCAGACCGCAGCGGATGACGGCCGCACAGCGCCGCCGCTGACCCGGGCGGGCGTACTCGGCCGTCTCCCGCAGCACCCGCTCGGCCTCACCCGCGTCCAGCTGCCCGGCTGCAACGAGCCCACCCGCCGTGTACGCGGCACGGTTGAGCTTCTCGGAGAACGCCGCGCCCTCCGCCACGGCCGCGCAGGCGGCCACCTCCGCGAGCACCGCGGTCAGAACGCGGCCGGCCCCGCCGCGCGCCGCCGACACCGCCTGCCGGGCCCGCGGCGGCACCGGGCGGGGCCCGGCCGTCCCCGTCCCCTGCAGATGCCCGGTCCGCTCCAGCTCCCGGCCGAGCCGGGCAGGCAGCGGCGCCGGCTCACGCACGGAGCCCACCGGTTCGTACGCCCCCGCCCCGGCCACCGTGCCGGGGGGCACGATGTACCCGGCGTGCGCCCGTACGTCGACCTGCCGGGCCGGGGCCCGGGCCCCGGAGCCGGTGGAACACTGCCAGCGCTGCCCGGAACGGCACCGGTACCACACGTGCAGGCCTCCCGAGGGAGTCCGCACCCGCAGCGTCGTGTCGTCGTCCGCGGGGCTGGGGAAGCCGCGCAGCGCGGCCAGCACCCCCAGCGTGTGGAACCCGTCGGCCGGCCCGGTCAGGTCGACGTCGGCGGCGATCCCGACGCCCGGCAACAGACGGTCCCGGTGGGGAAGCCAGCGCGCGTGCGCGTCGATGTCGAGGATCACCAGGCCCGCGGGACCGCAGGCGCCACCGACGCCCGGACGCGGCCGGTCACCCCACCATCGCTCAATGCGCGCCACGTCCACGGTGGCCGCGTGGAACCCGTGACACAAGCGACCGGCGGTCAGACACGCGCAGTCCCGGCGGACGTGCCCGGGCCTGCGGCACGCCGCGCAATTGCCTGCGGGAATCTTGCGTCCCGGGGCGAGCGGGTGCACCGGCCAGCCACGTCCGGCACACCAGCGAGCGATGGCCGGCGACACTCTGGTGGGGGCTCCTCGCCGTGTACGGCTACGTGAGTGCCCCAGCTCAGCGGCCATACGCAAACCCCCCGTGAGCGACTGAAGCGACTGAGCAACGGAGACAGCCTAGCGAAGCCGACGGGCCCTGAGAGCCTCGTACTAGAACAAATATCCAGCCACCCCACGGACGCCCAGCGACCGTAACGGCACCCGCCGAGCGACTAAGGGACCCTCGGGCAGCTGCCTCGCTTCTTCAGGAGAACGGCAGGCCAGAGCGGTTGCGAGCGACGGGACAGCGACTGAAGCGACTCAAGGTCCCCGTATATGAGGCGCACACGCACACGCTTATGCCCTCATATACCGGATCACGAGTCGCTTCAGTCGCTGTCATTTTCTCGGCAACGTATCTGACCAGCCGTTTTACCCCGGTGACCGGACAGCGACCCAAAGCCCGTCCGGTCGCTGTCCGCCAGTCGCGGACCAGGGCGCCGTACGAGAAGAAGGCTCCAGGGATTCCGGAGCGAGTCTCGACCGCGGGGAGGAGGACACAGGCCTTTTCGGGACGTCCCGGCCCCGGCCCCTGTCCGACGGCCTACTGGCCGGGGTGGACGGCCTGGACGCCGGTCCCCGCGTATGCCTTGGGCGTCAGGGTGAGGAGGAACCGCCCGGCGGGAAAGGGGCTGGAGGGCCGGGCGGCGTGGATGGCGGCCCACGAGTGTCCGAAACTCAGCAGTTCGGTGGCCGTGACCGCCGCATCGGTGTCGAAGGCTTCGATGCGGATGAAACGCAGTCCGCTGATGCAGCCGAGAAGGCCGGGCCGCGCGCCCCGGCCCCGGGCGGCGTGCAGCAGGTTGTCCGTCTGGCCCGGGCGGGCTCGATGTAGTGCTTGGGCGGCCCGTGGGAGAACCGGGCTTCCACCGGCCCTGCGCGGTCGGATCCCCTCCCGCTTCGGAGATCTCCCGCGCCGGTCCCCGGCGCAGGCCGTGCGCCGTCGAGCCGAGCGCGGATCTTGACGATGTCGCCGATCGCGTCGGGGCTGAGGAAGTCGCCGCGCGGCCCGGCCCGCGGGCGAATGGTGCCGCCGCGGGTGATGTGCCGGAACAGGGCGCCTCTTGGTGCCTCAGGCCGTGACGCGTCCGATGGCGATGGCGAGGACGTGGCGGGGCCCTTCGGTGTCGAGCATCTCCTCGAATGAGGGGTGCCGTCGTAGGTATCGGTCAGCTGGCCGAGGGTGGAGGCGTATCCGGGCAGCGTCGTCTTACGGCCGCAGTGTGGGCCCGGTCTTGCTGGAGGAAGGACAAGACCGGGCTCAAAGGGCCGAGTCAGCTTGCTTTTGACATCGACCCGTCGGTGTATCGACGCAAGGTCTCCTCGAACTGTGCCGAGTCAAGCTCGTGCGCCATAGCAGCGAGCAGGCGGAAGAGCTCCAGGAAGGTCGGCTTGTTCATCTTCACCTTCAAGTGCATGGCGATGTGCACCGGATCGTCGTACGGCAGCTTCGGGAGCTGCCGCTCCCCCGCGGGTTCGGCTTCGACGGGTTCCTGGCTGCCGCGCGGTTCGGGGACCGCCGCTTCAGCCGCTGTGTGATCGTCGCGCTGCTCGGAGCCGGCCGTACCATCCGGTCCGTCTCTTACGCCGTAATGGACGGGAGGTGCGTCCGCCGTTGGAGGGGCACCCTTGTTCGCCTGCTTCCTGCCGCTGCGCTCCCGCTTCTCGGCTTCCTGGCGGGCTCGCTTCGTCTTGAGTTCTTCAAGGGCCGCCTTCTGTTCCGCAGCCGGTTTGTTGCCGACGGCGCGCAGCAGGTCGACGGGTTCCTCACCGATGCGGGCCTGGAGGTCGGGTGTGAGATTGAGCAGGGCGAGGCGTTGCGACACCCAGCCTTGGGAGCGCTGGAGTCGCTTGGCCAGGGCGGTCTGGCTGCCGTGGATGGCCAGGAGCCGTTGGAGCGCTCGTGCTTCGTCGAGTTCTTCGAGATCCTGTCGGTGGATGTTGGCGACGAGGGCGGACTCGAGGAGTTCCTCGGATGTAGTGCCCTGATCGTCGCTGACCATGATCTTGATGGTGGTCAGTTGTGCTTCGCGGGCGGCGGCGAGACGGCTGCTGCCGTCGATGACGACGTGGGTGGTGTCGGCTTCAAGGTCGGCTTCGCGTGCGGGGTTGGCTGCGACGTAGGCGTCGCGGTTCATGACGGTGATCGCTTGCTTATGCCCTGTTCGACGGCAGTCTGGATCTCGATGCTGTGCTGGGCGGCTCTGATTTTGAGGTTCTGCCGGAGCCATCCCGGCAGTTTGGAGACGATCTTCTCGCGGTCGCTGGGCATGGCTGGCGAACTCATGCGTGACACCTGACTAACGTTCGTGATCGTTTTCTTCATCGGCACGTTAGTTAGCCGAACCTGTCGGAGCGTCAGAGTGTCGCCTGACCTATTACGGCGTAATAGCTGCAGCGTGGTTGTCCGGTCCCAGATACCTGGGGGCATCCCGTACTCCCTGACCCGCGGTGCCTACAGCAAGGCTGGACGGTCGATGCGCATCGCGGGAGCCCAGGCGGAGTTTGGCCTGCGGGCCTGCAGAAGGCCAGGGCTGCGCACAGTTCGCGGGGACCGGTCAGTGGTTGCCTTGCGGTGGCCGCCGCTTTGAAACGCAAGAAGGCCCGTACGCCCCATAGTTGTCGCGGGGCGTACGGGCCTATGCCGTGCCCAGGTCGTGTGCCAGGCAGGCCAGGCCGCAGATGCGGCGTCAGGTCAGGGTCGGGGATACCGGTAGCGGTCGGTGGGGCGGGGTACTGCGTGGCTGTACAAGGCGGCGAGGGAACGCCAGGCGGCCAGTCGACCGTAAGCGCCGTACTCGCCGTTGTTGTACGCGCCGCCGGTCGATGCCTCGGCGAAAAGCATCTGCCAGACGTCTTCCGGCTGACAGGTGGAGAGCGCAAGGCGCTCCGCCGGGGTTCGCCGTGCGTCGCCGTCGCGTTCCCTGTCCAGCAGCCTGACAAGCGTCTGCGGCTGGCGCCGCTGATCCGCCAGGCCGAAGGTCAGGTGGGATTCAGTGGAGTGATGCCGGTGTCTGCATACAGTTCGGGTTCTAGCGACAGGACTGTGAGGGGTTCCCCCGCCTTCACCGCCTGCCATGCGACTGCCGCTGCGTGGGCCACCGACCAGTCGACGTTTGTCCAGTCCATTGCGTGCACCGCGTGCGCTGGGGTGAACGACATGTTCTCCGCAAACCGCAGGGACGCCGCATGCTTGCCCGCACCGGTTACCTGCCGTTCGGCGGCCAGCATGGACAGTGACGGGATGACGACCCTGCCAGTGCCGCGGGAAGCCTCGATGTAGAGGCCCGTGAAGAAGGGATCCGCGTGAAATAGAGCGGTCAGAGCGGTGTGGTCCAGGATGGCCGTCACATTCATGCGGCGGCGCCGCCCTGATGGGCGCGGATTTTCGCCCAGGCGTCCTGGCCGGCCTGCTGGACCTGCTCGGTGTACTCGATGCCGAGCTCACGGGCAGCCTCGAAAGCCCGCTGCTCCCGCTCAGCCGCCGTGAGCTCGCGGGTAGCGAGGTCCGCCAGCAGCTCCGTGATCGTGGTGCCGCGCTCCTCCGCGAGGATGCGCAGCCGGTCGCGCACTTCCTCACTGGTTTTGATGCTCGTCGGCTTGCTCATAGAGCCGATTCTACCGCCGGTAGATCTCGTCTTCGAGCATGTGGTCAGCGCAGGAGGTGGTCTACTGCGGGCGTCCTGGGATGGCAGAAGGCCGAGCGTCATCGCTGCGCTGACCCAAGCCCGCATTCAGCGACGCAGTGGGGGTCGGCAACTGCTCGGGCTTGCGAGGTGCCGTGCGGGCCCCGGTAGCGTGAGCAGCGCGATCTGGGACGCCGGGTGCGGTGCCAGCGTGCGGGGCCCCTGCTCCACCAGCGTGATGGTTCAGGGCCTCCCCGTCGCCTCTGGCTGCATCCACATGGCCAGGTCGTAAGGGACTCCGCCCTTCTGGGATCGGACCACGGACAAGCGCAGCAAGGCCGCCGAATCAGCGGGCGAGCAGCCAGAGTGGTGAGTGGGGTCGAAGCTGAAGGAGCCCGGCGTATGCGGCGGCCCTTGATGCGGTCGCCGCCGGTCAGCAGCTTGACCCGAATTCCGTCAAACTTGTCGCCGGGCTTGATCTCCGAGCACACACAGACGCGCCAGCCGTGAACCACGGCCAGGTCAGTGGGGTGCCTTCGAAGGGCTTGGCCATAGGTAAGGCGTGTAAACGTCCGCGGGTTGTCAGGAGCGGGAGCCTGTTATGGCCGCCGGGCCGCTCTGGGAGCGCGGGGTCTTCTCGCCCACCTTCTTCACCTCGATGGTACGTGGGTCGACGGCTTCGCCGGGGGCGCCTTCGCGGTACAGGCCGCCGGGCAGGCTGTCGCGGTCGTGCGGGAGGAGGAAGAAGACGCGGCGCTTGTACAGGCCGCTGTCGGGGTCGGGTTCGGCCTGGCCGTCGAGAAGGGCGTAGCCGACCATGCGGCCGTCGCGCGCGTAGGGGGGTTTGGTGTTGCGGCGGCGGGTCTTGTCGAGGGCTTGGCGGACGTAGTCGAGGTGTTCGGGGTCTTCCAGCCACACGATGTCTTCTTCGTGGGTGAGATCGCCCTCGGTCAGTAGCGAGCTCATGGCTGCAGCCCCTCCTTTGTCTGCGGGGCCCGGTTGCGGCCCGCCTCGTGGTGTGGTGAGCCGCCCGCTGCTGGACGTGGGCCTACGACTCCATGGTAAGTCGGGCGGATGAGGGCGGGTAGGGGCTGGTCCTGCCGCGGGCCGGGGCCGGTGTGCGGCAGTTCGTCGGAGGGGCGCGGGAGTTGGTTCATGACGGGGTGTCCAGCAGGGCGAGGCCGGGGTAGTACTTGCGGCCGTTGGATTTGATCATGTCGGTGGGTGAGGCGAGGCCTACTTCCTGCCTGACGCGGGTGGCGAAAGCGCGGGTGCCGGCGGGGCGGATGCCTTCGCCGGTGCTGCACCAGGAGGCGTAGGCGGTGTACAGCAGGCCCTGTTCGACGCGCAGGTCGGGCTGGGCGTCGATGTCGCGGGTGCAGCATTCGGTGAGGAAGCGGCCGATGTGGTCTTCGGTGTTCGCGTATGCGCTGGTGGCGATGCGGACGCGGTCGGGGCCTTCGAGGTTGTCGCGGGTGGTGAGGTAGCGGCGGGCGCCCTCGATGAGCCATTGCAGGATGCCGGGGCCTTCGTCGCGGACGAGTTCGAGCGCCAGGTTGTCGATCTTGCGGTGGTCGGGGACGGTCCGCTCGAAGGGCAGTAGGCGGATGCGGCGCCAGAACGCGAAGCCTCCGTTGCTCACTTCGGGGCGGTGGTTGCCCAGCAGCCACAGGTGGTGGGTGGGGCTGAAGGAGAAGTAGTCCTGGCGCATCCTGCGGGCTTTGATCTTCTCTCCGCCGGTCAGGAGTTTGACTCTCGCTTCGTCGAACTTGTCGTTGGGCTTGAGCTCGCTGCAGACGATCAGTCGGCGGCCGTGGAGTTCGGTGAGTTCCGTGGAGTGCTCGGAGAAGGCGCCGCGGTCCATGAGGAAGCCGGGCGGGGCGGCGTCGGCGTAGTCCCCCAGGATCTGGATCATGACGTCCAGCAGGACGCTCTTGCCGTTCTTGCCGTGGCCGTGGAGGAAGGGCAGGACCTGGGCGCCGACGTCTCCGGTGATGGAGTAGCCGAGCAGCAGGTGCAGGAAGTCGATCATTTCCTGGCCTTCGGCGTCGTCGCCGAAGGTGTCATGCAGGAAGCGGTGCCAGCGCGGGGTTTCGGTCTGCTGGGGGGCGACGCTGGTGGCGCGGGAGTGGAAGTCGCGGGTGGGGTCGGGCTTGCGCAGCAGTCCGGTGTTCAGGTCAACGACGCCGACTGGGGTGCACAGGGCGTAGGGGTCGCCGTCGAGGGTGTCGGGGTCGACGGACAGGTCGGGAGAGGCCTTGGCCTGGGTGAGGAGGGCCTTCATGCCAGTGGTCGACAGGGTGCGCTTCTTGTGGTGGTGGAGTTCGCGGTCGCTGAACAGGCCGCGGGGGTCGGTGTCGGGCATGTCCTCGGCCATCTCGCCGGCGGCCCACAGGGCGGCCTTCTCGCCGCCGGTGCGCTTCCAGCGGTAGCCGTCCCAGGAGAACCAGCCCAAACCTTCGACGTGGCGGAATTGGTCGCGGTAGAGCTTGACGAACAGCTTGGCGTTGCCGCGGTCGGTAAGTGTTCCGGGCAGCGGGGCCGGCAGCGCCCGGGACGGTGTGGCGAGCGGGGAGGTGTGGGCCTGGGCGGGCAGGGCTGGCTGCTGATGCTCTGCCTGTTCAAGGTCCAGCATCTGCTGGGCAGCGGCGGTGGCGTCGAAGCGCGGCGTCTCGGCGCTGCTCATGAACGTCCTTCGAGGTGGAGCGGGCGGGCGGACCCGGCAGCGAGGGCGTCTTCGATGATGCGTTCGTTGCGGGCACTCTGCCAGGGACGTGCGGTCTCGGCGGCCTCGCGCAGCAGGGCGCGCGCGGCGTGTTCGTCGAGGTGTCCGGCGGCCGCCAGTCCCCCGGCCGTGTAGGCGGCTTTGTTGAGCTTCTCGGTAAAGGCGGCGCCCTCGGGCGTTGCCGCGCACTCGGCGACCTCCAGCAGCAGGGGGTCCAGGACGCGGTGCGCGCGCACCGGGGTCCGGGGCCGGCGGCTGCGCGGGATCGCGGGCCGGGAGGAGGGCGCCGGCTGTCGGATCGTGTGTCCGGTCCGTACGAGTTCCTCGCCGAGCCATCCGGGCAGCGGCGCAGGCAGGTGGGACGGTCCTTCCCGCTGGTAGGTGCCGTGTGTGGTGCGGGTGGTGGGGGCGACGATGTAGCCGCCGTCGGCCCGGACATCGACCTGCCAGGCCAGCGCGGTCTTCGTGCTGGACCCGGTCGAGCAGCGGAAGCGGATGGCGGGGTGGAGGTTTCGGTACCACACGTGCAGACCGCCGGAGGGGGTACGCACGCGCAGCGTGCTGTCGTCCTCCGCCGGGGTGGGCTGGCCGCGCAGTGCTGCCAGGAGGGCCAGGGTGTCGAAGCCGGAGGCCAGGCCGTGCAGGTTCACGGAGTCGTGGATGGCGATGCCGGGCAGGAGCCTGCTGCGGTCCGGGACCGGAGCGGAGTGCGCGTCGATGTCGATGACGATCAGGTCGGCTCCGCCACAGGCAACGCCGACGCCCCAGGAAGGGTGATCGGACCACCAGGCGTCGATCCGTGTCGTGTTGGTCGTTGCGGCGTGGAATCCGTGGCATGGGCGGCCGGCTGGGATACATACGCATCCCGCGGGAGAGTGGTGCTTGTCCTTGCAGGCCGGGCAGTTGGCGACGGGTGTCTTGCGTCCGGTGGCAAGGGGGTGGACCGGCCATCCTTGTTCGGCACACCAGCGGGCCACGGCGTGGGATGTGGCGGTCCGCGCAGTAGCGGCGGGCGCTCTCGTCACGTCGGGGCCGGGCACGCGTCTGTCCTTCGGCGAGGGTCTTGTCCTTCGGTCCCTGACAGGCCCAGTCGTGCGCAGGCCTCGTGCTGGGCGTGAGGGACCAAAGGGACTGTAGGGACTGGCTTTCGGAAGAGTGTAGAACCCCCGGCCGAGGAGTGGACGCAGCTCCCCCGCGTGGCGCCGTATCTGTTTTCGGGTCCCTACGGTCCCTTGAGTCTCTGAAGAGAGACCAGGGTGGGTCATCCATGTCCGTAATGCACGCAATGAGAGTGTCTGGAGAGACCGTAATTCATCTATCAGTAGCCCTGGAGAGGGGGACGGCTCAGGGACTCGATCAGCCACGACCGGCGAGCGAGCCCCCCCCCCCCCACCTGGGCTCACGTCGCCGATCCGCCAGCAGCCTGTTTTCACACCCGTTGCCCTCCGGGCAGGGCCTGAGCCGGGGGGCGAGGGCCTGAACCCTGCTTTGAGTCCCTGAACATTTTCGCAGCTCAGGAGTGGGGTGCGGCACCCAAGAGGGACTGTAGGGACTGAGAACTCCAATTATGGGCCACCCACGTATATGCACCTCAACAGATACGCCCGCGCGTACACGCACACAGGACTCGTTCATAACTCCCAACTAGAGTCCCTTGGGTCCCTGAACGCCATCACCCAACGCCGTGACCTGCATTTTTACAAGGGACTCAACGGCAGGGACTGAACGCTCACAGGCCCTCCTCACTAGGGGGGGCCGAGTCGGGCAGAGCTGTGGGACGGCACCGCTCTGCCGGCGCCTGCGAGGCCGGGCCCCGGCGATCGCAGGCTCACCGCCGCAAGGATCTTGGCGTGAGTCGGGCACGGGGGCCCCGCCGGCTCCCGGGAGTTTGTGCCGTAGGGCGCCTGCCAGTCCGGCTGCACGCCGGATAACGGGCGAATGGCCGGTCCCCGCTGGCGGCTGCCCTCGGCAGCCCCTCAGTGCTCCGACCAGGTCGGAGCCCCTTAGCTTGTTCTTTAACCTGAGCGCAGTCGGGCACGCAGGACTGCCGCACCGTCCCCCTCAAGGTCCTCGCAGGCCGCTGCGCGGCCTGCCATCCCCATTACCAGCGAGAGGGTCGGCCCCCGGAGCAGGTCCCCCGAGCCGGTGGTGAACGGTCCGTCTGTGGCCTCGACCCGCAAGCCCGCGATTGCAGTGTTGCTTGCGACGGTGAAATCGCGGCTGGCGAAGAACCGGGCCACGGCGGTCGTCGTGGCCACCGGGGGTGTCCGCACAAGACCCAACGGCCGGCGGATGTCCTCGCTGTGGACGACTATTTCGCCCAGCCAGGCCGCAGTATGTCCTGTCGGCCCGGCGGGCCCGGCGACAACTTCGCGAAATCGCCGCAAGGTCTCTTCAGGTGTGGCACCACGGTGCTTTGCGAGCCGTCGGTCGTTGTGCAGATCGGGGTCGAACCGCGCGGCCAGCATGCTCAGCAGCCAGCGCCACATCCTCGTGCTGGCACCTGCCGTCAGATGGGCTACGACCTCCTCCACGGTCCAGCGTTCACACAGTGATGCTTTCGCCCATTGTTCCTCGCTGAGCTCGGCGAGGTCTTGAGCGAGCGCCAACCGCTCGACGTGGATCGCCCGTTCCAGAGCTTTCCGAGTTTCCGAAACGTGTGGTTCAGCCATAGGGCAGCCTCCAGAGATCGGGTGTCCTGCATCAGACTCCTATCGCCGCCCAAATTCATCGACTGCACCCACGTAGCGAACCTATGCGACCTTCCAGTGTCGAAACGGTCCTCGAACCACGCCGCTCACCTGGGCATTCTCCTGCCGCTGAGGCGGCCGGGCGGTTAGCTCGGGCGCCGAGCGGCGAAAGGCGTATGAGGCACGTAGGACCGGGAGCATTGGCCCATGAGCTACTTCATGTACGACGTCATGGGCCGCACGGTCGACGAGCCTGATCCGGAGACGATGAGGCGAGTGCTCGACGGTCTGGCGGAGGCCGATGACGAACACCCGGACGTATCCCTGACCCATGAAAGTGGGTGGTGCCTCAGCGCGTTCCAAGGCGGCCTGTTGGTCTGGGAGAACCCGGACGACGATTCGGCGGCCCGGCGCCAGTCGCGCGAAGTCGCCCACGAGGAGATTCTCCGGCTCTTCGGCCTGCTTGCCGCAGGTGACATTGCATCGGTTGAGGAGCTTCCCTGGCAGAGATGACCAGTCTTCCTGTCAGGTCCCCGTTCAGAGGAAGATCCCTGCGGCGTGACGTGCCGCGAGGTGGCGCACGGCGAGCTGGTCGGTGTCGGCGATCGGCGCAGCAGGGCCGGGTGCGTACACCCATCCGTGCCCGGCTGTGGCCTGACGTCCGAGCCTTTCTATGGCAGGGGTTATTCATGCTTGCCATCCTCGTGTAGCTGAGCGAGGGCCCGAACGACTTCGGTCGTGTGGGCCCCTTCCGCTGCCCCGGAAGTCCCAGGGACCCCGCTGGTATGCACTGATAGGCTCCCGTCGCCCGCTCAGGGCATGCACATTTCATTCACAGACTGGCGGACCTGTCCGGTCACAGCTGCCAGGGCGAGGGGCCGGGGTGTTCCGTGGGGGTCAACAAGGTCGTGCGACGCCGTCTGTTCGGCAGAGGGGGTGCGGCCCTGGCAGTGAGCGTTGCCCTCGCCGCGGGTGCTCCGGCCGCCGTGCCGACAGGGATGGCGGTGGCCGTCGGGGCTGACCAGGTCGCGGCGGCGGGCGAGGTCGTGCTCCCCGCCGCGGACCGGCGCGCCACGCGCAACCCGGTGTTCATCGGCTTCGGAGACACGGGTGTGCTGTCGAATCCCGAGGGATCCAGCGGCTGGCTCTGGACCGACTACGCGACGCGCAAGACCCGGGCGGTGACCGAGTTCGCCGGCACTCAGCAGCCCAACGCGCTCGCCCAGTCGGACACCACCTACACCCTGTCGACCGACGCCGAGGGCCGGCGCGTCGTGCGGTTCCGCGCGATGGGCTCCGCCGAGGACCGCGGCTCGGTGACCGTCCCGACCGGTCTGACCTATGCGGGGACGGCCGGCGCGGGTGTCGTGGTCGCTTACCTGGGTGGCTCGACCAACGTACGCGAACTGCACCTGCTGAAGCAGGCGGCCGGGGGCGGAACCGAGGACACGAAGGTGACCGGCTGGCCCGCCGACGCGAAGCTCCTCGCGTTGAGCGGGAAGGACGACCGATCGCTGCTGCTTCGCTACCGCGTGCCGACCGAGGACCCCCAGGTCTTCCTCTACCAGCTCGTCCTCGTCGACGTCCGCGACGGGACCTGGACCAAGCTGTTCACCCCCTACAACACCAACTCGGCCCGGCTGCCCGTCCTGAACGAGGGCTACGTCGGCTGGTGGTATCCGGGAGCCGGCGCGCGGCTGCTGCGCCGCGACGCACTGGACGGACCGGTGATCACCGTTCCCTTCCAGGGCACCGTGGGAAAGACCGACTTCACGGTCGTCGGTGACGACGTCGTGGTGGCCACCTACGGCGACGAGACCCGTGCCATACTCACCCGGCCCCTGACCGACGCGGGCGAATGGCGCACCCTGCTCCCGCAGATGGACGGGTGGATCCACGCGTCGGCCGACGGATCGGCTGTCGTGGTGGGCGGTCCCGACAAGGCGCACTGGGGCATGCACCGCATCTCCGAGACGCCGGACGGACAGATCGTGGCCGATGAGCTGATGGACCTGCCGCCGGTTCCCGCGCCCGTCGACGGACTCTCGCTGGTGGGCGGCACCCTTGCCTGGACCGACCAGACCGCGCCCCCGTCCTACGACGTCATGTTCAACACACGCATCGTGTCGGCCGACGCGGTCCCCCAGGTGGGGCCGGTCCGCCAGGCCGGCGGAGGGGTCAAGCCGTGCATCTTCGTGAACAGCTGTGTGCGGCTGTTCGGCGCGGGCGACGGATCTGTCGTCTACAACGACCTGGACAACTCCCAGCTGATACACCGCCGTACACCCGCCGGTGAGGTTCAGACGCTGACGGTTGACGGCTTCTACGGTGAGGTGAGCGCCGCGGAGGGACGGTACGCGCTGCTCTCGGGCGGCCCGAACAAGAAGCAGTTCCTCGTCGACTGGACGCAGTCCAAGGTCGTCTCGACCCGCACCGCCGTGGCCGCCGCCCTGTGGGACGGACAGCTGTGGACCACGACCTCCACCGCCGGGCACCTGTCGATGAGCCGCCTCGGCTCGACCGCCGCTGCGGTCGACGTCAACGTCGGCTCGGCATGCGTGCCCAGCGAGCTGCAGGTCAACGGCCGCTTCGTCTACTGGGCGTGCGCCGCGCAGAAGAAGGCCGGCGTGTTCGACCGCTCCCGCGGACGGTCGGTGGCCGTGCCCGTGGGGGACGCGCTGCTGGCCGACGGGTTCCTGGTCCGCCATGACAACGAGCGCGGCAAGCTGGTGCGCACCGACGTCCGCTCCGGGCAGGCGGTCACCTCTGACCTGGCGGATCTGCCGGCGACCAAGAATCTCATGCCCGAGGGCAGTACCTCGGACCGACGTGTCCGCTGGACCCTGGACCCTGACAGCGGCCGCCTGGCTTTCGTGGACGCCGGCGAGCGCATCCATCTGATGCCGGCCGGGACTCTCGCCGCTCCCGTGCGGCGAGATCACGCGGGCCGGGACGGCATCGGTGACCTGCTCACCCTCAACTCCTCCGGCGCGCTCACGTTCCAGCAAGGTACGGGCACGGGCACCTTCTCGGAGAAGGTGAGCGGCGGCGGCTGGGCGACCTCGGTCAGGGCGGTGCCGTTCGGGGACGTCAGCGGGGACCGGTGCAACGACGTTCTGGTGCGGCTGAGCAGCGGCGCCCTGCGCGCCTACCGACCGGGGTGCGGTGCCGCGCTGAAGTCGTCGACGCCGTACACCTCGCTGGGCACGTCCGGCTGGAACCAGTACGACGTGCTGACCGCGCCCGGTGATGTGACCAAGGACGGGCTCCCGGACCTGATCGCGCGGAACTCCTCGACCGGGGCCGTGTACCTCTACAAGGGGACGAGCACGGGCAAGCTGTCGGCGCGGGTGAAGCTCTACGACAACTGGAAGGCGTACAAGAAGATCGTCGGGGCCGGGGACCTGAACGGCGACGGCATCGGCGACCTGCTGGCGCAGGACACGGCGAACAACCTGTACCGGTACTACGGCACCGACAACGGCACGTTCGGCGCCCGGACGAAGGTCTTCTCCAACTGGGGCGGCTCCTACAACGTGATCGTCGGCGTCGGCGACATCACCGGCGACGGGAAGGCCGACCTGGTCTCGCGGGACAGCGCGGGGAACGTGTGGCGCAACAACGGCGACGCCAAGGGATCGTTCGGGGCGCGCACGCGCATCGCCACCGGCTGGCAGGGCTACAAGGGCCTCTTTTAGGGATCGTCTTCGAAAACGGATCTTTCCCCGAACAGGAATGACGCGAGTTTGACCGCCGCTTCGTAGGAAGTGGCGGTTTTCTCGTATCTGGTGGCGATGCCGCAGAAGCCCCAGGATGTGCGCGCCGTCCTGGAAGGGTTGGACCGCGACGCCGCCCGCGACGTGCTCTGGCGGCTGCGCCTCACCCAGCCGCAGATCACCCGGGTCTGGGCTGACCGCGGCTATGCCGGCGACCGTCGAGGTCGGCGATCGCACTTCAGTACATGAGAATCATTCGCCAAAGCGTGCAACCGTATGACCCTCACATATGTCTCATACTGTGACCACCAGTCCCCGACGTCTCATAAGGGGGCGTCATGTACACCCGCCATTGCCTCATGGCCATCACCGCGAGCGCACTCCTGCTGGCCGGCACCGCGGCTCCGACCTCTGCCGCCGCCACGTCCCCGGCACCGTCCACGAGTCTCGTGGTCAACGCCAGGATCGCCGGTCACTGCTCCTTCGACCGGGTCGTCATCGATGTGAAGGGCAAACTGCCGCCGACCACCGTCACGCGTTTCAAGGAACTCCGCTACGACGGCTCGGGGAAGAAGGTCCCGCTGGCCGGGAAGCACTTCCTGGAGATCAAGCTCTCCCCAGCCGCAGCCCACAACAACGCGGGCAGGAACGTCTACAAGGGCCCGCGCCTGATCAAGCTGAATCTGCCGAAACTCAAGGGCTTCGCACTGACCGGCGACTTCGAGGGCGTCGTCACCTTCGGGGCCGCGTTCGACAGCAAGCCCTCCTACACGACGAAGCAGCTGCACCGCCCCGAGCGCTTCGTCCTCGACATCGCCCACCGCAACACCTGCCGTTCGTCGCACTGAGGTGCATTGACGGATGCTGGGGTCGCGCACCGCTTCACGCGATGGGCGGCACCGGGTGTATGTCGTCAGCGGCGTGTCCCGTACGGTCGTGGACCCGCTGGACCGCCGCTGCCGACGGCGGCTCCACACGCACCCGCCGGCCACCGATCACACAGGCGGCGACGACACGACCCCACGACGCTGTCCGGACAGGCCTCTTTGCCTTGCTTGGGGCGGTCAGCCCCAAGCCGGTTGGCGCCTACGAGCCCGGAGGCAAAGCTGGACGCCGCCGGGACCGCCGCGCCGGGGCCCGGCCCTCGGCGCCCCGAGCCGGGCCAGCGGACGGCCCGTCCTGCTCGACCTGCACCGTCGTGGCGTTGGGCGCGCGCAACACGGGTGTAGACGACCCGCAGGCCGCCGCCACGGTGGTTGAGGGGCCTGGAAGTCGCCCGTTGACGCAAGTCGACGTACAGCGACGGCAGCGGCGGCGACTGCCTCGAAGTCGCCGACGGCCACCCCGCCCACGTCCGCGACTCACGCGTACAGCTCCGATGGGCAAGGCGGGCGACGTCCTGTTCGCGCCCCTGCGCAAGGCTGACTACGACACCTTGTCCTTCGTGCGGCGCCTGAGGGTCGAGCCCGCGCAGATGGGCACCGACGCGGGGCTGGTGGGGGCCGCAGCGGCAGCCCTCGCCAAGCGGGCGGACCCGGCCGCGGCGGGGGTCTGACGCCCCAGGCAGGAACGATTCACCCGAAGGGCTCGACCGATCCGGCAGGTTCGGCCGGGCCCTTCATCCATGACGCGGCCGACTTTTGAACATGTTCAAATAGACCGCTAAGGTGGTCCCCTACGAGGGGGAGCCGCATGAAGATCGTGATACCCGGCGGGACCGGGCAGGTCGGCAGGATCCTGGACCGCGCGCTCACCGGGGCGGGACACGAGGTCGTCGTCCTGACAAGACGGCCGCAGCGCGACCGCGAGGTCGTCTGGGACGGCGAGACGCCGGGACGGTGGGCGCGGGAGATCGACGGCAGCGACGTCGTGATCAACCTGGCCGGGCGCAGTGTCAGCTGCCGCTACACCGAGGCCAACCTGAAGGCCATGATGGACTCGCGGGTGCGCTCCACCCGGGCCGTCGGGATGGCGGTCGCCGCCGCCGCACGGCCGCCGCGGGTCTGGCTGCAGATGAGTACGGCCACCGTCTACGCCCACCGGTTCGACGCGCCGAACGACGAGCGGACCGGCCTGATCGGCGGCAGCGAGCCCGGCGTCCCGGACTACTGGTCCTACAGCGTCGAGATCGCCGCCAACTGGGAGCGGGCCCAGGACCGGGCCGTGACCCCGCAGACCCGCAAGGTCGCCCTGCGTTCCGCGATGGTGATGAGCCCCGACCCCGGCGGGGTCTTCGACGTCCTGTCGTGGCTCGCGCGGCTCGGCCTCGGCGGCCCGGTCGCGGGCGGCGCACAGTACGTGTCCTGGATCCACGACCGGGACTTCGTCCGTGCGGTCGAGTTCCTCGTCGACCGGGACGACCTCACCGGTCCCGTGAACCTCGCCGCCCCCGAACCCCTGCCGCAGCGCGCGTTCATGCGCGCCCTGCGCTCCGCCTGGGGTGTCCCGGTCGGCCTGCCGGCGACCCGGTGGATGGCGGAACTCGGCGCCTTCGCACTGCGCTCGGACACCGAACTCCTGCTGAAGAGCCGCCGTGTCGTTCCCGGCCGCCTGCTCGAGGAGGGCTTCGCCTTCGAGCACCCCGCGTGGCCGGAGGCCGCCGCCGACCTCGTACGACGAGGGCGTGACGGTTAAGCGAGTCTCGGTGTTGCCCTGCGGCTGCACAGCCTTGTTGAGCGCGGGGGTGTCGCTCCTCTTGTCGGTTCCGATGATCGCCGGGTTGGACGGTGTTTCAGATGGTGAGTCTGTGAGTACTGCGGACGAGGCCGCTGTTGGTCTCCGCCAGCAGTGTGAAAGCCTGACGGAACTCGGCGCCTTCGCACTGCGTGATGAGTGCTGATTTCGTCGACTGGCCGTCGATCGCGGCCGACGGCTTCCCCTTCCCCGAGGCCGTACCGGCATCTCAGCTCGCCGACGAGCTATCGGCCATGCTGGCCGTGGCCGTGGCCGTGGCCGTGGCCGTGGCCGTGGCCGAGGATGAGGAGGACGGCGAGGACTGATCTCGCGGGCCAAATTCCGTGAGCCGCTGGGCTCTGATCCGAAAAAATCATGGACTGGCCAGTAAACGCCCGGGCCCGAGGGCGCCACCAACTGGTAGCCGCCAAGGCATTCCCACTGGGATCCGCCGACGGCGGGACGAGTTGGAAGGTACGCCGCCATGATGGATCCCGTGACCCTGATGCTGCTCGGCGCCGCGCCCGCGGTGCTGAAGGTCGCCGACGCCCTCGCCCAGGCCCTGCTGCTGCGCGCCCGCGCCGAACTGGCCCGGGCCGAGGCCGCCGCGCGGGTGCCAGGAGACAAGCCCGCCGGCGGTGCGCAGTGAACAAGGAAATGTACTGCGCCGAGTGCGGCGCCACGGTGATGATGGCCTTCGAGACGGCCTACGAGCTGTACTACCGTCCGCTGGTCCTGTCGGTGCGTCAGCGGAGCGCCGCCTGGGGGCTGTCCGAGCAGGACGTCGACGCTGAGGCGCTCGTCCAGGACACCTTCGAGCAGGCCCTGCGTGTCTGGGACACCATCAGGGTCCCCCGCGCCTGGCTCTACACCGTGGCTCGGCGTCGTCTAGCCCGCTGCGTCCCCGTAGCCGGCCTGCGGGCAGATGGGGATCCGACGGACCACACCGAGCAGGGGACCGTCAGTTGGACCACCATCGCTCCGTCCGCAAGCACCGAGGACCTCGTCGCCGCGCGGGAGATTACCGAGCTCATCCAACTGATGCCGCAGCAGCGCCGCCAGGAAGTCGCCTACCTGCGCTACCTCGAAGAGTGGGCTTTCAGCGAGATCGCCGAACAGCTCGGCTGCTGCCCGGCCACTGCCCGTGTCCATGCTCTCAACGCGCGGGCCCAAATCGCCGAAGCCTCATCTGCGGCCGAGGCCGCATGTGCCCCGGACGTCACGTTGTCTTCGAAAGCTTCTACCGCGGCCGGCTGGCTGTTCGTTCTGCTCATGCTCGGCTGGGTCCTCGCGGCTGGCTTCCTCGTCGGTTGGCCCTGGGTGCTGGCGGCTGTCGGCGGCGTTGCAGCCATCGTCCTGGTGCGCTGGGCGTGGAGCGCCTGGAGCTGGCGCAGGGCCCGGCAGTCGGGAGATAGCTGAAGGTGATCAATGCGTCACCGGTTGTCAGTGGTGGCTGCTTTGATGGGCGGTTGCACCGGTGCGGCGCGTCCGTCAGGGGAGGGGAGCACGACGTGGTACAGGTGCGGGATTACGAACGGGCGGATGGTACGAAGGTCAGGGCGCACTCGCGGCGGCACCCGGGGGCGCGGCGGGAGTTGACCTTCTTCGCCGTGGTCGCCCTGGCCGTCTCGGTTTCGGTAGCAACGGCGGAACGGCAGGCGGCACTGGGACGGGCGAGCGGTTACCCCGACCGCAGCAGACCGGCGTCTACCCGGTGCACTTCCCAGGTTGGGACAAGCCCGCACCGCGGCGACGCCGACGGTGTCGTACCCGATCCGCTGGGACCGCAGCCAGTAAGCGCGGCTCCGCACGGCGAAGGGCCCCTGTTCTCCGGGGCCCTCCTTCGTGCTTGCTGTGCGGGGGCCCGTTACATCTGACGGCCCCCTGATGTGGTGCGAGTCCTACCGGTGGTGAGTGGCCGGGACTGATGCCGACTGCGACGGTGTGGTGCCGACTGGGGCCTTGCTGGTTCCCGGTCCGCCGGCCAGAGCCAGCAGTAAGAGGAGCAGGATCAGACCTCCGCCCCCGGTGCCGGCGACCACGGCGACAGTGCGCGGGTTGATGGAGCGGTGGTGCCCGCGGACGCGGGTGCCGTCGCGGCGGTAGTGGGGGCGTACGTAGGTCGTCGGTCCGGTGGGGACCGGGCGTGGCCGGGATGTGGTGCGTCGGGGTGCCGTACGGGGCTGTGCGGTGCGCGGCCGGGTGCGGCGGTTGTGGCCTTTGACGTAGGTGCCGTCGCGGCGGTAGTGGGGGCGTACGTAGGTCACGGGCGGTCCTCGGCGGTGAGAGGGGGCGATGCCCCCAGGCGGGGCCGGGTGTTCCTCGGCGCAACATTCGACGGTAGCGACCGGCACTGACAGTCCAGGGCGGCCAACTCATCGACTGTGCGCGGCCGTTGGGCTCAGCCAGCGATTTTCAGACGGGTGATCCCGACAGCGGACCGACTGTCAGTGCCGGGTGCTGTCATGAAAGCGGCGGAGAACGGCAGACGAGGGGGAAATGTGCCCGGGAACAGGGGATACGAAGATGCCGATCACACCGGCCGGAATGGGCGCGGGACGCTGCGCGCCCTGGTGGCGGGGGACTTACGGTGAGCCCGCGTCGGCGGCGGCGCAAGAGCGATGAAGATCTGCTCGTCGCGCTGGGCGGGGTCGTGGTCGTCGGGTTGGTGCTGGTCAAGGTCGGAGAGTGGGTGTGGGCGCACTGGTGGGTCCTGGTCGTACTCGGCCTGCTGGCGCTTCTCGTCCTCGCGGGCTGGATCTACCGGCAGGTTGACCAGATGCGGACCGCGCAGCTGCGGGTTGAGGGCCTGACCTACTCGCTCGGCCAGCTGGATGCCATGCACCACAGCACCTTCGAGAACGCCGTGCGTGACCTGCTGGCCCGGGACGGCTCCCGCGACGCGCTGCGCTGCGGCGGCCGGGGTGACCTCGGCGCCGACGTGAAGGGGCACGATCCGCTCGGTCGGCTGTGGGTGATCCAGTGCAAGCACCGCAGGAAAGGCCTGGACGGCTCGGCTGTCGGGACTCCGGAGCTGCAGACGCTCAACGGCACCGGCCGGCCGGTGCACGGCGGCGACGTCGTCGTGATGGTGACCAACGGGAGGATCTCCTCGCCTGCCCGCGACTTCGCCCGGCACCAGCGCCTACACCTGGTCGACCGGCGAGTGCTGGAGCAGTGGGCCCGGGGCGGGCGACCGCTGTGGGAGATCCTCCCGGCTGTTCCCCCGCCCCGGAAGCCTCCACAGCTTCGCTGAGTTTCATCGCACTGGTGGGCGGGACCATTTGGTCCCGCCCACCGCCATGTCGCCTTGCCGTGAGTCGACGCCGGCGCCGTTCGGTTGTCAGTGCCGTGCGCCAGGATCCCCCCATGGCGAGCCTGGATGAACTGCCCCCGTACCGGCGGGCACAGCTGCTGTGGCGCTGGGCCGACCAGGGCGCCGAGTTCGTCGAGTACCTGGTGCACAACGCCAAGAAACGGCCCTGCGACCTGCCGACTCCGCCGCCCGGGCCGCCGGGCAGAACCCTCGCACTCCCCGGCGACGACGGCCGGTTCCATCTCGATCGGGCGGGCCGGATGCTGTGCGGGGAGACGGAGGCCGCCGGCGTCTGGAGCCATCGCCAGCGCTGCGGGTGGATCGAGCGGGCGCACGGCCCGCAGGAGTGGAAGGGCGGCCGCCTGGACGACCCCGACACGGTGGTCGGGGGCTCCCTTGTCGCCGAGTGGACGGTCCGGGCGACCGGGCCGGGTGTGGATCCGGGCACCGTCGACCGGGCGGACCGCTGCCAGGGCGGGCGGTACGAGCTGATGCACCTATGGCCGCCGCGCCCGGCCCGTACGGCGTCCATCCGGCGCCTGCGTGCGGCGCTGGTCGACGCGCTCGGCGCCGACTGCCACCTGTGCGGCCTGTACCCCGGGTCGATGGTCGACCATGACCATCAGACGGGGCAGGTGAGAGGGTTTCTGTGCGCCTACTGCAACCGGGGGTTGGAGGAGTGCCCGCACCTCACCGACTGTCCGAGGGCCGACTATCTGCTCGTGCCTCCGGCGGCTGGGCTGAACCTCACCTACCCGGCCAGCCAGCAGTGGCGGCCCAAGGAGTCCACCCGCCAGCGGGTGATCGAGCAGCTCGGGTTCGACCCCTTCGAGGGGCTGCACCGAGCTCCGTAGAACGAAGGCAGCGGGCCTTTTCGCGAGAGTTGCGGGGCTAACCCTCGCGTACCGCAAGGTGCGGTCCTGACGCGGACGGGCCGCGTCTCACCCGACCTTGGAGTTCAACGTGAACGGTCTCGACACCCGCACCGCCGTACTGCTGCTGGCGGGCGCCGGCGGTACGTACATCGCCTTTCAGCACCCTGCGGTCGGGGTCTCGCTTCTCGTGGGCCTGGCGGTGGTCGGCCTGCTCCACACCCTGATGCGGTGATGTCCAAGAACCGAACGGCTCGACGGCCGCCAGCTGCCGCTAGTGCGCGTTCAGAAGGGCCGTTCAGGCTGCACTGTCGTACGGTGCCTGGTCCGGCGACGGACGTGTTTCGGCTACAGGCCGATGCCGTACAGCGGGTTGGTCTCGTCCCAGATCCCGGCCTGGTCGAAGTAGCCGGCCAGGGACTTGGAGCCGTCGGTCCAGCCGCCGTGGCGGCCGGTCTCGATGAGGTCCTTGCCGGCCTGCTTGGCGGCGGTGGCGAAGCCGCGGCGCAGGCTGTGTCCGCTCCAGCGGGGCGGGAGGTCGGGCAGCAGCTCGGTGGGGGCGGTCAGGGCGGCGCGGGCGGCGGCCCGGGTCACCGCGTCCCCGATGCCCTCGCCGGTGATCCGGCCGGTGGGGTCACCGATCGGCTGGCCGTGGCGGCGCATCGGGTGGGCGATGCGGCCGTGCCGGTCGATGCGCAGGAACAGCGGGCCGGCGGGATGGCGGCCGTGGTCTAGCAGGCACTGGCGCCAGGCGCGGACTGCGCGGACCGGGCAGGTGGCAGGGTTGGAGCCGTAGGGCACGCCGAGCGGGCCCTCGTGGTTGACCTTCGGGCGCCAGATTTCGACGGCCAGGCCCTCCTCGACCTCGGCGACGTCGGTCCAGTCCAGCAGCCGCAGTTCCGAACGGCGCGCGGCCAGGGCGAAGCCGAGCAGCACGACGGCGACGTCCCGGCGGCCGATCGCCGTGGCGGTGTCGGTGGCGGCGACCATCTTGCGCAGCACGGGCGGGGTGGCGGCGGCCGCTCGGCGGGGCCGACGGCGCGGGTCCTTGCTCTTCTTGCGTTCTGCCTCGTGGCCCTTGAGGACGCGGCGGGCCCCGGTCGTGGAGGGCTTGGGGACCTCGGCGGCGGCGTGCGCCACAGTGATGGAGGCCAGCGCCCGGTCCATAGTGGCCGGACTCTTGTCCTCGCCCTTCAGGTGCGTCATGTACTCGGTGAGGGTGTCGCCGCTCGCGGGCAACGGCTGATGGCCCTTCGCGGAGCACCACGCGGTGAACCGTGCCCAGTCGCCGGCGTAGCCGCGGCGGGTCTCGGCGGGGATGCCCTCCTCGACCGCGGCGCGGGCCTCCGCCGACAGTCCGCCCGTCCGGGCCGTCGTTGAGACGATGGTGGAACCGACGGTCTCGGCGGTGGTCTCCACGACGATGGGCACGGACTCCACGGGCCGCTCTCCTCGCGCGTTCTGACTCCGGGTAAGGCAACTTACCAGGAGCCAGGCAAGGCGAGGCGAATTTCCTGCAGTTGTGGCTGTTGTCTTTCGAAACGCACCGCACCCGGGCCCGGTTCCCGATCACCGGCGGTCGCCAAAAGTATGACTAGTGACGTGGGCTGACGCCGGATCAGGGACCGCCGTATGCAGAGCCGTTGCTGCTGGGCCGGGGTCTTTGCGCGTAGATCGCCCGGGTGTGCATCGAGCCGAATTCGGGGTCAGTCACAGCCGGTACCATGGTGCCCACCTCCGTCCCGTCAAGGGGCCTATCGGCTCCGGCCGGCCGGGTCGAATGCACCCGGGATAGGAGGTCGACCGTGTCGGACGACGACTCGCCCCCGAAGGGCGAGAAGGACCCCGACAGGAAGTCGTACTACCGGCGGCTCGCCGAACTGGCGCTGAAGGCGGCCCTCGCGGCCGGGCTTCGCTTCCTGTTCGAGAAGTTCTGGCAGTAACGAAAAACGGTCCCGGCTGCGCCAACAGCTGAGACCGCTTCCGGTCGGACAGACAAGGTGCCGTGTGCTCAAACCGTGGCAGGGGCGGGTACACGGCATCTTGCTTTTTTAAAGGTCGGCGGGACGTACGGCCTCTCGCTCGTGAGGCCGCTTCCAACTTGCTCGCGAGCAAGGCGACGGCCCCAAGCATGCGGACTGACACGCCCCGTGCCAACCGTATTTTGAGTCTTAACAGTACCGAATCGCCGGTACGACGCCCACCCCGCCCGTAATATCACGCGTTTCGCGTAACCTCAATTGACAGTGAACAGTACCCGTGGGGGCGGGTGGAGGGAGGCGGCGATGGCACGAGGTGTCGCGGGGTTCGACGGATCGGCACTGCGTGCCGCACGGCTGGTCGCCCAATGCCCCGACCACCCGCACCGGCTCACCGTCGCCTGCCTCGCCCGCCGGGTCGGCACCTCGAAAGCGCTCATCCTCAGCTACGAGCACGGCCGCAGCAGTCCCTCCCCCCAGCGGCTCGCGGATCTGGCCCGGGCCGTCGGGGTGCCGGCCTCCGCGCTGCAGCACGGCACCCAACTGTCGGATCTCCGGGTGGCCCGCGGCCTGACCCTCGCCGAGCTCGCCGACCGGCTGGGTCTGGCGGTGAACACCTACCGGCAGATCGAGTCCAGCGGCGTGCTGCCCAAACGCCGCCCGGCGGCCTTCTGGGACCTGGCCAACGAACTGGACGTGGACCACTCCCAGTTGCACGCGGCCATCCGGCGAATTCCCGCCGTCCAGGAACGACGGGAGCACGCGGCCTTCATGCTCAAGGATGTGCTCGCGCACGCCCTGGACCCCGGCCCCTTCCAGGCCCAGCAGGACACCTCCCCGGCCGCCACGGTGCTGGCCGCGGTGTACGGGGTGGCCCCCTCCACGGTGAGCACCATGGTCAACATGCTGCTCGCCGACCTGCGCCAACTGGCCCTGCAGCGGGCCCAGCTGGAGGCCCGCCGGGACTTCACCGCGCACTCCCGGTCTACCCAGCTGTACGAGCGCGAGTTGGAGACCATCTCGAACCGGATCACGGAGGACACCGAAAGGGTCCCAGACATCCTGGAGCGCTACCTGGTCAACCCGATGCCGCAGTCCTGCTGGCACAGCCTGGCCAAGCTCTACGTCGCCGGGCCTCCCGGTTCCGCTCTCTCCTCCGGCGTGTCCGGCGACGTCATCGCCGCACTGGAGAAGACGTTCGACCATTACCTGATTGAAGAGGATCCCCCCGGGTTCAGGCTCTCGGCCCCCGGGGTGCTGTTCTTCCTGGACACCCTGCCGTACTACCGGATCCTCTACGTGCCGCCGGACCGCGCGATACGCCCGGACCCTCAGTACTACGGATGGCCGTCCTTCCGCGCACGAGCACAGCCCCACCGCCGTCACCGGCTCCGGGTGGCCCACGTCCTGGGCCACGACCCACACCCCCACTGGGACGGCGGCTCGTGGATGACGATCCAGTCTCCGCGCGGGTCCTGGGGCCCCACCGACCCGTGGGTGTCGTCGACCGCACCCTGGTTCGACGAGGCGCCGTTCTGAGCCACGGCATAGCTCTGACAGCCTCCGGGCCCCAGAAGGGCGTTGGGGCTCGATGTCGTCCTACTCCGCAGCCGACTGCCCTGTGCACGCGGCCAAGCGCTTCACTTTGTCTACGCCGTCGTTGCAGCACTGCCCGCAGACCAGACGGCGCTTCTTCGGCTGCTTGGCCAGGGGAATGTTGTACGGCATGCGGTCTTCGTTGTGGCGTTCGCGCAGGTCGTAACCACATTGGGCGCACATCAAGCCCATCGCGCCGGCCTGCTTATTCGTCCAGCGGGGCCAATCCGCTGCCAGGGCGAGCTGCATGACGGCCATGCCCTCGGCCCGCGGTTCGAAGATGGTGAAGCCGAAACCCGGGCAATCCCCGGTGATCTGGTCGATGTACGTCTCCAGCGACGGCATCCACCGCACCAGGTGCTTCAGGTCGTTCTTGGCGACGCGCACTTCCTCACCGCGCCGCGGCCGTTTATCCCATGAGTTGGCCAGGGGGAAGCGGAAGGCCGTGACGACCTGGTGGGGGACGTCCAACATGGTCAGGTCCTTGGCAATCTCGGCTGCTGTGGCCTTCGATTCACCGCAGTTGACCTCCCGCCACAGCGCGAGCCCATCGCCGCAGATCACCCCAGAGGCGTTCACCGTGCTGACGATGCGCCGCTGCGCAGCCCGTACCTCCGGCACCGCTCCTGCCATCGACTCGCCTCGTATCTTCCCGGCGCCCCCACGTGGGGCTGCCCCTGCTGGTCAACGACCGGCCGGGCCGTTTGGTGCGATGCGGGAGCGGAGTCCGGATATGTCAGCGATGACGGTCATGTGCGGGCGGGGTGCACAGACGTCACCGTCCAGACATGTGAGCTGTCTGAGTCCACAGCTGCACGGTCCCGCCAGCCGTAGCAAGGAGGCTGTCGTCGTGGGAGAACGCCACCGCCGTAATCCGCTCTTCGTAGCCGGTGAGTGGTTCGCCGACAGGGGTACGGGTCTGGGTGTCCCACAACCGCACAGTCCCTCTGCCGCCAGCAGCGAGGAGGCTGCCGTCGTGGGAGAACGCCAGCGCATTACCTCTGTCCTTGGCGGTGAGTGGTTCGCCGACAGGGGTACGGGTCTGGGTGTCCCACAACCGCACGGTCTTGTCGCCGCCGCTTGTAGCAAGGAGGCGACCGTCGGGGGAGAACGCCAACTTCTTGATTCCTGGAGGGGGGAACGTCCCTCTTGTGCGGTGGCCAACGATGGATTCGCCGACAGGGTCGCGGGTCTGTGTGTCCCAAAACCGCACAGTCCAGTCGGCGCCGGCGGTGGCCAGCAGGCGGCCGTCGGGGGAGAAGGCAACCGCGTTGATCTTCGCGGCGTGGGCGGTGAGCGGGTCGCCGACGGGGCGGCCAGTCTGGGTATCCCACAACCGCACAGTCTCGTCGGTGCACCCAGCAGCCAACAGGCGGCCGTCGAGGGAGAACGCCAACGCATTGAACGGATCGTGGGCGGTGAGCGGCTTTCCAACGGGATTGCGGGTCTGGATGTCCCACAACCGCACAGTCCTGTCAGCGATGGCAACGGCGAGGAGACGGCCGTCGGGAGAGAACGCCACAACCATGACCTCGTCTTGGGCGGTGAGCGGGTCGCCGACGGGGCGGCCAGTCTGGGTGTCCCACAACCGCACAGTCCAGCCGGTGCCTTCAGCAGCCAACAGACGGCCGTCGGGGGAGAAGGCAACCCGCGGGAACCCCCGCCCGATGATGAAGCTGTTGGTTGGATCTGTCGAACGACGCTGCTCTACTGATGGAGCGCGTGGCACCTGATCCCGCTGGCTCGAAGGGGCGCTCTCTCCTTGGTGGTGCCCAGGGGGATGCGTGTCGCCGATGCCGCGTGCGTCGGGGGCCGGGGCCTCAGCCCACCAGGCCGCTTCCGACTCTGCTAGTGACTGTGCATCTTGCGGCTCAACGACTTCCGGCTGGGGCCCCTCTGGTGGAGCCGGGATGGTCGTGGTGTCAGGGTGCCGTCGGGCTGCAGCACGTCTCGTTTCAAGGGTGCGCCATCGCTCCCGCCACGGCTCCAGCCGGGGGTCTCGGCGCTGCGGCGGGGCTGTCTCTTCGCCGTCGTCGTAGGCCAGCATGGTGCGCACCAGCCACAGCAATCGACTCAGCGAGGCAGGGCCACGCCGTCCGGCGAAGATCTCGCTCATGGACGACTTCGACAGCGCATACTCATCGCCGTATAGCTTCACCCCGCGGGCTCGGATCCGGTCGTAGGACGGAGCGCCGCGCGCGCCTTTAAGCTCGGTGAGCCTTTCCCCGAGATCTCGCAGCGCTGCCTTATACGTGTCTTCGCCGTTCGTCCCCTTGCCAGCCACGCTGCCTCCGCTCGTTGTGCGCAGCAGGGTACGGCCGCTGGAGCCGATCTCTGCGGAACAACTCGGAACAGGGTGGGGAGTTGTTCGAGGGCGTACGCGGGACGTTCGGACTGCGCCGACCTTGTTCGGTTCATGCAGGTCAGTGGCGTGTACGGGGTCATCGTTGTGGCATGACTCAGATGACCCCGCCCCCAGCGGCCCCCACGCCGGACGGCTCCGCGCCGGAACCGCCGTTCCTGTCCTTGCACACCACTGTCGTCATACTCACCGCGCTCGTCATCGGGCTCGTGGTGGGCGTCCTGACCGTCCTCGCCGGGGCCCCCGTCGCGGGCTCGGTGCTGGCCGGGCTGACCGCTGCTGGATCCTCGGTGCCGATCCTGCGCTCCCTGATCGGGCGCAGCCCGTGACCGACCGGATCCATCGGATGCCGAGACGCGTGCCGGACGGCCTCCGGGCGGTTCCCCGCGGTCCGCCCCGGCGGTCGTCGCGTCGTGTTCTGATGATCTACAGCACACCGAGCAGGGCGTTGTCCTCCCACTGGTCGACCACTTCGAGGTAGCCGGCGAGCACCTTGGAGTGCGGGGCCCAGCCGCCCTGCTTGGCGATGACGATCTGGTCGTGACCCTTCAGGCGGGAAGACGTCGCGAGGCCGCGGCGGGGGCTGTGGCCGGTGAAGCGGATCTCGATCCCCGCGCGCTCACCGGCCCGGGTGACGATGTCACCGATGGACTCGGGCTGTAGCCCGCTCTCCATGACGGTGTGCCAGCGGTTGTGCAGGCGGCGCCAGGCGTAGCCGTCCGGGTCGGTGAGGTCGGCGGCCTCCTTCCACGCCTGCCAGGCACGGACCGGGCAAATCGAGGGCCGGGAGCCGTAGGGGACCGGCACGACGCGGGGGCGGACCTTGGACACGCGCAGGTCGGCCTGGATGCCGCCGGGGGTTTCCGCGTAGTCGCGGACCCGGTTGAAAGCGAGTTCGTGTTCGCGGCCGGCGACGGCGAAGTGCATGAGGACCAGGGCGCGGTCGCGGATGCCCCTGAGGTTGTCTGGGCAGGCGGCGCTGATTTTCACCAGATGCTCGACGAGCAGCGGCGGGGCCTGGCCTCGGCCGCGGGTCTCCCCCCTTTCCTCCATCTCCTTGACCAACTGCTTGAGCCGGTTGCGGGCGAGGCGGGCGACGCCGTCCTCCAGCCGCACGCCGTGCTCGGCGCGGGCGGAGACGACGGTGCCGGAGATCCGCCGGTCGATGGTCGACGGCGCGGTGCACGTCCCCTTCCTGCCGCCGGGCTGGGTCCACAGCCACTCCACGAACATCACCAGCGTGCCCGGGGTGACGGCGAGCATAGGCACCCCGGAGTCGGCGCAGAACTTCGTCCAGCTCGTCCAGTCCTGGGCGTAGCTTCGGCGGGTGCTCGACGGGCGGCCGTCCGCGACGGTGCGCACGGCCTGGTGGTCGATGTGGTCGAGCGCGGCTCGGGTTGCGGCGTCGTACTCCTCGGGGCGGGCCGGCACGACCGGGATGACGACCGGTTCGACCGCCTTCTGACTGTCTGACATAAGCCGCCCCGTTCAACCGTTTTGAGCACTTCCATGGACTCCGGATATGGGGAGCTTATCCCGAATGCAACGGGCATCTCCGTTTGCCGCGACGTAGTGCTACGAAACGCATTTCACATTTCGAGGGGGATGACGCTGACGTTCGCACGTACAGGGGAGCACTAAGACTTCCCAGTACGAGATGGAGTGTTGCCCTGTGTCCACCGACGCCAACCCGGCGCTCACCGCGCCCGCGTCTGCCGCCTCTCCCCGCCTGCCAGACGAAGAGCGGGCCGCCGCTCAGCGGGCCGCTGACGGGGAACTGTTCGAGCAACTGCAGGCGGACGGGTTCAAGGGCGCCCGCTTCGACATGCTCCAGGACCGCCTCTGGTTGTACGGATGGAAGGTGCTGCGGGCCTGGATGAAGGACGGCACGATCATCGAGCGCTGCCGTGAGCGCCGGATCTACTTCCCCGCGCCCTACACCGAGGTCGAAGAGATGATGCGCCGGGACGACGTCCGTCAAGACATCGCCATTGACTGCCTGAGCCGGGCCGTCCCTCGCTTCATGTCGGACTGCCTGCAGGACTGGAAGCCGGACGGCGGCCGGAGCCTGAACACCTTCTTCCTGCACCTTGCCCTGCACGTCTACCGGGACGCCTACCGGCAGTGGGCCGGCGGCCACCGGCAGCGGATGCGGGAGCTCCTCGGGCCCGACAGGGTTCCGGTCGGCGACCCCTTTTCTGAGGAATGGGAGTACGAGCCGGTGCCGGGTCCGGAGAACCAGTTCGTGCTGCAGGAGACCCTGGACATCATCCTGGAGGGGTCCTCGATGGAGGAGCGGGCGGTGTGCACGGCCATGCTCACCACCGGGCTACACAGGAGAAGATCGCGCAACAACTCGGAACCACCCGGAAGTCTGTCGAACGGCGCCTGAGCAAGGTCCGGCAGCGGGCCCGGAAGCTCGCCGCGTCCGGCGTCATCATGACCCCCTCGGTCAGCTCGGCGGTGACCCGGTGAACGGTCCCCTCGACCTGCGCGTCCGTGTCTTCTTCCTTCTCGGTGCGGCCACGGCGTACATCACGTACAGGCACCCGGACGTCGGCGTCGCCGTGCTCGTCGCCGTCGGCGTGGTGACCCTGGTGTACCTGCTCATGGGGTCCGGCACGAACGGAGACCCTCCCGCGCGCTGACACACACCCTCGTTCGGGCCGCTCGTGCGTACGCGTGCGCGCATAAAGGGGGGTTCAGAAAGTCCAGAGTCGAAGTTCCTCTCGGTCCGCGCGCTCGACCAACCCCGCTGCAACCGCTGCGCGTCGGCTGGGGTCTTGACGGGTATGGGAGCACATCTTCCCCGGCGCCGGACCGAGCGGCGCGGGCTGCGCTTGTGGCCGGTCGGCACCGTCCTGATCCTGACGTTCACCTCCGCGCTGCTCGTGGCCGCCGCGGTGTTCGCTACCGGATGGGAATTGCTCGGCGCCCGCGGGCTGAAGCCCGAGCACCGTATCGACTCCAAGACGCTGTTCGACCTGGTGAAGCTGGCCTTCGGCGTGGTCGCCGGGGCCGGCGCCCTGGTCGCCCTGGTCGTGGCCTACCGGCGCCAGCGCGTCGACGAGGATGGAACCGCCCGGGTTGTCCGTGCCCCCAGATTGGTCCACTTGATCCCCCCGGTCCGCTGTGAGGGGGGATCGCCCCAGGGCCTCGCGCGTACGCGTGCACGCATAAAAGGGGGGTCCAGAAAGTCCAGAAACTCGGCCGCGCCCAGGTGCGGCCCACTCCCGTACGCGACAATCGCGGCGTGCAGACGTCGACGTTTCTCCTCGTGCGCTCAAAGTCCGGCGCTCTGTCGGTGTCGCCGGGCGGTCGCTGAGTACATCGCTCCGCCGCGGAGCCGATGGTGGTGGGTAACCCCGCCACCATCCGCATTCAGTGCATCAGGGTCGGCTTCCCGGACCCGGACGGGCTCATTGCGCTACTGTCCCCGGCCGTCGGCCAGCTTCCGGCGCCGGGCCCCCGGCGCCGGACCCGGCGAACCTACCGGTCCCGAAGAGATCGCAGAGCCTGAGTAAGGGGCGACCGGTGCGCGTCCCGAGACCTCGCAGCCGCCCCGACGGCGCACGCGGTGGAAGATCCCCCTCACGATCGGCATCACTCTTGCCCTGATCGCGGCAAGTGCTGGCACGTACCAGGCGATCGGGGGCAATGAAACGACGAAACCGTCCGGCGTCTCAGGGCTGGACGCGTGCGGCCATCCCGTCAAGACGCTGACGATCGCCTCGTCGACCGACAAGTCCGGGATCCTCACAGACCTCGCGAACGACTACCGGGCACGCCTGAGCCACGGCCAGTGCATCAAGGTCACGGTCAACAGCATCGACTCGGGCACCGCGATGCGGGCGCTGGCGAGCGGCTGGAACACTATGACCGACGGCCCGAGCCCGGATGTGTGGTCGCCCGCCTCGAACGTGTGGTTGCAGATCGCCCGTCACCGAGCCGTGAACGCCCAACTGCGTGACCGGCTTCCGCAATCCGCAGGTCCGTCCATCGTCACCAGCCCGCTGACCATCGCCATGCCGGAGCCGGCCGCGAAGAAGCTGGGCTGGCCGGGCAAGAAGATCAGCTGGCAAGACCTGTCGACACTGGCGAGCCGCCCCGGCTTCAAACTCGGCAAGACCAACCCGGAGTACTCCACCTCGGGCCTGAACGCCACCTTCGCCTCCTTCTACGCGCAGACCGGCACCAGCAGCGAACTGAGCACCGCGAACCTTCACGACAGCGCCACCCAGCAAAAGGTCCGCACGATCGAGAAGTCGGTCGTGCACTACGGCGACACCACCCTGACGTACCTGGCCAACCTGCGCCGCTACGACGAGGTCGGCCAGGCATCGGCCTACGTCTCCGCGGTCACCGTCGAGGAGAACAGCGTCATCGCCTACAACATGGGCTACCCCTGCGGCGTCCAGTCCGACGAACCCGGCTGCGCGAAGACCAGCACCCGACCGCACACCAAGCTCGTCGCCTTCCACCCCACCAACGACGACAACGTCGGCACGATCTACTCCGACCACCCCTACATCACGCTCAACGGCCTGTCCGGCGCCAAGAAGGACGTCGCGGCCGACTTCAAGACATTCCTCAGATCCAAGACCGCCCAGGACGCGTTCGCTGAACTGGGCTTTCGCACCCACGCGGGCGGACTCACCCCCCGCATCACCCCTGACAACGGAGTCCTGCGCGAACAGCTCCCCGGTCAGCTGGGCCAGCCCTCCGACGAAGTCCTGGACGATCTCCTGACCGTGTGGCGCCAGCTGCGCAAGCCCGCCAACGTGCTCCTGCTGATCGACACCTCCGGCTCCATGGACTGGAACGCCAAGGGCAAACGGAGAGTGGCGCCCAGCGAACCGAGCAAGCTCGACCTGGTCAAGAAAGCCCACAGCGCCCTGCTCGACGGCTTCACCGACACCGACAAGGTCGGCCTCTGGCACTTCTCCGACCAGCACGAAACCGACGAGAAGATCGCTCCCATGGGCAGCACGACGAGCGGCGGCAAGACACAGCGCCAGCACCTCGAAGCCGACGTCGACGCCCTGAAACCGGGCGGCGGGACCGCGCTGTACGCCACCACCGACGACGCCGTGAAGAGCCTGCGCGACAACTACGCCAACAACGCCATCAACGCCATCGTCGTCCTGACCGACGGCTGCAACCAAACCCAAGGCGGACCCGTCCTCGAAGAGGTCACCGGCAACCTCGGCAACCCCAGCAAACCCGCCGTGCGGGTCTTCACCATCGCCTACGGCGGTGACGCCTGCCGGGACGAACTCCAGGAAATCGCCGAGGCCAGCGACGCCCGCGCCTACGACGCCAAGGACCCCAACACCATCGACAATGTCCTGACCAATGTCATCTCCAACTTCTAGACCCGGCGCCGGGGACCAGCGAGACCCATCCTTGCCGGTCTAGGCGCGACCGGGGCCCGGGTGGTCGCCATGACAGCCCCGGTCCCGGTCCGTGAACCTTCTACGTGAACGCCCGGCTCAACGAGGGGCGCCCGGCCGGGTCACGATGCGAGCCGCGTCACCTGGTGGTCGTGGCCGCTGTTGCTTGCCCGGGCTGGGGCCGGTGGCCACTGGGGGCCTTCGCCGGCCCCCAGGCCCCCGCTCCCCCGGCACCGCCCGGCGCGGTCAGCGCTCCCGTGGTGCGGGTGCGTGCGCGCCGGACGGCACCGGGGCCGTGGCCTGTGACCTGGGCAAGTTCTAAATTTCCGACCGGAATTGAGGCAGGCCGTCTCAGTCCGAGTCGGGGTCGGTGCACCCGGCGTCGAGCTGGAGGTTGGCACGCTGGCCGTTGTCGTACGGACGGGCGCTGGTGGCACGGAACTCGCGCTCCAGGACGTCGAGGACGGCCCGGACGATCGCCTCGTCGCCGCAGGACGTCCGCAATCCCGGGCAGGTACGTGCGCGGGGTCCGCTCGCGGCGGGGCCGGGCCGTCACAGGAAGCTTGCCCGGGCAACGACGGCGACCAGCTCGCCCCGCGCGGCCGCCGCCAGGAGCGTGTCGGGGTCGGGAGAGGAGACCGGCCCGCACAGCAGCGCGTGGGAGGCGACGTCGAGCAGGTTCCACCAGTCGTCGGGCACCTTCGCCTCGCCCCGCCACAGCCGGATGTCGTCCCAGCCCTCCATGTCGGTGTGCGCGATCTCGTCCAGGGCCGGGGAGGGGATGCGCGTGCGGATGCGCCAGTTGAAGTCCAGCTCGGGGAAGGCGCTGCCGCGCATCCGCTTTTACTACGCGGGATCGGTTGGAGCGTTGGTGAGCCAACGTTTTGCCGGACTGTCTTTTGTGTCGTACCGGCTGAATGGCTGTTTCCTTTCCGTGCGGACGCCGGTCGACGCCTGGGCGGGTGGGTCAGGGCTGGTCCGGGGTGATGATGTGCCCGAATCCGAGGGCGTACGGCTTGGCGCGGTAGTCGAAGGCGTTGAGGATGCTGCCGGGGGCGAGGTGCATCGTCGCGCGGGTGGTCTCGTACCGGCAGACGACCTCCTCGCCCTTGCGTCCGCCTTCCTGCTTGTCGAGTGCCGCCTCGCTGAGCCGGTCGTGCGTTCCCCGGCTGACGTGCACATGGTCCTCGAAGACGGAGACGAGCAGGCCGCCGTCGGAGTCGTCCTCGTGGCCGGGCGGCACGAGGACGAAGCCGGCGCTCTGCAGGTCGAACCGCAGCCGGGCCGCGAGGGCTTCGAGTGCCGTCATCGCCAGTCCAGCTCTTTCCTCCCAGTCGAGGAAGGCGGCGCCTTCCTCCTCCTGGCGCTGGTAGTCGTCGGCGGCCTGCCGGTTCGCGGCGCGTTCGGTGTCGTTCTTCGGGACCGGGAACGGTGAGCCGAAGCATGGAAGTTGTCACCGGGGGAGCCAGAAGAACCGGTGTACAGGACCGCGGTCGAACCGGCCTGGTTGTCACCAGCGAGGCACGCGGCTTGTCACACATGCTCACTCGGCAGCCCTTCTGTCACCAGGAGCGAAGATCGACAGCCTCCGGCTCCCCGAGGCGATTGCATGCGGCGACACTTCACCACAACCGCGTCCTGTTCCTGTGCGTCCTACTAGTGAGCGCCGGCAGGAGTCGGCTACCCCGGGGGGATCGGGACGCGAGTCATGCAGACGTACGCGATCGTCCAGCACATCACACGGTTCTTTTGGCTCACGCGTGGTGCGAGGCGACAGCCGCCCACGTCCGTCCGGCGACTGGTGGGGCTCTGGCTGTTCGCGCTTGCCTTCGGGGCCGGGCTCACCGCGCTCGGCTGGGACGATGATTTCGGCGGCAGCTACCTCATGGCGCTGCTGCTCCTCTTCCATATCGTCGGCGACATCATCGGCGGGGTACGGCACCGCTGGCCGGCCGCACTGGCCGCGGTAGCAGTCCTGTGGGGCGCCAGCCGGCTCACCAGCGCCGTCCTGCCCGGCTCCCTCGACGATGCCTGGGCACAGAGCGTCGCCGCCGCTGTCGGTGTCTCGCTCGGGTTGGCAGTGAGCGCCGCGATCACACGGCTTCCGGAGCGCCGACACGTCGACCCGTCGAGGGGCACGACTCCGGGTTCGGCGGAGACTCTCGGTAAAGGCGATGGCCGCCCACCTCGGTGACAACAAACCTGCCTTTGTGACACCTATCGTGCTTCGGCTCGAACGGGTAATTGATGCTCGCCATAAAGGGCCCCGTAATTAGTAGTCGAGATCCAGATAGTCGATGTCGTTGATTTCCACGTCCGACAGTCCCATGGCGCGGACGCCGCCGTCCTGAAAATAGATTTCCTTGAATCCTTCGGCGATGATCCCACGCATCTCCTGGTCGCTGGCTCCCGTGTCACGGGCGTCGAACAGGCGCTGTGCGTACTCCGGGGGGAGGTGGACGGTGAGTCGCCGGAAGCGTCCGTCGTCGGTTGTGCCGATGGGCGCGGTGTAGCCGAACCGGGCCCGGGTCTCCACGGTGATTCCGCCCGTGGTGGCGGCCTGCTGCTGCCGGCGCTTGCGTACCTGCGGCTGCCACCGCTGCCGTACCGCGTCGTCGATCTTCGCAGCGACGTCGGCGCGGGCGTGCTTGCGGGCGCCGCGGCGGTAGCGGTTGACGGAGTCGGCGGTGACCCCGATCTCCTGGGCGACGGCCTTCGCGCTGCCCAACTGCCGGATCAGGTAGCCGATCTGGCCCTTGAGGGTCTTGGGCGGCTGGCGGGTGAACGCTTCCCGGTCGGCCCGCTCGATCGCGTCGTCGATCTCTCCGGCCACGGCCTACTCTCCTTCGTCCAGGACGGCGTCGCCGCCCTTGATGTGCCGTGCCGGGTTCAGTCCCTGCTCCATGAGGTCGACCGCCCAGGCCATCGACTGCACGCCTTCCAGCTTCGCCAGGCCCGGCGTGGGCCCGAGGCGGAAGCCGCCGGGCTGGGGCTTGCCCGAGGCGGCGTAGGGCAGGAAGGCGAGCGGGCTCTCGCCCGGCGAGGGGTAGACGACGCAGTCGGAGAGCACCGCGAGCGGGTACAGGCCGGTCATCTTGACCATGTTGTTGAGCTTGCGGTGCATGTTGACCCGCGCCTTGGAGATGACGGCGGCGCGGATGTCGGGGCGCCATGTCGGCCGCTGAAGGGCCGGCCACCGCTCGCCTTCCTTGTAGTGGCGGCCCTGGGGACGCTCACGGAGCTTGCCGACGCCGCCCTTGACGGTCGCCTTGATAGCGGCGAGCACGGCGGCCATCGCCGGGTCGGCGTCCTTGTGCCGCTCCATCGCGGCGAGGAACGCGCGGTCGTCCAGGTCCTTGGTGACGCCGAGGTCGGCGAGGGTGTCGACGTATGCGGTCTTGAGGCGGTCGTGCCACGGGTCCAGGTACGCGCCGGTCTCGCGGCGCAGGTACGCCTCGATCGGGTGGACGTTGAAGCCGAGCTCCTGGGCGTAGGCGACGGTGTGTGTCTGATACCAGGCCGGCCCGGTCGGGCGGCTGCCGTCCGGCGTGAACGGCGAGGGCAGACGCGGGTCCAGCTCGATGTGGGACAGGTCGACCAGCCAGCTCCCGGAGATCTTCGGGTTGAACGTCGGGGCGTGGAAGTGGTCGGGGGCGGAGAGGCCGACGACCAGGCGGGCCGCGGCCGCGAGAAACGCGGTGTTCAGGTCCAGGCCGACCGCGTAGGGCAGGGTGCACTCCTGGGCGGTCAGCAGGTCCACCGGCCGCACCCACTGGTAGGCCTCCTCGTTGAGGAAGCCGCCCGTCCAGCCGGAGTTCACGACCACGGGGTGTTCCGGGGTGGCCTCAGGCGGCGCAGGGTCCATCGGCTCCGTTCCGAGCGAGCCGGGGTTGTGGCCGGGCACCCAGTTCCCGGTCTGCGGGTCCTGCACGGCCCTGGTCGGCGGGCGCAGCGCCGTCATCAGCTCCAGCCCGGAGACGGCCGTGGAGCCGCGCGGGGTGATGACCCGGGTCGCGTACACCCCGAGGACGCGGGCGATGTCGGCCGCCTCCATGTCGGAGACGCCGGGCCAGGACCGCTCATCGAGGGCGTCCCACGACAGGATCGCCAGCTGCACGCACTGCCGCTCACGGCCCTGCGCCTTGCGGTAGATCCGCGCCCACGGACCGAACCCACGCTGCGTGAGCTGCCACTTCGCCTTCAAGACCTCCTTGACCACCGGGTGGTCTTCCGGGAGGCGCAGGGAGCGGCGCTGCTCGTGGCCCTCCAGGCGCTCGGGCAGACCGAGCTTCACGGCGGCCGCTGCGGTGAGCACGACCAGCGGGTCGGAGTCCTTGCCGTACCGGTTGAGCTTCGCGGCACCGAGGCCAGACTCACGCAGCGTCCACTCCACCAGTTCGGGGATCGTGGTGGCCGGGCAGTCGAGGACGATGCCGTCGACGCCGTACGCGGAGCCGGCACCGTCCAGCACCGCGAGCGGGCCGTGCGGAAAGCGCGGGTCGACGGCGGGCTTCGCGGCCTTCTTCCCGGCCGGGCGGTGCGACGACACCGCCGGGCGGGCAGCGGGGCGCTCCGGTGCGGCCGGGGCGGCGGGAGCCTTCACCGGCGCGACGGTCTCCGCTTCGGGGACCGAGGGCGTGGCAGGGCCGGTGAACGTCTGCGGAACCGGCTCGGGCCGGAACGCGGGAGCCGGGGCGGGCGCGACGGCTGGAACTCCGAGGGCGGGATACTTCGCCGCCCATCCGTTCAGCAGCCGCTGGTACGCCTCCAGGCGCGGTGACTTCGGCTCGGAGCGGCCGTTCTCGTAGTTCTTCACCGTCTGCGTCGACGTCTTCAACGCGGCCGCGAGGCGGGCCTGCGTGATGCCGGCGGCCTCACGCAGTCGGGCGCGCTCCGCCGGGGGCGGGAGCTGCGGCTCCTCCTCCAGCAATGCGTCGATGTTCGCGAACAGCTCTTCCTCGGATGCCATTATCGGTCTACCTCCACCCCGGACACTAGCATTGTTTATCCTACTGTTTAACCCGCTTATTTAACCTACCCGGATTAATTTCGGAGGGTGTGGATGGCGTCGCGGAGCTGCGCAGGTGTCCTGTGACAGCGAATCTTGAGCATGTGCCACAGATGTTTGATCAGGGCATTGATGCCTGTCCTGTCTCTGCGATGTGTAGGCAGTCCCGCTCTTCTGTAGGCATGTGCGGCTGGGTCCCGGTCATGTGTAGGCAAGTTCTGAAGAGTTCCGGTCTTGTGTAGGTACGGCGATTGCCTCGCTTCTACGGTCGAAGTGGCTGGTCGACGTTGTACCGGAGGCCCGGGATGGATGCGGATGAGGTGTCGGCGGAGGACATCGAGCTGGAGTACGTCAGCACGGCCGGGGTCCGCGAGCGGGGGCCTTTGAGCCGGTTGTGGCCGGTGCGGTTCGAGTCGGTACGGCCCGAGCGCCGGTTCCCGGCTTTCCGGGGCCAGGGCAACTGGTGCGGCTGGTACTGGTCGGCGACCTGCGGCGGGCATGTGGGCTATGAGTCGTGGCTGGAGCGCGACCGTCTGATGCTGCTCGACTTCGATCCGCTGGTGACGGGCATGGCTTCGCAGCCGTTCCGGCTGTCGTGGACCAGTACGGATGGGAAGCGGGTGCGGCATACGCCGGACTTCTTCGTACGCCGCGCCGACGGCACGGGCCGGGTGGTGGACGTGCGTCCGGACGAGCGGATCGAGCCGGATGACGCGACGAAGTTCGCCGTGACGGCGGCGACTTGCCGAGCGGTGGGCTGGGACTTCCAACGGGTGGGCACGCCGGAGGCGGTGCTGATGGCGAACGTGCGGTGGCTGGCCGGCTACCGGCATCCGCGAGTGCACCGCCCGGAGGTCGCTGCCCGCCTGGTGGACGTGTTCACCGACGGCGCCGGGTTGCTGACCGGTACCCGACGGGTGGGTGATCAGATCGCGGTGCTGCCGGTGCTGTTCCACCTGCTCTGGCGCCGGGTCCTGGCCGTGGATCTGGAGGCCGGGTTGTTCTCGGCGGACTCGCAGGTCCGGCTCGGCATGGTGCGGGAAGGGGGCGGGGATGCCGTCGCGTCCGCGGCTGCTGCGAGCGGGTGACCTGGTCCGGTTCGACGGCCTGGCCCTGGCGAACCACGTCCCCCTGGCCCGCCTGCGCTCTCCCTCACGCTGGTTGGACTCCCGTCTCACCAGCCTCGACACTCTCTGCGTTCTCAGCGGCCAGTCTCGGATGACCCTGGCCGGAGCGATCCCCGACCTCCGCACGGACGACGCCTCACTGACGACGGAAATCCACATCCCGGCCCCCGACCGCACGCTTCGCTGGGCTTGCCGCCGTTGCGTCGTCACACGCACCCGTTCGACGCTGCCCGCCCAGGTCTGGGCCTCCATCCACAACGAAGTCTGCATCCGCCACAACCTCTGGATTGGCAAGAACGTCCTCGCCCCTGAACAACAGCTTGACCTGTCCCGAACCCCCGACGTCATTCGCGCTCAACGCCACTACTGGCGACTCCGACAGCGATACGGCCCGACCCTCATCGACGCGTGCTACGTCGCCACCGGCAAGCTCTGGAGCGGTCTGGCCCACCGCCACTACCGGCTCACCCACCGCGCCGAACTCCTCAACGACCTGGTCGTGGTCAAGGCACCCACCGTCGAACCGGACAAAAAGGCCCCATGGCTGGAAGCCGCTGGATACCCCGAACACATCACGCTGATCAGCCTGTTCGCATCAGGTCATTGGAGGCGATCGGTCCTCAGCGACGACCTTCTCGTCGTCACCCGGGCTATTGCCGAATTCCACCGCCGCTTCCCGCTGCAGGCACCCCTGCGAGGCACCAGCCGCACATGGCTCAGCACCACCATCGAGGCCACGGCCAGAAAGGTCGAAACTCTCCTGCCCGCCACACGACCCGCAGAAGATCCATAAGCGCTTCTGCTGTCGGCAGACTCGCTGGATGTCATACGGCGGCCTGCCAGGATGGCCGCATGGGGAAGAACATGGCGGTGCGTCGACTCGATCTCGGGTACTTCATCCGGCCTGCATCGGAGACGGGCGGCCCACAACCACGAGTTGAACCTGTCCTTGCCTACCTGGTGCAACACGACCAGGGATTGATCCTCTTCGATACCGGCATCGGCGGCGCGGACCCCGAAACCGAAGCACACTACCGACCCCGACGGCGAGCGTTGCAGGACGCCCTGTCAGCATCCGGAGTCGCCCTTGATGACATCTCCATGGTCGTGAACTGCCACCTGCACTTCGACCACTGCGGCGGAAATCCCCTCCTGGGTGACAAGCCCATCCTGGTTCAGGACGTCGAACTGGCCACTGCTCGTCAGGGCAACTACACCTTCGATGAACTGATCGACTTCCCCGGCGCAACCTACGAGGAAGTCGCCGGCGAAACCGAAGTCTGGCCGGGAGTCTGGATCATGCCGACGCCTGGGCACACCCAAGGGCACCAGTCGCTGGTTCTCCGGCAAGGCGACGGCACAGTAGTCCTCGCCGGCCAGGCACACGACTTCGCTTCCCATTTCGCGTCCGACCAACTGGCCCGTCACGCGGCACTCCAGGGCGTGGAGCAGCCGCTTCCTCCTTATCAGCACTGGCTGGAGCGACTCGCCGACTTCGACCCACGACGTGTGCTCTTCGCCCACGACTGCTCAGTCTGGGAACCGCCGCAGACCGCCTGACTGCGTCGACTACGGAGCCGCTGAAGCCGACTCTCCAGCACATGCCACACACCGAAGTGCCCACACATAAGTGGGACAACCCTGGCCAGCGTGTCCCAGACAAGTCGAAGCACCCCAGGTCACAGCCTCGCACTACCCACACATAACTGGGGACAGGACAATGCCAGCCCTGGTCAGTGGTCCTTCATCAGGAGATGGAGCAGCGTCACCACCGCGGCACCGATCACGAGAGCGGCGCCGAACGGCGGATGCTCGTAGGCGGCATACGTGACCCCGCTGCCGACGAGCAAAAGCAGCACCATCCGCTGATCTATCTGACCGCCCATGGATCCGAGCCCCTCTCCTTCGCGTACTCCGGGTTGAACAGCACCCGACGACCCCGATTCATCGAGAACCGGACCCGTGCACGCTGGCGGGGGCACGCGCTGCATGGTGGCCGCGGCTACTCGGTGACCCGATCCGGGCGCCGTCACAAGGGGTACCAGTAACCGTCACGATCTGTCGGTCGTGGCAGTCACCGATGCGAACGAAGTCAGTGGTCCGTGTGGCTTGCCGCCTCTACGTCAAATCCGACCTCTCAAAAGATCGATGACATCAGGCCCGTACGACATGGTCCGCAGCGGCGACGAAGGGACATCCCACCCGACGGCCGCGGCATGACCATCCCTGAACTCCAGCAGGCCATGACCTCTTACATCAGGCCCGAAGACGACCTGAAGGCAGAGGTGGAAGTCCTGCTGGAGCGCGGTTGGCTCACCCGCGGTGCCGGGGGACGACTGTGGATCACCGAGTCGGGCGAGGAGGCTCGTGTCGGTCTCAAGCAGCACGCCCCGGCCATCCGGGCGCGCATCCACCAGGGCTTGATGACGCCGGCTACGTCACCACACTGAAAGTGCTCCAGCAGATGATCCGAAACGCGGGCGGCACCCTGGCTTAGCCGCAACCCCGCCCTGCCTGCATCGAGTGGGGCCCCTCCGCCAGGCAGCATCTGAGTCTAAAGCGGAGCTCGAACGGGAGAGACCAGTTGGAGGTCCGGAACCCGCAGGCCACTCTGCCGCAGTTCGGGCACTTCGCGGGCCGGCAATGCTTCATCACCGGCTCCGTGTCCGGGCCGGCGGCCGGGCGGCGCGAGAGACAGAGGGCGGTGGATGCCTCGAAGCAACAGTCGTTGAGGACGCCCGGACAGTAGGTGCGGGCCGGGTTGGCGAGCATGCTCCGCAGCCGTGCGGCATCCACGATGCGGCCGGGGAAGTCGCCGAGTTCGTCACGGACGCGGGCGAACTCCGTGGCCAGCCGGGGTGGCATCCGCACTCCGGCCTTGAAGTCCTCGTACTGGTCGAGGAAGTGCTCCAGTCGGGCCATCTGTTGTTCGTTCCCGACCTCCTTGCGGAAGCCGGAGGCTGAGCTGCCGGCCTATCCCTCGAACATCGCGACCTTCATGTGCTTGTACTGAATCTTGCCCGCGACGACCCCGAACGCTGGTAGGCGATGTGCCAGGCGACCTTGTGGACGGGGTTGGGGACTGACCGTTAACCGTTTCTGAGCCTCTGGCCCGCGACGCCCGGACTCTTAAGTGGGTGCCTTGCTCGCCCGAGGCTGCTGCTAGCGTGTGTTCGTGCCGAAAACAGACAAGGTGCGCCGTCGCTGAGAGCGACGGCGCAAAACCCCAGTTCTCGCCGTCGCTCCTGACCCCTGGCCAGGAGCGTCTTTGTGGCGCTCGGATTTCCCAGTTCCGGAGCGCACCCCATGTTTGCCTTGTCTGCTCGTCAACGTCGGCGTGTCCTTGTCGCTGACCTCATCTCCACAGCCGTGTTCCCCCTCGCCATCACCGGATCGACGGCTGTCGTCCCCGAGGTGACCGCCCAACTGCCGGGGGCGGATGCCCTGGGTCCGTGGATCGTCCTCGCCTACAACGGGCTCTTCGCCGCTGCTCTGCTGCTGGCGGGAGCGACAGCGGACCGCAGCGCCCGCACCCGGTTCTTCGCCATCGGCAACATCGTTGTCGCAGGCACCGGGTTCTTGTCCGCCCTCGCTCCAGACCTTTTGACTCTGGTGGCCCTTCGCACCGTCGCCGGCATCGGAGCGGCCATGTGCGCCGCCGGCGGATCGTCGATGCTCTTGGCCGTGTACCCGCCGGAGGAGCGGCGTCGGGTGTACGGCTACGCGGGCGCCGTGCTGGGCAGCAGTCTGGCATTGGGACCGTTGGTTGCCCAGGCCCTCATGGCCGCCGGGGGCTGGCCCCTCGTCTTCGTCGCACCGGGGGCCGTCGCCACAGTCGCTGCCTTGGCCACGCTCACGCTTCCGGGCCTTCGCAGCTCCGCAGTGTCCGAGAACTTCGACCGTGCCGGCGCTGTTCTCTTTGGGGTGACCGTGGCCGCCGCAGTGACCGCACTCGGTCTGGGCTTCGGGGCCGGCGTCCCGTGGTGGGTGCCGGTCGCACTCGTCCTCGTCGCGGCAGCCAGCGCCATCGGACTCGTCCGCGTAGAACGGCGTGCATCCGATCCCGCGATACCCGTGGACCTGTTGCAGATCCCCGCCTACCGGGCGTACGCGCTGGCGACGGGCGCTTTCATGGGAATGCTCGTGGTGGGTTTGGCCGTGCTCCCTCAGCTTGGCTCCGCCCAGGGCATGGGCGCAGGCGGGGCAGCGGTGATGCTCAGCCTGCTGACCGTGCCATCGACGCTCCTTCCGCTTCTTGCCGCACGGATCGCGCGCCGATGGGCACGGCCGCTGGTGACAACCGCGCTGTTCACCTGCGCCGTCACAGCGGTCATCCTCCAGGCGACCAACCACCCTGCGGCCCTTCTCCTCGCAGCCGCGGTGATCGGGCTGTGCCTTGGACTGACCGAAGGCGTCCCGGACGGGCAAGCACTCCGCTACGTGCCCTCCGAGCGCGGAGGGGCCGGCGCCGCACTGTTCAGCACCACGCGGATGAGCCTGGAAACCTTCACGCTGGCGGCTGCCACCGGACTGATGGCGGCTCTCGGCACCTCATCCGGACTGGCAGTCGCCGGAGCCGTGTGCCTCATCGCCGCCCTCGTCGTCCGGCAAGCTGTCCCCTCCCGCGACACCCGGTCACAGCCCGAGAGTCTGGGCTCGGACATCAGCGGACCGGCAACCCAGCGGTAGCTTCAGAGTGGGTCAGAGGAGAGGGGCGCGGGCCCCGTCACCGCGTGCCGTGGGTGGTAGCCGACGCCGGGGACCACGGGGTGGTCGACCGGCGGGTGGTGGAAGGCGTGCAAGGCGCCGCCGTAGACCGCGAGGCGCCAGTCGACGCCCGCGGCCTGCACCTGGCCGTGAACGCGTTCCGTTGCACGGGCAGCATGATCGGGTCTTCCGATCCGACCCCGGCCCAACCGCGGACCGACCCCGACCGGATCGCCGCCGTCGGCTACGGCACCGGGGGCGCCATCGCGCTGGAACTCGGGCGCGACGGCGTCATGGCTGTGGACGAAGGTCTGGCGCGGGTGACGGCACAGCCGTCGGTCCCGATAGCCCGGTTCTGGCACTCGACACGCTGTCCGAGCGATTGTTGGAGACGTTGTCCGAGCGATTCTTGGAGACGTGGACAAACAGTCCCGTCTGGCCGGGAACTGGTGGCGTGGGCGATGACACAGCCATCGATGTCGACAGCCCGGCCGCAATGACTACTCCGAGCAGGGTGATTCCGACCCGAAGCCACCAGCCCGCGATGGCAGGTGTGATTCGTCTTTTCCGCAACGGGACCTCCGTACCCATGCGACACACGCCAAGGCGGGCCAAGGCGGCAGCGCTTCACAGTGATGGCGCGAAGCATAGGAAGGCCTGTCTTTTCGACGCGAACGTTGGACCGTTCTGCGGCGAGTCACCCAGCACTCACACCCAAGCGGCGGAATCTCACACCAGACATGCCCAACCACCGTTAAGGCCGTACGACACCGGCATACGGAAGTTCACCGGGAACCCTCACACCTCAGCACGGGAGATCCACACAACACGAGCCACGTTTCCGCAGGCCGGCAAATTCCGTCGGTAGCCCCTGGTCCGAACAGCACCGCGGGCCGGCGGTCGACACCGGCCGGTCTCCCTTCGCAGCGAAGGCTGAGCGTTCTCACCAAAGGTTGGGCGGAGAGGCTTCTTCTCACCGAAGGTCGAGCGCGTGCCATCGCGGCCTGCGCCGAGGCCGGTAGCCTGCCCGCTGACCGGCGAGCGCCTGTAGAGATCCGGGACTGGTGAGCTCGCATGTCGAGGTGTCGCGTAGGCGCGGCTGAAGCCCGCAGCTCAATGACGCTGAGTGAGCGGTCAGAGGGTGACCTGATCATCCCCATCGACAAGCGCAAGGGCCAGGCGCCGGCGTCGCCAGCATCTACCGCGCACTCGGTCGCACTCCTGGCCGTGGGACCGCCGGCCCTCCCCGCCAGGCCGAACGTCACTGGCCGCCGGAGCGGCGCGGTGCTGTCATGGGTAGAGAAGACGGCGTGGACGAGCCGGCAGGGGCGCGGCCGCCCCGTCGCACAGCGGAGGAGGCCGATGCCATGCTGTACCGCCGCACGGTCGGTGACGTGATGACCGAGGATGTCGTCACCCTCCGCCCCAGCACACCGTTCCAGGAGGTCGCCGCCCTGCTGGACGCGAACGACATCGTCGCGGCCCCGGTCGTCGACGACGACGGCGCTCCCGTCGGTGTCGTGTCCGCGTCCGACGTGCTGCGGCACGAGACCGGCATGCCCGAGCCGCAAAGTCAGGACGGGAACGACGAACGTGCCTGGGGCAAGGCCCGGGCCCGGACCGCGGGCGCGCTCATGAGCAGCCCCGTCTTCACCGCCCGCGCCGACTGGACGATCCCCCGGGCCGCACGGGAACTCCGTAAGCGGCACGTTAAGCAGCTGCCGGTGGTCGGCGACGACGGGCTCCTCACCGGCATCGTCACCCGCAGTGACCTGCTCGACGCCTTCATCCGCTCCGACGTCGAGATCCGCGGCGAGGTCGAGCAGGACGTCCTCGGGCGCATCCTCGGCCTGGACGAGGGCACCGTCGCGGTCGAGGTCCGGGACGGGGTCGTCACCCTTCGGGGGCACGTCCCGGAACCGCGACTCGTTCCGGTGGTCGTGGGCCTCTGCCAGGGCGTCGACGGTGTCGTCGCCGTGGACGCCCACCTCGCCGCCGCCTGGGCGGGCTAGGTGTTCTGCCCCGGGAGTCCGGCCGCAGCGGCAGGCCGACCACCAGGTGCAGTCGAGCAGATCCCGTGGGTGTCGTGGCGGTGGGCGTAGTCGCTGCGGTCGGTGTGCCAGGCGGGCGTGATGCCGTTCTTCTGTGCCTTGGTGGCGCGGGAGCGGACGCTGCGCGGCCCGCAGAATGCGCTCCTGGTAGGCCTTGTGCGTGTCACTGACCGGGACGATGTGGCGATCTTCGTCTTCGCGCCGCTCATGGACGGCTTCGCGGCGGCCGTTGGCCCGCAACCGCAGGTACATCGGGGCTTGCACACCGGCGTCCTGGCACACTCCCCCGCACAGCAGGTCCCGCTCACCGACTGGGACATTGCGGTCGGCGTACATCTTGTCCATGCGGTAGACCATGTCCCACAGATCCGGATGCTCCTCATGGCCGAGGTCATCGAGATTCAGATCAAGATGCATACGCAGTTCTTGTGCCAGACGATGTTGGCCACCCACTACCCGCCCTTCAGCCTGAAATGCCGTCAAATCCACGGTAGGACACGGCACTGACAGTCGGGAGAGACTCCGAAACAGGGCCGGCGGGAACCAGCCGCAGCGCGGTCAGCTCCGCGTGGGTGAGAACGGCATGGCGTCGGCCCATTCCCAGAAGGCGCCGGCCTCGTCGACTTCCCGTTGCAGCAGGGCGAACAACGGGCTCATGTCGGTGCCGGGAGGCACGTCGATGGCGACGAAGTGCTCCCCGTGCCATTCGCTGAGCAGCCCGGATTCCTTGATCGAGTTTTTGATGAGGCTGATGCTGCGGCCAAGTCGCGCAGCGTCTGTGCTCGGTCTGAGCAGTGTGCGCAGGACGCGGTGTCCGCTCACCTGGGCAACTTCGACCACGCAAGCTTCCGGTGACAGACGGACCCGGTCTCCGAGAGCAAGGCCGTAGGTCATGAAGGGGATACAGGCCACCGCGTATGTGCCGTGCTCTTCGGGCTGGAGCCACAGCTGCTCGATCTGCCCGTCGAGGCCGAAGGGGGTCAGATCGGCCTGGGCGATGTAGTTGCTCTCGGCCCGCCCGACCGGGTCCTCGTGCACGATGTACTGCATCTCCGCCCCTCTGCCTGCTCATCTCGGCGAAGATCGTCCCATGGCGTCGGCTGGCGAAGCCGATCAGGTGCGCTACTACTGATACCTCTCCGATGACGTCCTTCGACAGCACCATGCCGCCCAGCACTGACTGCTCTGCCTCGAGGTCCTGCGGTGGCAGGCGGTCCAGGTCGACGCCCCAACTCGCTGGCCAAGCGCGGATACACGACGACGCCCGCGTCACCGTCGAGACGTTCACCCTGCCGAGGAGAGAGGGCACACCGATGACCAGCGGCCCGGATGACCAGCGCGTACAGGCGGCCGTACGACGGCACCACGCGGTCTCTGCACGAGGCCTGCTGGAACAGTCTGTTGAATAGCACCTTCGATGAAATCTGGACGCCGTCGCCCAAACATGGGGGACGGCGACGGCCGAGGGTATGACGCGGGACCCGGGTCATCCCGGCGTGCGGATCCGCCTGTATGCAGATCTGCGGCAGGTACTCCCCCAGGCGGCCGGAGGGGAGAGTTGTCCGGGATGCAGTGAGGCTGGCTCCGTCACTACGGGGGAAAGTGACGGAACCAGCCTGAGTCCACGGTCTCATACCCGCCCCCGCCTCGCTCGTTCTTACCGCAGTTGGCGCAATCGCCGACAGCCTTACGCAGCCCGCTCGTCGAGGAGCTGGGGGCCGTTGTTGCGGACGTTGTTGACGGCGGTGGACACGGGCCGGGCATGAAGGTGGCCTTCGGCCGGCTGGCCGAGCAGAGCCCGCAGCTCGTCGAGGTCCTGGTGGCGGGGGTCGAGCCAGGCGTCGTAGTGGTCGCGGGTGAGGGCGAGCGGCATGCGGGGATGGACGCGGCCGGCCGCGTCGGTGGCCTCGGTGGTGATGATGGTGCAGGTCATTAGCCAGGCGGCCGGGTCATCGTCCTGTTTAACGGCCGGGTCGCGCCAGTACTCGTACAGCCCGGCGAGTGCCATCACCTGCTCGTCCTCGGGGTGGATGAAGTACGGCTGTTTGCGGGCCTTGCCGGTGGCCGGGTCCTTGATCTGTTCCCACTCGTAGAAGCCGTCGGCGGGCAGCAGGCAGCGGCGCCGGGTGAAGGCGCGGCGGTAGGCGGGCTTCTCGTGCACCGTCTCCACCCGCGCGTTGATCATCCGTGCGCCGACCTTCACGTCCTTCGCCCACGACGGCACCAGGCCCCAGCGCAGCGGCCGCAGCTCCCGCTGGACGGTGTCGGTGTCCTCTTCGCCGCGGGGTGCGCGCTCGAGGACCGCCCACACGTCGTCGGTCGGGGCGACATTCCAGTTCGGCGCGAGCGTCTCCTTCGCTGGAACGTCGGGTACCTGAAAGAGCGGGGCCAGTTCCTGCGGGCTGCGAGTGGAAACGTATCGACCGCACATACCGCCACTCTTCCACCAACGCTGTGGTGCCCAACAACGTCAGCGTCGTCTCGCGTGAGGGAGCAGTCGCCGAGGACGGCGTACGAGGAAGGGGATGGAGAGGGCGCCGTTCGCGGAGCTGCCCGATTCGGCATTCGCAAAGGCCGAGAAGACGCTGCCGCGCGAGGCGTCAGCCTCGTGGTGTGAGGGCGCGCGTCAGGGCGAGCCCGTCGATGACGGAGAGCTGGCCGACGGACGCGCGGATGTCCTCGCCCTCCGGGTCGTCGGTGTCCCCACTGCGCTAGCCCCACGGGGCGCCGAAGGCGGCGTCCGGGACGTCCCAGGCCATCTGCTCCGCTACTCGATGTAGCGGACCGCCTTCTTCACCTCAAGCTCCACGCCGGCCCGCACCGCGCCCTGCTCTTTCGCATGCACGGTGACCGCGCTCTGCACGTCTTGTGCAAGGTCACGCCATACCTGCCACGCGGTCTCGTAGGCGGGAGGGTCGCCTTTGGTGCGCAGGGTTTGGACAGCCGCGTGCGCCTGGTCGGCGGCGCGTTGCTTCTCCACGAGTTCTTCGAAGGTGTGTGCCACGTAAGGACCTTAAGCCGTGCACAACTGGTCCCCTCCCCGCGACGTGCGCAGCAGGGAGCCAGAGGGCCGACCTCACGGTGGACGACGACAGCATCTGACGACGGTCAGATGCGCGGACTGCAAGTCCCGGAGGGCGTACGGAGGGCGCCGTCTGGCCTACCCGCTGTCCCGGCTGCGGAATCGCACCGTGGGCGTGGCTTCGAACGAGTCGATTGGCCCCAGGGGAACGAGTCCGCTGGCCCCGATTAAGCGATCTTGGGTGCTCGTCGTGAACGAGTTGATTGGCCCCACCGGAGCGAGGGTCGCGTTTGGTGTCGACCGCGAATTCAACCGCCCGCGTTCGTAATCGGGTCGCTGCCGTTCTGGGCTCGCTGATACATATGTGCGATGGCGAGCGACGACTCCAGTGAGTTTCAAGCAGGGCAGTCGGGACTCATCGTGAGGGTCCCCGAGGCAGAACCTGCTGTTCGAGCGTGGCGTGAGCGGCTGGACCCCTCAGCCCGTGCGGGTGTTCCGGCCCATGTCACCGTCCTCTTCCCGTTCCTCGACGAGAGCCGCATTGACAGCGGTGCTTGCGCTGCCATCGGAGAAGTGATCGGGCGTCACCGGCCCTTCGAGGCCCGGTTCGAGCACTGCGGTCGATTCCCGGGGATCTTGTATCTCGTCCCCGAACCGGACATCCCGTTCCGCCGGCTCACCGAGGCGATCGCGGACCGGTGGCCGGAGACCCCGCCGTTCGGCGGGCAGTTCGACGAGGTCGTCCCGCATCTGACCATCGCCCAGGGGCAAGACGATGCCGTGCTGGAGGAGGCCGAGGCTGACCTTCGCAGCCGGCTTCCCGTCACTACCCGCGTGTCGTCGGTCGATCTGATGGTCAACGACGGAACAAGGTGGCAGCAGCGAGCGTCGTTCGCGCTCCGGTGATCCCTCTGTTGGCCATCGGTCAGCCGCCGCCCAGCTGGGCCTTGGCGTGCGCGAGACGGTAGGAGTCGCTGCCGGTTTCGATGATGTTGCCGCCGAAGGTGAGGCCGTCCACGATGGCCGCGCAGAGCCGGGGGTCGGTGAACGTCTTGGTCCACGAAGAGAACGACTCGTTGGAGGCGATCGCCATGCTGTTCTTCTCCTCGCGCTCGGTCAGAACCTGGAACAGCAGCTCGGCGCCGCGCCGGTCCAGCTCCATATAGCCCAGCTCGTCGATGCAGAGAAGATTGACCCGTCCGTAATGGGCGATGGTCTTGGTCAGCAGCTTCTCGTCGGCGGCCTCGACGAGCTCGTTGACGAGTTTGGTGGCCAAGACGTACTTGACCCGGAAGCCGGCCATCGCGGCCTCGGTGCCCAGCGCGATCAGCAGGTGTGACATGCCAGTGCCGCTGTCACCGATCAGACACAGCGGCAGCCCTTTGCGAACCCAGTCGCACGAGGCCAGGGTATGGATGGCCGCCGGGTCGATGGCGGAGTTCGCGTCGAAGTCGAACGTGCGAAGGGCTTTTTCGCGAGGGAAGCCCGCGGCCTTGATCCGGCGCTCGGAGCGACGGCGGTTGCGGTCGTCGCACTCGGCCATCAGCAGCTCGGCCAGGAACCCGCGGTGGGTCATCTGGTCGCGGGCGGCGCCCCGCATGGTGGGCAGGCGCAGGTCGCGGCAGGCCGCGTCGATGGCCGCGTCGGCGGCAGGCTCGGTCAGACCACGGGGACGAGTGGCGTTCATGGCTGAGGACTCCCTTGACTGGAGGGACGCCCGGCCGACGGCCGGGTATGGCGAAGGAGCTGGTCGTAGGCGGCCACCGAGGGCAGCGGCCTGGGGTCCGGGGGCAGCGCGGCCAGCCTGAGCGCGGTCAGTGACACCACCGGAGAGGCGATACGGCCCAGCGCCGTGTCCGGGCCCGGCTCGGCAGGAGTTTCACGTTCGGCGGCCAGACGGGCTTCCAGAGCCACTGCATCCGAGGTCAGGGCCCCGGCCCGCAGTGCGGCGGCGATCCCGGCGACGACGTGGTCGTGGCTCATGTGCCGGTGCAGCAACAGGACCTCGATCAGCGCACGGGTGCCGGCCGTGTCCCCGTGGGCCCGGCAAGCGGCCTCCCACCAGGCGTCGTGCACCGGGGTGAACTTGCCCGCCGCGCGGGCCTGGTCCAGCGCGGTCGCCCCGGGCAGTGCGCCCGGCTTGCGCAGCAGCCCTTCCAGGTAGTGGTCCAGGTCCAGGCGGCTCCCGCCGCGTGTGACGAGGCGCTCGTGCCGGGCGATTTCCGCGCGGCCGTCGTAGACCACTACCTCGGAGGCATGCAGCAGGACGCGGACCTGGCGGCCGATCAGCCGTACCGGCACCGAGTAGTGGTTCTGCCGCACGGTGATCTGCGCGTAGCGGTCCACCCTCGGAGTCAGGAGCCGCCCGGTCTCGAAGTGGTCCTCGGCAGCGGTTGCAGCAGGGGTCTTTCGATGGCGAAGTACTCGCCGACGGTGCGCGGGCGCTCGCCGATCCGGCGCTGGTCGTCCTGCCGGTCCCACTCATCGATCCGGGCGTTGAGCTCGGCCAGGGTGGTGACATCACGGACGGGGACCAGGTGGTTGCGGCGGAACCGGCCGACTTCGCCCTCGACGCCGCCCTTCTCATGGGCGCCGTCGATGCCCGGCTGGCAGTAGAAGGCGTCCAGGCCCGCCCAGGAGCGGAACGCGGTCCAGCGGTCTGTCTCCACCCGGGCCCGGGTGAAGCCGAGTACCCGGGCCACCGCGGAGGGGAGGTTGTCATAGCGGACCTTGCCCCTGGGTATGCCGCCCAGCACCTGGAAGGCGTGGACATGGCCCTCGAAGAAGGCTTCCTGCCCCTGCGAGGCCGACACGTGGTGCACGGCCTTCCCGGAGAACGAGAGCCGGAAAACGAACAGGTAGCACAAGGTGCGCACGCCATCGAGCGTGATGTAGACGCCTCCGAAGTCGACCTCGGCCTCCTCGCCGGGGCGGTGCGTCTGCGGGATGAACACACTGGGAGGTCCGCGGCCCTCCTCGACCCAGATCTCGGGCTTGCGGCGCCTGATGTAGTCCCGTACCCGGCCGTAGGAGACGTTGTCCATGCCGTGCTCGTCCACCAGCCGGTCGAAGACCCGCTTCGCGGTGTGGCGCTGCTTGCGCGGAGCATCCAGATCAGCACGCAGAATCACGTCGATCAGATGCTTGTAGGGGTCGATCACCGACGGGCGCGGAGGCATCAACTTGCGCGGCGTCGGCCACGGGGACGTCAGAGCTTCGCGTACCAGACGCCGGTGGACCCCGTAACGGCGCGAGAGTTCGTGGATCGACAGCTTCTCGGTACGGGAGTCGCGGCGGATCGCCGCGAAGAGCTCAACCTTGGTTCTCGGGCCATCCATGCGGGCCCCCTGACTATCGGAAGCACATTGACCCTGGAGATTCAGGACCGGCGCCCCTCCTGTCGAATCCCACCTCGCTTGAACGGTGTTGAGGCGGGGCAGGGCGGCAACGGGAGCGCTTGCGCGGTCGACGGGATGTGGACCCGGTGGGTCGGCGGCGCCGTGAGGCCCGCATACTCGGTGATCGTTGCGGTGCCGTGAGTGCGGTGACCGCTGTGGCCGGTGCGCTGTACGGGTGGAAGGGCTGTTGGGGATCATGTCGGACGCGAACGAACTGGCCGTTCCGGAAGTGGTGGACAGTCCCGCTGTCCGGGCGCAGCCGAGCGGCAGCCTGGCACGCTGGCTGCTGCGTCACCGGGTACAGCCGGTCGGGCCGGCGGCGGGTGAGGGGCATACGGAGCCGCACGCCTGGTGGAAGGTGATGTGCCTGACGGGGGTGGACTACTTCTCCAGCTTGGCGTACGTACCGGCGATCGCTGCGCTCGCGGCCGGGGCGGTGTCGCCGTTGGCGACGTTGCTGATCGTGGCGCTGACGCTGGTGGGGATGCTGCCGATGTACCGGCGGGTGGCCCGGGAGAGCCCGCACGGAGCCGGGTCGGTGGCGATGCTGGAGGATCTGCTGCCGTTCTGGTGGGGCAAGCTGTTCGTGCTGGTCCTGCTCGGCTTCGTGGCCACGTCGTGGATCATCACGATCACGCTGTCCGCGGCGGACGCCTCCGTCCACATGATGGAGAACCCCTACCTGCCCCATGCCCTGCACGGCCACGAGGTCGCCATCACGGTGGCCTTGTTGCTGGTGCTCGGAGGGGTGTTCCTGCTCGGGTTCAGCGAAGCGGTCAGCGTGGCCATCCCGCTGGTCGCGGTCTTCCTCGTACTCAACGCGGTGGTCATCGCCGTGGGTTTGACGGATGTGTTCACCACGCCGGGGGCGTTCTCGGCGTGGACGGACGCGCTCGGCGCGGGCGGAGGCGGATTCGGTGACCTGGTGGAGCCGGCGCTGGTGGCGTTTCCGCTGCTGGTGCTGGGGCTGTCCGGTTTCGAGACCGGGGTGAGCATGATGCCCCTGGTGTCCGCCGAAGGCGCCGATCCCGAGCAGCGGCTGCGCTCGCGTATCCGCAACACCCGCAGGCTGCTGACCACCGCCGCGCTCATCATGAGCGTCTACCTGCTGGCCGCGAGCTTCGTGACCACCGTCCTCATTCCGCACAAGGAGTTCGAGCCCGGTGGCGGCGCCAACGGCCGGGCCCTGGCCTGGCTGGCCCACGAGAACGTCGGGGAGGCGTTCGGCACCGTCTACGACGTCAGCACCATCCTGATCCTCTGGTTCGCGGGCGCGTCCGCCATGGCGGGGCTGGTCAACATCGTCCCGCGGTACCTGCCCGACTACGGCATGGCCCCGGAGTGGGGACGCGCGGTACGCCCCGTCGTGATCGTCTATACCGTCCTCTGTGTCCTCATCACCCTCGCCTTCGACGCCGACGTCGACGCCCAGGCCGGCGCCTACGCCACCGGCATCCTGGCCATGATGGTCTCCGGCGCCTTCGCCGTCACCGTCTCGGTCGTACGCCGCCGCCGACGCACGGCCGCCGCGGGCTTCGCGCTGCTCACCGCGGTGCTGTTCTACGCCCTGGTCGCCAACATCGTCGACAAGCCCGACGGCATCTCCATCTCCGGCATGTTCATCGCCGGCATCATCGCCGTGTCACTGATCTCCCGGGTCTCACGCACCACCGAACTGCGCGCCGACCGCATCGTCTTCGACCCGGCCGCCCGCCGGTTCATCACCGACACCCTCGCCCACGACAACGCCATCAACATCATCGCCAACCGGCGCCAGGCCGGCGACGGCGCCGAGTACTCCGCCAAGGAGCGCGAACAGCGCGGCAGCAATCCCGTGCCGGCTCCGGCCGACGTGCTGTTCGTGGAAATCGACGTGATCGACCCGTCCGACTTCAGCGAAACCCTCACCGTACGCGGCGTCGAGGTCGACGGATACCGGATCCTGCGCGCCGCGGCCCCGGCCGCCCCGAACGCCATCGCCGCGATCCTGCTCGCCCTGCGCAACGCGACGGGTGTGCAGCCGCACTGCTACTTCGCGTGGGCCGAAGGCAGCCCCCTGATGCACATGTTCCGCTACTTCCTGCTGGGCCGCGGCGACACCGCCCCGGTCACCCGCGAGATCATCCGCAGCAACGAACCCGACCCCGACCGACGCCCCGGCATCCACGTCGGCGGCTGACCCGGGGGACCGCGACGCAGGGTGAGCGACTTCTACGACCGCCACCGCGCCGCCGACGGCACGGTCCAGGACTGCGGCTGCCGGCGGCGACCGGGGCTCACTCCAGGCCCTGCCAGGCCGCCTGACCCGCTTGAGCTGGCAGACGCAGTCCGCCAGCTCGCCCCTCCAGTGCTCCGGCCACGGCGGAACACCTTCCGTGTCCCGGCACCGGCCTCCGCGCTGCGAGTGAAAACCTCAGCAGGAAGCTGTCAGCTGCCGGTATTCGTACATGGTGAGCGGGAAACGGGAGGTGAGCACGTCGGATTGCACGTCGCCAGGGAGAGCGGCGAGGAGGAACTCGGTACAGGTCATCGGGTAGTGCTCCCAGCGGTCGCCACGGGCCTCGTTCACCATGGCCGTCCACTGCTCGGGGTTTTGGCCCGGTTTGACGAGCCAGTAGAGGCACTCGCCGTTATCGGTGGTGGCCCAGGGGATGACCCGGCTGCCAGCGTCCGCAAGTCCGTCGGGCTTCTTCTCGAACTCCCAGAGCCCTTCAAGTGCTTCGGTCTGCTGGTCTTCCCACTCGATGAGGTCGTAGTTGTCGTTGGGGCAGCCCGGTTCGAGGAGGTAGAGGTAGTCGTCCCAGTTGCTGCCGCCGTAGGCGCGAATGAGTTCTTTGTAGTCGGTGGGGAGGGTGACGCCGAGCTGCTCCTGGACCGCGTCCCAGTCCGTGCGCCGGGGCTCGGAGGGCGGTGTGATCAGCTGGGTGAGGCGGGCGAGTGCGGCGTTCATGAAAATCTCCCTCTGTGGGTGTTCCGTTTCTTTGTGGGTTTCCGTCGGGGAGACATGAGCATGATCTCGCCTGTTGACGCCAGGTCTGCAGGCACATTGACCGGAGGTGGTCGGTCACCGCGAGCCACGGGCGGCGCTCCTCCGTGCTGCTGAAGCCCGGCGCTTCCTGTCATGCGCATGCGGCTTCGCTCGACCCGGTCTCCGGCCGTGCTGGCTATGAGTTGCCCCTGGCCGCCCGCTCTGCGAGGTCGCCGAGACAGACATTCGTGAACACGGCATGCAGGGCACCTGCTCGCACTGCGTGGACATCATGTTGCGGGATGGCCTGACGCTGGCCGTGGGACAGCGGTTCTGACGTGCTGAACGCGTCTCTCACTGCCCGCGACAACCACCGTGAGTCGCTAGCAGAACCCATTCCCGGGCGCGAAGACCCAATGCAGGACGTTCGGCCGCCTGCCTGCGAGTCGAGGTCACGCATATCTGGCCGGCTCGTCGAACCGGCGCGAATGCGCTTGCACTCCTGCGGCGTACCCAGCCGGACATCCTCAGTGGCCGAACGGCCGAGCTTCACTCCCCTCCTTGTGCGGCTTGCTGCCAGGCGTCGTGGACTGCTGCGGGGATGCGGCCTCGGTCGGGGACGTCGTAGCCGTTGGCACGGGCCCACTCGCGGATGGTGTTGGTGTCGACCGACCGGCTCGCGGGGGGCGCTAGCGGTGCTGCGTTGTCACGGCGGGAGGGCGTGAAGGTGATGCCCTGGTGGAGGACGTCCGTGGGAAAGAGGGGGATGTGGAGTTCGCCGCTGAGGAGGTCGGTGAGGAGGTCGGTCAGGGTGCCGTCGAAGGTGTACCAGTCGTGGCCGCGGGCTTCGTTGATGGCGATGCGCCACGTATCGGGCTCGGACTCGGGTTCGGTGATCCAGAAGAGGTAGTTCCCGTTGTCGGTGACTCCCGCGACGAGGAGGTGCCGGGGGTCGTGGGGCACGGGGAAGGTGCCCTGGTCCCGGTCGCGCTGGAGTTGCTCCTGGACGCTGGCGGCCAGGGGCCCGGTGAGGCTGCCGGACGGGTGGTAAATGTGCAGGAAGTTGCAGAAGCTGCCCGGCCCGTAGACGGCGGCGAGCTCTTTGTAGTCCCGGGGCAGCGGGCGGCCGAGGGTGCTTTCTGCGGCCGTCCAGTCGACCGCGGGTGGAGCCGCGGGAGGAGGGCAGAGGCGGATGAGGTCGTCGATGGTGCTCACAGGAGTCCTCGTCGGTGCCGCTGTTGCTGCTCGTGCGGCGGGATTGTCCAGAAGCTGGTCCAGGGCGAAGCCTTTGGTGCCGTGGGCTTCGAGCTGAATGTCCTTCGGGACCGAGTCCGGCAGGTCGTCGCTGTATTCGAGGTAGACGTTGTAGGTGATGACTTCGCCGTTGTCCTTGACGGCGTTGTAGATGTCCTGTTCGTGGTCGCGCATGTCGGGGCTGTTGGTGGGGTTCTGGGTGATGGTGAAGAGGTTGTCGAGGGTGTCGCCGGATCCGCCGAGCATCCGGGCCAGCATGTGGCCGCGGGCCTGGTTGTAGTCCGCCAAGGAAGCCGGGCTCCAACGGGCCTGGCCCTTGCCCGTGGGGTCGAGCGACATGATCGCCATGTAGACGCACTTCAACGCGGCCTGCTCGTTCGGGAAGTGCCCGCGGGCCTTGACCGCCCGGTGGATACGGGCGTTGACCGACTCGATCGCGTTCGTCGTGCAGACGATGCGGCGGATCTCAGTGTCGAACCGCAGGAACGGGGTGAAGTCCTCCCAGGCGTTCTCCCACAGCTTCACGATCGCCGGGTATTTTCTGCCCCAGGCGTCGGCGAACTCGGCGAACCTGTCCAGGGCGGCCTCCTTGGTCGGCGCCGTATAGACGGGCTTCAAAAGCTTGGCGATCTTGTCCCAGTCCTGACGGGCGGCATAGCGGAAGGAGTTCCGCAGCAGGTGCACGACGCAGGTCTGCACGATCGTCCGCGGCCAGACCGTCTCCACCGCCTCGGGCAGGCCCTTGAGCCCGTCGCAGACCAGCATCAGCACATCGCTCACGCCGCGGTTCTTGATCTCGGTGAGGATGTGCGGCCAGTGCTTGGCGCCCTGGCCGCCGTCACCTGCCCACAGCCCCAAAATCTCCCGCCGGCCCTCGGTGGTCACGGCCAGGGCCACGTAGATGGGCCGGTTGGCCACCGCACCGTCGCGGATCTTCACGTGGATGGCATCGATGAAAACCACCGGATAGACGGCGTCGAGCGGCCGGCTCTGCCATTCGGCCATGCCCTCCAGCACCTTGTCGGTGATGGTGGAGATGGTCTGCCGGGAGACCTCGGCGCCATAGACCTCGGCCAGGTGCGCCTGCACCTCCCCGGTGGTCAGGCCCTTCGCGGCCAGCGAGATGACCATCTCGTCGACGCCGCTCAGGCGCTTCTGCCGCTTCTTGACGATCTTTGGTTCGAAGGAGCCGTCGCGGTCGCGGGGCACGACTATCTCCACCGGTCCGACATCAGTCAGGACGGTCTTGGAGCGTTTGCCGTTGCGGGAATTGCCGCCGTTCTTGCCAGCCGGGTCGTGCTTGTCATAGCCGAGGTGATCGGTGATCTCGCCCTCCAGGGCGGACTCCAGCAGCCGCTTGGTCAGCTGCTGGAGCAGCCCGCCCTCACCGGTCAGCTGCAGACCCTCGGCCTGGGCTCGGCCCACCAGCTCGTCGATCAACTGGTCGTCCACAGCCTTTGCCTGCACAGCCTCCACGGACTCGACAGCCTCGGATCCGGACACGTTCTCACTGGTCATCGATGCACCTTCCATGATCGGGAGTTACACCGAACGTCTTACAGTCCCGCCCCGGCCTCAGCTCCATGCCGCTCATCGTCCATGCGCTACCGATCCTGGCCGAGATCATGTGGTCGATTCTGCTGTTCCTCTGGCCTCGATCGTTCATGAGGGTCCGTCAGCTTGCTGACGGACCCTCATGAACGATCGAGGCCAGAGCGCCTCATTGCCCGCTTGGACCTGAGGGGCATACGTGACTGCTGCAGATGCCCTGGGCGATGCCGGACCTTCCCTGTTGCGCGAGCATGGGCGTCACCGTGCCACTACCAGATGCCCTGCTGTCGCGCCGCGGCCCGTACCACCTGAGGCGCCTCGCGGGACACCTTCTTGTTCGTGGCGAGTATTGCCGCCTGTGACGCGGCGACTGCGGCGGCATCACTGAACTTGGCCGTCGGCCAGAGGTTCTGAAGCGTCTGATACATGATCAGGGTGCCTTCGGCGATCCCTATTTCACGGCAGATCAAGTAGAACCAGCGATTGGTGATACCCGACATCAGGTGCGGGTCCGCAGGCTGGAAGTAGCCGCTCATGTCACGGGGCTGCGGATCACGCCCCATAACGGGGTTGTCGTAAGCGGTGCCCGGCTCCGCCATGCTGCGCAGAGCCTCGCCAGTCAGCTTCGGGGCCATGATGTCGTCGCCGATGAGCCAGTCGTGACTGTCCGCGTCGCGACCGTTGGCCCACGCGTCGATCGCCGAGGCCATCATGTCGCTGAACGACTCGTTGAGAGCGCCGCTCTGATCGTTCGTGTAGTTCAGCGCGCTGGTGAATTGAGTCACGCCGTGGGTGAGTTCGTGGGCCGCCACGTCGATGTCACCGGTCAGGTCCCGGAATACGACATTGCTGCCGTTCCCGAAAACCATGAGAAGTGCGGACGGATCGAAGAAAGCGTTGTCGAAGCCGACGCCGAAATTCACGTTGGCTATCACGTTCAGTCCGGAGTTGTCCAGGGAGTCGCGTCCGAGGTTGTCCTGGTAGTACTGCAGAACCTTGTGCATGTGGTCGTACGCGTCGTTGGCGTTCTGCCCTGCCACGGCCGGGTCACCCTCACCCCGGACGGCCTTCACATTGTACGTCCACTGGTTCAGGTCGTCATAGATGACGACGCCGGCCGACCCCGGCTTGGGGATCTGGATACCTTGGACCAGCCCCTCGCCAAGTTCTTGGGGAGCCGGCGCGTTCGGCGCTACTACGGGCGCCTGAATCCGCGTCCTGCGGAATTGCTCTGATACGACGGCAGACCGTTGGGCGTCAGTCGGATCGAGGCTTTCCCGCGCATGGACCCTCGCGATGTGGTCGAGGACGTGCGCGGGGACGAACGAGCAGACATAGTGCATGAGAAATCCTCCCCGATGGTGTTGGCTGCTTAATCATTTACACCTAATACCGGTCGGTGTCGATGGGGTGATGCAACGTAGAAAATCTGATGCACGGCGAATTTCTTGGGTCCTCTGGACCTCCATCCGCCTGCTCGACCCCGGTACGTCACTCCCGTAAGATCGCGCTTCAACAAGTTTCCCGTTTTCGGAACTTTAAATTCCGACCCGGAATATTGAGATCCGCAGGGCGACTAACCTCGATCGTTCATGAGTCCTCGTCGGTTCGCTGACGGGGACTCTGTGCTTGCGAGGTGCGGAGCTTCGTGGGCTGGGGCAAGGGCTGTCGAGAAGTCCCTCCAGCAGGCCAGGGCTCACCAGCCCCGGCGTCTGCACTCCCCATCAGCCGCCACACAGCGGCCGCCCGGCGCTCGCCGGGAACCTGTTCGGCAATCCGCCGCCCAGGCGGCATCGCCGCCGCGGCGCCGGCAGACCTCGTCGATCAGCGCCCGGGTGTCGGCCTCGCAGCGCGCGGTGAGCTCGGAGACCTGCTGCGGATCAACCCTCCGCTCGACCGATTGATCGGCACCATGACAAGGGACACGACCTGACCGCATGCTCATGGTGATGGCCTTGCCGCTGGGGGTGGGTCCGTCAGGGGGGTGGCCCGATGGCTGACGCCAGCGATGTCCTTCTAGAGATCTGGCGCGATCAGCGGCAGGCGGCCGTGCAGTCGGAGAACCAGCGGGCGGCGCTTTCCAACATCGTCATCCTGGTTGTCGCTGCAGGACTGGGCCTCGTATCGCAAAGAGGCATAGACACGTCAACGCTGGTGATCTCAGTACCGATGACCTGTTTGGGCCTGTACGGCGTGCTGGCGTGCCTCAAGTTTCGGGAACGGTTCGAGTATCACAACACTGTGGCTCGGCAGTTGAGAGACCAGTTGACTGCGCTGCATCCTGAGCTGAATGTCCAATCGGCCTGGCCAAACGCCTTCGCGAGGCATCTGCCCAGGTACCAGAGGCTCTTCAAGATTCGCCTCTATGTCCTGTGGGCACTTCTGCATGCCTGGGTCGCCTTGGCGGGAGGCACCCTCTCTGTCTGCGCGATGGCGAAATGAGAGGCTCATCAAGAGGAGGCACACACGGAGGTCGCGGGCGACGTCGGCCAGCTCGTCCGCAACTCCGGGTCAGGACCGCTCATCGAGGGCATCCCACGACAGGATTTCCATCTGCACACACTGCCGCTCACGTCCCTGCCCTTTGCGCAGATCCGCGCCCACGGCCCGAACTCGCACTCTGTACGCTGCCACTTCGCCTTCGCGACCTGCTTGAACGCCGGGGGGGGGCGCAGGGAGCAGCGCTGCTCGTGGCCCTCCAGTCGCTCGGGCCCCGAGCTTCACGGCGGCCGCCGCGATGATGACCACCGTCAGTGAGGTGGTGCACTTGAACGACGACGTTGTCCCCTATCTGACCGTCGCCCAGGGTGGACGAGGCTGCGGCAACGAAGGTCTTGTGCGCGGTCCGGGCGAGACCTGCGCGCCGGTCGCGTTCGGCCCGGTCAGGGGCTCGTGCAGGGATCCCGTCGCCTGGCGCGTCACCACGCAAGAAGGCGGCTGCTCCCCGTACGCGCGCCGAATCCGGTAACACGATCGTCCTGCCCGTCCGCGACGCCCTGGCCGCGATCCCCGTCCAGGACGAGGACCGCACCGGGTACGAGCGCGCCACGTTCCGGCACTGGATCGACGCCGACCGCGACGGCTGCTCCACCCGGGCCGAGGTCCTCCTGGCCGAAGCCGTCACCGCCCCCGAGCAGAGCGCAGGCTGCCAGCTCACCGGCGGCAGCTGGTACTCGCCCTACGACGACAAGTGCTGCGGCAGCCGGAGAGGAAGCGGAGCAGTGACTTCCGCCTTTCCTGTCCGCATCTCCGTTTGCGCCATTCGTTGCGAATGTCGAAGATTTCCCTCTCTGTTTGCTCGTCTTCTGAGGCTTCCACCCAGGTGATGCCCATCTCGTCTAGGAGGCGTGGTGTGACCTCGTCCGGGGCGAACAAGTCGTCTGCCCTGAGTTGGTCCCGCTCCTTGAATCGTGGGTCATCGCTGATGTAGAAACCCCACGCGTTTTCGACTTCAGGAGTGAGAAACAGGTAGGTGCCCGCTTATTCACCTTTGGTGATGCGGCCGACTTTTCCGTCTTCCGGTCATGTCGCGCGTTCCACTAGCACCGTCCCCAGCTCCGCCATGGCACGTGTTGACGTGGAAGTTGAAATAGCTGTGGTTTCTCTTCGCGTCCAGGTCAGATTCAACGACCGCAGTGACAGCTGTATCGGCAGTGTGCCTTCGCTGCTCCGCGGTTGCTGATCAGAGTGACGCCTCTGCCCGCACGGTGGCTCCGTCAGCCTCAGTTGCTGCAAGGGCTCGTTGGATCACCTCGTCTGGCATGTCCACCCAAACCCGTACGGAGGATTCGATGGTGCCGAACAATTGGTGCTCGCCCTGCCACGCTTCAGCATTTATCACACGGTGCGCCAGACGGGAAAAGTGTTTCACATTCTCGTCCTGCGTCAGGGCAAGCTCCACGCCCATCAGGGGGTCACGCCGTCCAAGAAGGCGCCACCGCGAGGGTTTCTCATGTCTCTGGCGAGCGGCTTCGGAGATCCTTTCAAAAGTCTTCCTTGCCTGCTCGTCGGTCAGCGGTTCGTCGACGTAAAGGTCCAGGTAGACCCGAGCACCCACAGTCGCGAACTCGGTAGCCATCTTCGCGAGGAAGATCTCCATGTCGTGCGGAGTTGATGCCGAGATGTAGCGCATTGATCAGCTCCTCACTCATTGGATGTGCCTCTACTGTTGATCAACAGTAGAGGCACATCCAATCATGATCGGTATCCGAGGTCGGCCTAAGCGGGCGGGCAGACCTTCCTCGGGTAGCACGGATAGCGCCACCTTTGTACAGGGGTGGTGTAGATCGGCGGCCCCCAACGCCCTACGCCCCGCATGAACCTACTCCCCCATCTGGCCGTCCACCGCAATGCATTGCGGGCACGAAAATGCTTCTTCCCATAGTTCATGTGCCAGCCGCTGTGCCTGTCCCACTCGAATCGCATCTTGTGGTTGAAGAGGTGGAGGCCAGGGCGGCCGTCACGCATGACAAGGTGTTTGTTTCCTCTGTTGAAGAAGAGGCACTTCGTGTGCGTGCAGCCGAACGAGTGTTTTACTCGCTTCCACCAGCCCCACTTTCCGTCCAGATCGTAGCAATTGATTGGATCGGCGGTGCAGTAATCATAGGCGTTGGCATTGCCGCCTGGCACCGGGACCACTGAAAGGAAGCGTCCGGTCTCGGGGGTGTACAGACGCACTCCCATGAGGGTGGCGCTGATGACAGTTTCGCTGGAGCGCTGTTTGCCACCGAGCCAGCCGTAGCGAGTGGTGCTGCTGCTCTCGGGGTTACCGTACTCGTCGTATGCGAGTGCGCTCGTTGCCTCGGAGCTGTCGAGCGGCAACTGCATGATGACGCTGCCATGAATGTCCGTCAACTCCAGGACAACATCTCGATGTCCTTCCACACACCCGCCTGCTTCACCCGGACCGGACCCGCGTACGCCGCCGTCTCCAGCTCCCCACTGGGCAACGCGTACGTCGTCGAGTCGGCCGCCCGCTCCGACAGCACCTCGATCTTCCGGCCCTGCAACCGGGCCATCAGCACCGCCGACGCCTCATCCTGCGCCTCCGCCGGACCCGGTGCCTCGGTGGTCGACTGCGCCGTGACATCGGTGGTCGGCGTGGCGAACGCGATGCCGGTGTCTTGGGACACCAGCGCCGCCTCGGTCGCGAACAGCATCACGACGCCGATGGCTATCTGCCGTAGCCGTCGCGCCTGGCGCACCCGGCCTCTACTTGGTCTGCCATGGGCCACAGGTTTGTGACGCACGATCAGCTCCCTCCCCTACGCTCCGCAACACGGAGCCAACAGAAACGAGCTGATCTTCACCAACGACTCAAATATCACCCACTGAAAGAGCGCCAGATATTCAAATCTAGCCATGCGAGTCACCAGAAAAGCTGAAGAGCTGCTCGCGACAGTGGCCTCCGGTCGTCCCGATTAGCCGCCTTCATACACTTCGAGCCGAAGGCGTTGGGCAGTTCAGCCTGCGACCGCACCATCTGTACGGTTTTAAGATCTTTCTAAGAACTGAAAGAAGAAGTGGAGCAACCGGTAAGAAAAAGACAAGATCGCCGCAGTCTGGCCGCGTGCACCCTGCGCGACTGCACGAGGGAAGGCGCGGCACGGCGGCCGAGACGTGGCACAACCCGACGGGACCATCCCCGCGGTGCGGGGAGCAGCCTGCGTAGTAGGTCCGGCAGCGGCGGACGGTGGGACCATCCCCGCGCGCGGGGGTGCTCCCACCATGGTCACTGAGCCCCAGCCCGACCAAGCTGCTCCCCGGACGCGCGCGGATGGCTACCTGCCGTCACGCAGCCCAGCGATGCGACCGGCTGGCCGCCAGCCGCGCCCGTAGCACCTTCAGTTGCCCGAGCTGGGTGCACAGCAGGTAGTCCGCAGTACGGCGGCGGGCGCCGGCTGCGGCGGCCTCCGCAGCCCGAAGGTCTCGGGGCCGCTGGCGCAGTGCCGCCTCGTACGCGGCGTCGGCCTCCGCGTCGGCGTCCTCGCTCGCCATCAGCCGCCGTACGGCGGCCATCCGGCGCTCGTCGCGCACCTGTTCGGCGACCTCGGGCGCCGCGTACGCCGTCCAGGCGGCATCGCCGCCGCGGCGCCGGCAGACCTCGTCGATCAGGGCCCGGGTGTCGGCCTCGCAGCGGGCGGTGAGCTCGGATACCTGCTGCGGATCGTCCAGATCAGCCCGTACCGCGATCACTAGGTCGACGGCCTCCTCCACGAGTAGGTTGGTACGCCGGGAGTATGAGCACGCCGGACACAGGCCCGCCGCCTCTAGCAACCCGCAGTCTGCGCAAGGCGCTGACTGCCTTGCTCGCTCCTGCTCCTGCTCCCGTTCCCGGCGCCGTGCCACAGCGACCTGCCGCTCCTGCGCTGCGGCGGCCGCACGGGCATGCCGGACCTGGGCGCGTTCGGCCTCCACCACGGTGTGGGTGCGCAGCCGCCGCTCGTAGGCGGCCCGGAGCTCGGCGGTACCCACGCCCGCCAGGTCCGCCGCAGTCTCCATGCGGATCCTGGCCCGCACCGCGCGCCGGTCCGCGATCACCGAGGCGCAGGAGGGGCAGTCCTCCCGTGTGTCCAGGCGGATCCCGTCGTCGCACCGCACGTCCGCACAGACCGGTCGCTGCACCATGCCCCGCCGGATCAGCCACCCGAACGCACTGCCTACCAAGGCCTCGCCCCCGGTCTCCTCCAGCCGGTCGGTGAGCCGATCGGCCAGCAGACGCGCTGCCGTCTCCGGCTGCTCCAGCATGCCCGCCAGCCGCCTCACCTCCGCCTTCGCAGCCGCCGCGACCTGGTCCTGCTGCCATCCGGACAACCGCTCCCACAACCCGGAGGCCGGCCCCAGAGCCACCCGCAGACCAAGATCAGCCGGAAGGTCCGCCCTCCGCTGCTGCTGCGCCTTCTCCCATCCCACGGCCTGCGGCCGGCCACCGGCCACAGCCCCGGCAGCACGCTGCCCACAACGCTCATCGGCTGGGAACTCATTCGGCTTTTCCCCGCGTAGCGGGCCGTCCTCAGCCGCTGGCGGCGCCGACTCGGCAACGGTGGCCTCGCCTTCGGCGGCATGGTCCTCGCGCACGCACACGCGCTCCGGCCGACGGCCTTCACCCCCACGGCCTTCGCCGGAAAAACCACAAGGAAGCTGGAGAGGAACGACGGGAGTAACCACAGGAGCGTGGACTGCGTGGAGCTTTGCACCATCGGGACGCTCCTGGTTCCCCGCCTCCCCGGTGGTCTCAGTACCGCAGATCTCAGTCGTACCAAGGGCACCGGCCACAGCAGCGGGAGCATGATCTCCGCACGCACCATCAGGACGCGCCAAAAGCACGGGATCAGGCCCCCGAACAGCCTCCACAAAGGCCAGAGTGCTGCCGTACGCACGAGCGACCGGCAGCAGCATGACCTTGCCCCGGCCTTTCATCCGCGTCGCCGTCGCCTTGCGCTGCCGCGCCACGACACCCGCCTCCGCCAGCCTGGCCAGGACCTTCCGCGCCCCGGACGGTGAACAGCCCAGCAGCCGCGCCAGCGTCGCCGCCCCACGCCCCTCCTTCTTCCTGACCGAGCCGCCGCACAGCTGAAGCCAGCCGGACGCCCGCGTGTTCAGCACCATCAGCAGCAGCCCGAGCCGGTCGGTCGCCGCGCCCTTGCCCGTACGGCCGGCCAGCAGCCCCGGCGGCGTCGGCTCCTTGCCCACCGGCATCCAGCCGGGCCCGAACAGCGCCTCGATGAGACGCAGCAGCGTTGCTAGTTCCGCCTTCGTCAGTGCGAGCGGGTGCCCTGCTCCCCCGCCGCGGTGAGCGTTCCACAGCGGCATCACCAGACAGTCCAGCCCCGTCGGGTGCCCCTTCGCATCCGTGACCACCCTCGTGCGCAGTGCGCCCGAACCACGCAGTACAGGCAGCACCTTGTGGTGGACCGTCGACTCCTTCACGCCCATCCACCGACCGAGCTCCGCACCCCAGATGGAGGTCAGGAGGTCGTTTCTCTCGCCTTTGGGCGCCCGCGACTTCGCGTAGAGCACCACTGCCGCCAGCTTCGGCGCATCCTTCAGCCCGGTGATCGACGGGTCCGCCAACAGCGCCTGGACGGCGGCGAGCAGCCGCATCCGCATCCTCCGGCCCAGGCGCAGCGGCTCGTCCGGGACTTTGTCACCCGCCTGCCCCGAAGTCGGCAGAGACCGCAGCGCGTTCCGCTGCCCGGGGAGCCTCGGGGCCTCGTCGACGGAGCTGTCGAAGAGCGCACCGAGAGGGTGCTCCAGCGCGGCGGCCGACGCCGCCACGGCGCTCACCGAGGCACCCCGGCGACGGCCGCCCGCGAGCACCGGCTGGCAGGAGCAGGCCGCCCGCCTCCCCGTTTTAGACAGGGATCGTCCGGACTGATCGGGCTGTGAAATCCGTCAACACGTGGCGCCACAGAAGGGCAAACAGGAGTAAAACGGGTGTATGTGGGCTGGCGAAAGGCCGAGCGGTCATGCAGAATGACACCGCTCCCTTCTTTCAGAAGTGGGCACAACGAAGCCCCTACCGGGTGCTTCGGGTTCTGGTGAGAACCAAGATCGACCGCTTGACCGGCTGCGAACCGGTCCAGCAATCCTTCGGAGGGCCTGCTAAGCCCTCCGGTGGCAGATGGGGCGTCAGCCGAGGTGACTGCTAATCACCTAGTAACTGGGCCCCGGGCGGCGCTGCCGCCCCTCGACTAGCTCATGCCGCTCCCCTCAACCGAGGGGCAGACGGCTGAGCGCAGCACAAACGCCCCGCCGAAGGGCCAGCTCACGCTCACGCGCTGCTGGCACCACGGCGGGGTGCTGTGTGACTGAGGCAGGGTACGGGTACCCTGATGCATGTCGATCACCTGGGATTCGCTCTGTACGGGTGGTCGGCAGGCCTCCGGACTCCTCTCACAAAGTCCGCGGGCCCGCCCCCTCGACTTGCTGAAGGTCGTGGGGGCCACTTTCTTTTGATCAAGCTCGGAGACACGATACTCCCCCGCCCCTCCGATACGGACACCAGGAGTTGACGTGTCGCAGCCAGACGATCGCTGACGACTTGTCATGGCATGAACCTCCCTGCTGAATTCGAAGCTCATGAGGACTAACAGCACTGATCACGCGGCACGTGCCCATGATCCGGCCAGGAATCGGCCCTAATCCAAGGGGCTTTGCACAACACGACCGCGAATCCCATCGGACGGGAACCTTGCAGCCTTGGCCTCCCGTCAGGCGGGATGAGCGCGGAGCGTCAACCTGCGGTGGGAAGCACGTAAGGCAGTCAGGGCAGCCTTCACAGGCATGGTGCACCCAGTCGGTCTCGGTTCCCGAGATGCCGTGCTCTGCAAGGACGGCCTTGACTCTCCACTGCGGTAGCTGCGGGAACCGAATGTCCAAATCGATTCCCTCCATGGCGTGGAGACTGGGCATGTCGAGCCCGGTGGAAGAGCGGTTGGTGCGTGTGGTGCCAGGGAGAGTCAGCGGCCCGGCTTCTGAGCGCAGGCCCGTGCCCGCCACGGGCGCGCTCTCGGCCTGGAAGCCGCGGCTGGACCTGGTGGCGCAGGTGTTCCAGCAGCTGCCCGCCTTCCGGCCGTGACAGGCCGCCGAAGCAAGAAGCCGCTGTTCGAGCCGGGTCTGATCCCGCCTCCCGGCGCGCTGGCGCGACAGCCAGCATTTCGACCGCTGGCAGGACCGCCCCTGCGCGCTTTGCGACCAGCCCACGCCCATGCGCTCCCACTACGGCGAGCCCGTGCACAAGGCGCGCGCTGAGGACTGGATCGCCGCGAACCCCACCGAGGGCCGCCTCGGCAGATTCGCCTCCGACGTCCAGCTCAAGCGCCGGCGCGACGACGACCACGCCTGAATTCCTCCCCCGGAAGCTCCCTTGAACAGCACCCAACGCGACGTCGACCACGCCCTCGCCTACGCCGAGCCGCCCGCCTCCCCGCTCTGGCACCGCCACGGCGCGAAGGCCCGGCCGCTCACCGACGCCCAGAAGCGACGCAACCGCGAGCTCCTGGATATCGCCAGCGCAGTACCCGACCCCGCTCCCCTCGTCCCACCAAGCCCCTGGCGGAGGCCATCTGATGGACACCAAGCCCGTCACCATCGACGGCTACCTCGACACCGTCCCCACGCCCGGCGACGCTCCCGGCACCGCACGGTTCCAGCTGATCGTCTCCCCCACCGACGACGTCGTGGATGACGTGACCTGGTCCTGCACCACCAACAAACGACCGCATGCGGGTCGAGGCAGAGCGCTGGTTCGAGTTTCTGCAGGAGCGGTTCGAGGAGGTGGAACGGCGACCGAAGCATCAGCGGATGTTGGGCGAGGCCTACGGCCGGCTGACCGTGCACCTCGACCACGGAGGAATCGGGCAGGCGTTGAAGCAGCTCGATTGGATGAGGGCGGAGACGCAGTTCTTCGCGAGCCATCCGGACTTCCCCGTCGGCCCAGCCGATGGTTAGGGAGGACGGCAAGGCGGCGGAGCCGTGCATGGTCACCAGCGGCGCAGGCGGCTGAACACGGCCTGCGCGGCAGCGGCAGCGGTGTGGGCTGCTTGGACGGCCCGCCCTTGTGCCCGGGCTCGGGTGAGGGCAGCCGCGCCCGTGGTCGTGGGGACCTCGTCCAGTGGGTCATCGATACGGTCAAGCACGTCGGTTAATCGCCTGCGGCTGGGGCGAAAGTGACGTCAACGCCCGCGAGTTCATACTTCAGTGGCCTCGTGGTGACCATAGAGCAAATGCCCCGGGGCCCAAACGCGGTGGGCGCCGGGGGCGTTGCGAGCAATGCAGTGTGCGTCTCATGGTGTAGCAGGATCATGCTTTGCCGGCGATTTTACTGTCCGACTATCGCCGGAGGTGGCACGTCCTAGCTTTCGCTACAGCTCATACCACTCTCCGAGCCCTTCGACCGCTCCCGCTCGGACGAAATTCTCCATGACATCCCATGCGCGATCGACTCCCATCACGAAGTCACCTGTAAAGGTTCCTAGTTCATCCATGACCGGAACGTCGACTTCTCCCTCCGGGGAAACAGAGCCATCCCCAACAAGAAGGGACACACTGTCCTCGGAGGTGAAGAGATGAATGACGGCATGATCACCTAGGAAACTGAGGGTCAAGTAGGGGTACAGGCTATCCGGCAAATTGACTTCCAGATGGCCCCGACCGCTAGCGCGCAGTTCCCTAAAGGCACTCACAAGGTCACGCAGTTCCGAGCGCCTCTCGGTGGAATCGAAGAGTGCCGATTGCCCCGATGTCATGGACCACACAACGTCCATCTCTTACCTCCGAAACTTTTACGGCCGAGGCCACGGCTTGGGATCCTGAGCGTTCCCGGTGAACGTGGTGGAATTGTGCCCCTTTGCCGTCTTCGGCACGGTGCCATGCCACGCTCCGCACGAAGGTCCCCCTCCCCGACAAAACCCCTGATCAGGCCGCCCGTACGGATCGGCAGCCTCAACGCGGCACGCCTTGTCGCCGAACTCCGCGTACTGCATGAAGAGGCGGAGGATCCCGACGTGGCCCGGATGCCGGCCGTCGCGATGGTCGAGTAGGCGCTGCGCGACCGGAGCGATGAGGCTGTGGCGACGGGCGGCGTGTTCCTGCGCGCGCCGTTCCTCCGCTGCACGCTGGGCAGCATGTCGTTCGGCTGCGAGCACGGCTTCCGGGGTTCGGCGGACGGGCACGGTGGGGGCGCCGTCCGGGGAGAGGTCGCTGAGTACGGCTGCGCGGAGTCTGGCCGCCTTGTTGTAGGCCGCGCTGGCCGACTTCACGGCGAGCGCCGGCGCCAGGTCGGTCCACTCCACTCTCGCGGCTCGGGCTGCCTCAACGGCTGCAGCCTGGTGGATGTCGGCCTGCTCTCGGATGTACTCCCACAGCGTGACGCCCGTGAGCGCCGCTGTGCGTCGAGCAGTCTGCTCCTTCAGCGCCCCAGCATGGGCCTCCAAGTAGAGGAGGGCCCCATACAGTTCGTCGTCGGCCCCTGGACGACGACGAAGACGTCGCCTACTGGCTGGAGCAGATCGAAGCAGTCCTCCCCGAGTGCCAGACTCCCACCCAACTCGTGGGCCTGGAGACCTATCTCGCAGCGGCAGTCCGCTCGTTGAGGAGGATCGAGCGTACGACCTCAAGGCCAGCTGCCATGACCCCTGAGGCCCGGCTCGCCTACACTGCCGCAGCTCAACTCGTTCTCGGGTAAGCCAGCACACACCGCCCCCGCGAGCTATGCCCGTGCACCCCATCTCACGGGCGAGCATTCCGACGGAATGTGGGGCCGGCCCGAAGAAGGGCATCCCACAGCATCTGCTCGGCTACGGACAGACCCCGCCACCCCTCCCCCACCCCAAGACGGCCAGATGCAAACCGCCCTCCTGCGAGCCGGCCCTGCCCAGCTCCTGGGGCCCTGGTGATTACGGCGTAATCACCAGGGCCCCAGGAGCCGTTCATGTGAGCATCCATCCGCAGGTGTCCCGTCTCACTCAATCGAGTCGTTTTTTCAACGAAGCGAGTCCCCGCCCCTCACCCAATGCGGTCCACGCAGATCAGCGAGGCGCGGACGACTAGCTTCGTTGAGACGGGACAGTAGGACGCTCATACCGCCTCCTCTGTCCCGTCTCTGCCGATCTGGTCCTTGTCCCGGTTGATCGGGTCCGATTCGCTCGTCATCTCAGACGATCTGGTCTGCAAGATCGTCTGAGACGAACTGTTATGGAAGACCGGCAGCAGTCACCGAAGATCGTTTCCCGCGAGGAACCGGTGGGCTGCCTGCAGACCTGCCTCGTCCCTGGCCCACAGCCCCCACTTGACCAGCCTCTCCTGCTGAAACAGCTCCGCGAACGTCCGCCACAGGTGTACTCGAAACCCGTCGGCTTCCCACCACCACTCCGTGTTCCCGGAACCCTCCCGGATCAAAGACAGCCGTGAAGCCGCCTCCCTGACCCCCGCAGGGGACTGTCCTACCTTCGGCTCCACCACTGGGATCCAGCTCTCGCACTCCCAGTACAGTGCGTCCGCCTCGATCAGGGCGTCGGCGTCCGCAAACACGGCCACGTCTACGCCGAAGCAGTACACCACCGCGCCGTCGCTCCGCAGCTTCACGGAGTACGGGTGCGCCACCTCGTGGTCGATGAACTCCGCAAGCGGCCCGTGGTCCACGCTTTCCTGGTAGTACGGCCACGGCTCGAAACGAATCTCCTCCTGGAACGACCAGGCGGAGGTGCGATAGACCAGCCCGCCGTAGCGGTCCTGGGCCTGCCGGAGCCCGGCGAGCAGCATCGTGGTGTCCACCTCGGGAAACGGTGCGAGCCGGGCGATGACCTCGGTGTCGTCCGGGTAGTCCTGCGTGGGGAAAGGAACGGTGCGGGCCCGCGCGGCGAGGAACCGCCGTCCCCTATCCGTCAGCCGTCCCGGTGCGTTGAGGATGTACTGCATCAGGCCATCATCTCCACGACCGTTCCACGCTCGCCCTACAGGGGCGGAGCAGGCTATTCGAAACCAGATCGAGTGAGACGGCATCCGGCATCCCCCGGCCAGGACCACATCAGCTGAGATTGCCCGGCACCCCCACGTCTCAACTGAACTGGTCGCCGCACGTCAGGGGTCCAACTCGGAACCAGATCAATTGAGGCGGGCCCCCTGTCCCCCAACTGCTGCCTTGTTCATCACGCGCCACAGCAAACCGTCCGACAGGAACAGCCGACCTTCCGGGCCGCAGGTCGCCGTCAGGTGATTACGACGTAATCACCTGACGGATGCCGAGAGCTTGGTAGGGCCCGATCTCAGACCCGCCACCTAGCTGTCAGCGTCCTCCTCTGGAGTCACCCGCGTGACTGAGCCCTCCTACTTGCCGCGGTCAGGGAGTCCTACGACGCCGTCGCCGCCGACTACACGGAACTCGTCAAAGCCCCTGCAGAACTGGACCCGTTGTCACGCGCCATGCTGGCCTCGTTCGCCGAAGTCGTGCAGATGGCCGACCTCGGGCCGGTCGCAAACCTAGGATGCGGTCCCGGCAAAGTCACGGCGCATCTGGCAGACCTGGGAGTATCCGCACTCGGCATCGACCTGTCTCCGAAGATGATCAAGCTAGCCCGGCAGGCCCACCCGAACTGAGCTTCACTGTGGGGTCCATGACCGCCCTGCCTATCCCAGACAACGAGCTCGGCGGCATCCTGGCCTACTACTCCACCCACCACACGCCGCCGGAGTTGCTGCCTGTCGTGTTCGCATCGCACGCTCGCACCTGGCGGCAGTCTGATGATGGCCGGCCACGTGGGAGACGACATACACCTACGCCCGACGCAGGCCTATGGAGGCCACCCGGTGTCCTACGCGTCTCACCTGCTGCCGCCGGATCGGATCGTCGCTCTGCTGAATCAAGCCGGACTCGTCCTTATTGTGCGACTGCTGCAGGAGCCTGACGAAGGAAAGAGGACGATCGCCACGTTCCTGGCTCACAAGCCCCCCAACAGCCGTGACCATACGCATGTCCCGTCTCAGCTGAAGCCACTGGCGGGCCTGTCCAGATCGTCCCAGTGCTGTCGCATCCAGTACTGAAGCTGGAACAACGGCGTGAGACGGGTCATCCTGGGCTCATCGGCCTTTCCTGCTCTTCTCGTCGGACCGGCTTGGGGGAAGGGTATGGACGCCGACATCCGCATGGGGCCGCGCCAATGGGCCACCGCATCACCTGAGCGCCTCGACCGGCTGGCTCTTGGGGTGCTGAGGGCCGCCCGTGACGCGGCACGAGAGTGACGACGGAATCCTCCCGACCTGGCTCGATCGACGTGGGCCCTGGGCAAGCTGGCGGGGCGAACGCAGGCGAGCTTGGGCCGGACGTGCCGGGCCACCCGCCGGTCGGGCCTGTAGCGCAGGAGGGCTTCATCCGTAATGTTCTCGCTCTCGCCGTGCACGTCCGCGCGCACAGTTGGGCCGAGGCCGACCTTGGCGCGGCCGGCATGCCGGGCCAGACCGACGTACGGCACTCGGCGGAGCGCCGTGCGGAGGCCGCTTTTGGCTTCCTGGGGCTGCTGCTCCCGCATGCCTACCTTGAGGGGTGGACTGCCGCCCTCGTCACCGACCTGGCCCGCGGCGACGAAACATGGAGACGGCGGTCAAGCTGGGCACGTACATCCTGCACCCCACCTTCCTGGCCCTCGCCAACGACGTGACGCGTGAAAGCGGTGAGGCCCTACAACAACCTCAACGTCTGGTGAGGCCTGGCGAGCCAAGGCAGTTGACCTCTCCATCCTGGGACAAGACGAGTCAGAGCCTCACAAACGGCATCAAGACTCCCGTGATTACGCCGTAATCACGGGAGCGCGGTCAGCTCGCCAAGTCCTGGCTGATTACGGCGTAATCAGGGGGGGAGAGGGCGGACAGCTCCAGCAACTTGGTCTAGCTAACGTGTCGATACTGCAAATGATCAAGCGCGTTAGTATGGTGTCCTCCATGAGTTCGCCAGCCACCTCCAGCGACCGCGAGAAGGTCGTCTCCAAGCTGCCGGGATGGCTCCGGCAGAACCTCAAAATCAGAGCCGCCCAGCACGGCATCGAGATCCAGACCGCCGTCGAACAAGGCATCACCGACTGGTGCAGCCTGGCTTCCACACCCGCCACCATCGACACAGCCGGAGCAGACTCCTTCTCCACCTTCCTGCCCCCCGGGCAGTGGGAGGAGTTCCGGCATATCGCATCTGACCGGCGAGTCTCCCTCATCCAAGGGCTAGCCCAGGCAGTCCAACTGTGGCTCGACGCCAACCCCGCCCCCGACATCGAACGGCCCACGATCACCCGCCGCATCGTGGTCTGCAACCAGAAAGGCGGCGTCGGCAAGACAGCAATCACCGCCGGACTCGGTGAGGCACTAGCCGAAGACCCCAACACCCTGCACCCCGTACGCGTCGCCAAGGCCCTCACCAAGGCCCTGCGCGCGAGCGAGACCCACGGCGACGAAGCCGAACTGGACGACGACCCGCTCGACATTGAAAACCTGCCCGGACTAGGACTGCGGGTCCTGCTCGTCGACTTCGACCCCCAATGCCACCTCACCAACCAGCTAGGCGCCACCCCACTGCCGATGGACGGTGACAGCCTCACCAACCACATGGCAGGCACCCCCAAGGGCAACCTCCAGGACCTCGTCGTCTCCGTCGACGACGAAGCCTTCGACGGACGTCTCCATCTCCTGCCCGCCTGCAACGACGCCTTCCTGCTCGATGTGCGCCTCTCTGCAGTACGGGCCCGGGAAGCCGCCTTCGAGCGTGCCCTTGCTCCGCTCGAAGCCGACTACGACGTGATCATCGTCGATTGCCCACCCAGCCTCGGCCTCAGCATGGACGCAGCCGCCTACTACGGCCGTCGGCGCGACGGCGAAACCCCAGGCCAGTCCGGGGCCCTCATCGTCGTCCAGGCTGAGGACAGCTCCGCCGACGCTTACGAACTGCTCACGACACAGATCGAGGACCTGCGTGGAGACCTCAAGGTCGACATCGACTACCTCGGCATCGTCGTCAACCTTTACGACTCCCGCCGCGGATACATCGCCACCTCGTCCCTCCAAGGATGGGTGGACATAAAGGATCCGAGGGTCGTCGGCCTCATCGGAGACCTCAAGGAACAGAAGGAAGCCGTCCGGGTGAAGAAGCCCCTGCTGTCCTACGCACCCAAATCTCAGCAGGCCGTCGGCATGCGGGCCATGGCCAGGGAGGTCTCGTGAGCAAGGCCGATCAGCTTGGCTCCGGACGCTTCGGCGGGGGAGTGCGCACAGTCAGCGCCCGCCGCCAAGCCGTCGCCGCAGCCACTGGCGTCCCGACAGAGGGCGTCGCCCCGCCCACTGAACTCTCCGTCCACCGCATCAGCCCCAACCCGGACAACCCCCGCTCCACTCTGGGAGACCTCACCGACCTTGCGGGAAGTCTGAAGACCCACGGCCAGAAGCAGGCCATCACGGTCATGAACCGCGACGCCTACATCAAGGCCAACCCGCAGCGCGAAGCCGACCTCGACCCAGACACCACCCACGTCGTAGTAGACGGCAGCAGCCGTCTCGCCGCGGCCCGTGAAGCCGGCCTCACCACGGTCAAGGTGATGGTCAGCGACGACGAAGGATCCACACCCGAAGAGCTCCTTGAATCCGCCCTCGTCGCCAACATCCACCGCCAAGACCTCGCTGAACTCGACGAAGCCCGCGCCCTTCAGCGCCTCCTGGCCATCCACGGCAGCCAACGAGCCCTTGCCAAACGCCTCCACCGCTCCCAGGGCTGGATCTCTCAGCGCCTCGCCCTGCTCAACCTGGCCCCCGAACTCCAAGCCCGCATCGGAGAGGAACCCATAGACCTGCTGCGCGCGGTCGGCAACAAGCCCATCGAGCAGCAAGTGGCGGCCCTGGAAGAGCTCAAGGCGGAGCGGGCACACAAAGAAGACAAGGCGCGAGCGTCGAAGCACCGGAGGACGCAACAGACGTCTGATGCAGACGAACACGTGCCCGGGGGAGCGCACACAGGTGATTACGCCGTAATCACCGATGCAGCGGGCAAGCCTTCATCTGTCCATCGCGAGACCGACCACCCGGGCAGCGATGACGATTCCCACAGCAACGCATCGTCTCCCTCTCCAGCACCGCCGAACGCAGCGGCACCGCTGTCAGCTGAAGATGAAGCAGTGTCGGGACCAACCACGGCGCAAGACGAAATGGCCCCAGCAAAGGTCAGCGCACCCGCCGAAGGCCCGGGCGAGGCTACATCTTCGGTTCCAGCACAATCCACCGGCGAGATCGGAGCTGATGCTGGAAGCCAGCAACTGAAGCGGTTCCCCTATACAAACGGCGTGGACGCCGCGCACCTACTGATCCACAAGATGCCTCCAGATGAGTTCAACAAGATGCTGGATCTGCTCATCAAGCACGGAGATAGCCAGGTCACAGCTGCCGGTTGAGCCGCACGAGACACCGGGCATCTGAGGCCTGGGGTCTCTTTGTGCCGTGCGCTGCGCCCGCATCATCCTCTGTCGCGAACGCAACGCTGTGCACCGAAGGGGAGAGCCTTTCCCTCCCGCACCCGCTCCTGAGCCCTTCACGCTGCGTCCACCGATGCACTGACCGGCGCGCACGGCTTCGTGCGCACCTGGTCGGGACGCAAACGCACCGGGCTGGTCAAGGCCGGAAATTCGGACGGGCAGAAGCGTTTTGCCGCCAACGATCAGTGATCAACCCACCGCGTGGAGTGCTTCCGGCTACAGGTGTGTCGGGACGTTCGTATGACGGGGAGGGCTAGTCGGTGGTTCTGTCGATCAATGTTGCGGTTCTGCTGGCGGTGATCATCCCGATGCGAACCGCGTTCTGCCAGACCATCTTCGACGTCGTCGGCCAACTCGCCCAGGGCGCTACCCTGTCAGGCAGCCCCTGAGCTCTGTACCGCGCCGCCCAGTCCATGGCGGCTTTGGCTGTGTGGCGTCGACCACGGACAAACCATCCGGTCAAGGGCTGGTCAAGGGGCAAAGCGGACACCGCTCGGGCGGGATGAACAGACCGCGGACAAGGGGTCCTTCCGCACGGTGGCTCCGGCCCGCACGTTGTTGCGTGTGCGGGCCGGACCAGTCAGCGACCCGGCCTTGTACGGCCGGAGAGACCCGAGGCCACGATGACCACCGCACCGCTCCCGCCTGTCCCGCCGACTCCGCCAGCCAGCTCGGACGGCGTTGCGACAGCGAGCCCCGCTCCCAGCCCCGTAGCTCCCGGCCTCCGTCTGGCGGCCGTCGCTGATCAGCCCCCTTGCCGACCCGCCCCGGTCGGTTGCAACTCCTCTTCTCCCAGCACTGATGCGCCTGGAGAAGCGTCCCGGGGCCGGAAGGCGGCGGCGAAGGCTGGCGCTGACATCCGCGGCGAGGTCCTGCTCACTCTCGCCCGGCTGAGTCTGGCCACGCCCCGCCAGCTCAAGGCCCTGCTGCTGCCGCACCAGCAGGACACCGACCACGCCCGTCGCGCGCTGCGCAACCTGCGCGACGAATCGCCGGCTCTGGTCGGCCGAACCCACCGCGCCCAGCAGAGCTACTGGTACTGCACCCCGGCAGGCCTCGCTGAAGCCGCCGCCTCCGGCGAGCTCGCACCGAGGACCGGCCGGACCACCGGTCAGCGAGCAGCGAGCAGGACGGGCCTGCGCGGGCACGGCAACGCCCTGGTCGACACCGTCATCGCCTTCCACCAGTCGAAGGAGGCCGACCAGAGCGACTGGCACCTCGAGGTCGCCCACCCCACTCCGGCCGGGAACCTGCTCCCCGACGCCGTGGTGCTCCTGGACAACGGCTCCAGCGCGTTCGTGGAGATCGACCGCACCATGTCCTACGCCCGCCTGGTCGCCAAGCTGGAGCGCTACGACGCCTACCGCAACGGACCGCCGTCCGGGCGCGGCAACGCCGCCCGGGCCCCGCGCTCCCACTGGCAGGAGACGTATGCCGGGCCGTCCCTCGAGCGCGGCTTCCCGCCGGTGCTGTTCGTCTTCGCCCCGGCCCCGCGCCGCGGCGCGAGGGAGGAACGCTGCCCTCTGGAGGCGTTGCCGAAGGCGCGGTGAGCACGGCGGGCACGGCGGGCACGGCCCGGCCTGGCCTGGATGAATTGAGGCAGGGGCCGGGCCCGCCGCCGCGCGGGCGTTGTCGGTGGCTGCTGCGAGGCTGGACGGCATGAACGGAGACGAGCAGCTGCTGAACGGCCGCGTCTACGGCGCGGAGCACGACGACCCCAACCCCGGCCCGCTCCCACACCGGACCTACGCCGCACTGGTCGGCGGACCGCTGGACGGCCTGCTGCTGGACATCCACGGATGGCGGACCGTGGAAGTCGACGACGGCGTGGCCCTGCCCACCGAACTCGGACAGTTCCCCGGCGGCCGCGCCCTGTACGACCCGCGCCCCGGCGAGCCGCGCACACCGGGCCCGGGCGTGAGCTGCCGCCTGTACTACTCCGGCGACACCCCCTGACCACAACCCCGACCATCAGCCCGACCACGGCAGGTCAACGGGCAGGCATCCCGCGAAGTCCAGTAGGACTGATCGTTCTCAAGGTCAGCGCCGGCGCCGCGCTCAGGGGTGGCTGCCGGAGGGCACCTGTTCCTTCGACGAAGTTCCGTCCCGACAACGCTGGCGCCCCCCGCAGTTCACCCAGCGCAGAACCCTCGCCGAAGAGCACCACTGGCGCGCGAGCCGGCCGAAAGCCGTCCGAGGCTGGAACACCGCGGTCATCGGCGCCGGACATGTCGGGCCAGCGCAATTAACGCCGGTATACCGAGCGCTGCGCAAGGCGTTTGAGGACGGCAAGAACGAGCCAGGGGCAGCGGACTTCTACTACGGCGAGATGGAGATGCGCCGCCACGACCGCACAGGCACCACCCGAGCTGAACGCGGACTGCTGCACGCCTACTGCCTGCGTGCCTTGCGATCCCTGGGCTGGCTCGCTGCCGCCATGCTCGTCACCATTGTGCTGCTCATGGGCCTCGGGCTACCGAAGGATGATCCTCAGAACCCCACCGGGAACAGGTGGACGGGAAAGCGCTTCGAGAAGGCCCTGAACATCACGCTCAACTCCGTGGTGTTCCGCTCCAGCGGACAGGACCTGACCACCGCTGGCACCTACATCGAGATGACCTCTCGCCTCCTGGAACCTGCCCTTCTTGCCCTGGCTGTCCTCGCCGTCCGCGGACGTATCAAACGCTGACCATCCGCCACCGGGTGCTCAGCAAACTGAACACCCAACCGCTACCTACCGCGCCGGTGCTCCCCAAGGTCGTACGGCGGCGGCTGGGCCTCCGCCGTACGACCACCCGAATCGGCTATGCCGCCACACCTGTTGCGCCTGCTGGCTTGATCTTTAACCTGTGCGGCGTGGTCGTGGGGTGGTTGACGTCTTCGTTCGCTGTTTCGCAGGTTGTGTCTTGCCGGGTGTGTGCACGTCGTGGCGGGGTGTGGGCCGGGTGTTCTTTCTGCCTGGTGGTCGTCCGGGGCCGGGGCGGGAGGGTTTCGGTGCTTGGGCCGGGCAGCTGGCCTTGGGGCGGATGTGCCGGAAGTCGCGGCGGACTCGGGCGGGGGTGAGCCTGTCCGGCGGGGTCGGTCTCTCCCAGGGCCGCCGCAGGTCGGCCGCCAGCGGTCGGGCGAGCCGCAGTTGGGTGTAGGCGGCGAGGATCAGCCAGGTCCGCCGGTCGGCTGCCTCGGGAGTGCGGATCTTCGGGGAGGTCCAGCCGAGGGTTTGTTTGAACAGGCGGAAGGTGTGCCCCGGTCGCAGGTGTGGCACAGGATCCGTTCCGGTGAGGTGTGGGCGTCGGGCCGCAGCCAGCAGGTGACGTCGATGGCCAGCACCAGCCGGCCGTCGGCAGCCCGTGGCCGTGGCACTTCGGCCAGTGCCCGCCGCAGCCGGCCGGCATCAATGCGTCCACGGGCCACCGCGGCGTAGAGCCCTCCGTGGCCGCGGCGGTGTTCGCCCACCAGCGACAGCTCCGCCAGCGACCTCACCGGTCCGTCGCCGCACAGAACGGCATCAGCCAGCTCGGACAACGCGTCCGAACGAGCGGTCAGGCAGGAGTAGAACTCGCCCCGGAAGCATGACAGTTGTGCCAATGCGTCAGACCGGGCGTCGTGATGCAGCAGACTCATCCTCACGGCCTTCGTTCTGAATGTGTGTGTTCCTTGGTCGGAGCACATGTTCAGACGAAGGCCGCTTCCCCGTACGGCAGTTACCGGACCGAGGATCAAGCTCGACGCACCGTTCGACACCGGACGTTAAAGATCAAGCTGGGGGATGTCCCGTAATTGATCTTCAAAGGTTGTTGGATGCATGGTGGGGTTGCCAGGAGCGTGTTCAGCCTGGCGGCGTTGGCTCGATCGCGGCGGACACTTCAGCGAGGAGTGATTCGACCTCTGCTCCCCAGCGCGAGCTCACCACCAGGTCCCGTGCAGGGTCGACCCATAGCAGGTGACCGCCGCCGTTTCCCCTGGCGCAGCGCCCGGTGGACGGGGCCTTGGGCCAGACCGTGCGGTGGTCGTTCAGCCACCATGACAGCCCGTAGTCGGGCTTGACCGGGCAGGGCCGCCACATCTCTTCGATCCACCCGGTGGACAGCAACCGACGCCTGCCCCATTGCCCGTTTCGTAGGCACAGTTGGCCGATCCGGGCAAGGTCGAGAGCATTGATCCATAGGCCGCCGCCCCAGTGTGCGCCGCCGGACACCACGAGGATGCGTCGGCCGTCGATCTCGATCGCGGAATCGGCGTAACCGTGCCAGGACCAGCCGGACGAAGCCCCGATCGGCTCCATGATCCGCTCGTGCAGGGCCTCGGGCAGGGGTCGGCGGAGCAGGACAGTGAGCGCAAGGGCGGTCAGGTTCACTCGGACGTCGTTGTAGGCCCAGCCCGCTCCGGGCGGTCCGCCGGCTGACTCCGTTCCCTCACGGGTGCTCTGGGCGTCGGCCCAGGTTGGCTTGGACCACAGCTCGCCCTCCCACTGGCTGGACTGGTCCAGAAGGTGTCGCCAGGTGATCTTCCGTGCGTGTGCGTCGCCGAACTGCGGCAGGTCGACCGAGCGGCACACGGGCTCGTCCAACCGGAGCAGACCGTCATCGAACGCCAGCCCGGCCACGAGGGACAGGACGCTTTTGGTAGCGCTGAAAGCCATCTCCGTCCGCTCCGTGTCGCCCCAGGAGGCGAGGACCACGCCGCGCCGCACCACGACGCCGCTCGCCCCGTGCCCGTCGAGCAGAGGGCCCAGCACTGCACGATGTGAGACGTCGCAGACTTGGGAGGCCAGGTAGGACCTCATGTTCTGAATCCCCGGTACTGTCCGCTCAGCCTGTTCCTTCGCGGCGCGTGCCAGCCGGGTGGCATCCACCCTCGACCACGGGTCACCGACATGCCCGCCCTCGTCCAGACACTGCCCTACGTTGATCATCAACCCCGCCCTCTACGCGTTCTGTTGACCGTCCGGATGCTCCTACCCCACGATCCACCCGACTGTCGCCAACGCACTGACCTGGCAGTCCTGAGGTCGTCCGGAGCGGTTGCCAGCGAGAGGAGGCTGCTTGACGGGCCGTGGGATGATCTTGAGATAGCTGGTGTGGTCACGGCGTCGGAGCCCTCTTGGACAGCACCGTTCACCGGGCTCAGCCCACGTGACCTTCGGCAAGCTGGTGACTGTGCTGCGGCGCGATGGCGCTGATTCGCCGCGACGGGGACGGCCGTCTCGACGACCGTGCCGACTCGCTCATCCACCAGGAGGTCACGTACCTGATCACAGTCGCGCTCCGGCAGCGTGACGGTGGCGAAGTCCGGAGCGCCATCGGGACTCCGCGGCGGCCCGTGCTCGATGAGTTCGCGGCGTACGGCGGCCACTCGATCCCGCCACTCGCCTGCGACTCCGTCCGGTTGCACGATGGAGTTCACCAAGCACACTCCTTTTGGCTGAGGGCACGGCATCGACGGTGTCACGTACTGCCGCGACATCGCCGACATCCACGACCAGCTCATCGAGCTCGGGCAGATAGGCCGGCTGCGCACCCGGATCGCCGACGAACTCGGCATCGATGCTGACCCGAAAGCCATCGGCCCCAGGCGGCTGATCCTCCTCGGTTCGCCGCCAGTGATGGACAGAGATCATGCGAGCGGCAGACTGGCCCCATGACCGCATCAGATCCCAAGGCTGATCTTCACTTTTATCTGCAGTCCGCCCGTGATGCCCTGCTATGGAAGCTCGAAGGGCTCTCGGAGTACGACATCCGCCGTCCGTCGACGCCGACCGGCACCAACGTTCTCGGCCTGGTGAAGCACGCGGCCAGCGTGGAGCTGGGCTATCTCGGCGACACCTTCGGACGGCCGTCCGGTGAACCGCTGCCTTGGCTGGAAGACGGTGCCGAGCCGAACGCGGATATGTGGGTCACCGCCGACGAGTCACGCGAGTACATCGTTGAGCTCTACCGCCGAGCGTGGACCCACGCGGATGCGACGCTCGACACGCTGGCGCTGGACACGATCGGCAAGGTGCCATGGTGGCCCAGCGGTAGGGACGAGGTGACGTTGCACCACGCCGTGGTGCGCGTGATCGCTGACACGCACCGGCACGCTGGCCATGCCGACATCATCCGGGAGCTCATGGACGGTGCCGTGGGGATGAACAAGGGCAACGACAGCATGGCGCCGGGTGACTCGGCATGGTGGGAGAACCATCGGAGCCGACTGGAGCATGCAGCTCAGGAAGCCGAGCGACGGATAACTTCGGACCAGATCAACTGAGACAGTTTGAGGCGAGATGGGCAGCCGCCCGGGCGGCTGCCCATCGAGGCAGATAGCGGCAGCTGTCTGTAAGCAGTTCTTTCGGCTCCGCTGCACCGAGTTGTTTTGGCTCCGCTGACGGGCTGGACGGGGCGTGCGGGAGGGGGTTCGCGCCGCTGTAGCAAGGAGATTTGGCCCCACTTCGATCGGGTGGTCCCGCTGGCCGGGACGGGGGTAGATCTCGCCGGGCACCCAGGCGGGCTGACGGTCTTCTACGGCCTGCTGTCAGCGCGGGGTGTGCCGTACCAGCGCCACGTGGCAAGGCGCGGACGACCGGGAAGTTCTGCGCGGCCGGTGGCCCAAAGGAGGGTTGGCCACCGGTCGGTATCGGTCGGGGTGTCGGGGAAGAGCCGGTCCAGCACGCGGCCGCATAGGTCTGCGGGCGGCGTCCAGTCAATGCCCAGGCCCTCGGCGACGTCGTGGGTGTGCACCAGGGTCTCGACGATGCCCATCGCGGCGAAGCCTTCGGGGTCGGCAGGGCCGAAGATGTGATGTGCCCGGACCGTGGGTGGCGTCGTGCGGACGATTGCGGTCAGCAAGGCGCCGCTGGCATCCAGTACTTGCAGCAGACCGGCTGGGCCGGCCTCGCGGTCGGCGAAGACAGCATTCGCGGGGCCGCCCGGCCTCTTGCGGCTCCACGCGAACGGCACATGGGTGTCCAGCGGCGGGTTCGCCGGGCTCAGTTGGACGGCGTAGGAGAACAGGTCGTCGGCCAGGTGCTCGACCGTCTCCCAACAGTCCCACTCCAGGGAACCGGCCTTGACACTCCAGTCCGGCGCGTTCGCCCCGCGCAGAGCAGCGAGAGCCAAACGGACGGCATGTTCGACATCGGTCGCGGTAACGGGGCCGCTCGGTGATCCCTGTGCTTGAGCCATGACGGGACCGTATCAATGATCCTCCGACCCAAGGGAACCCATGTTCGACTTGAAGGCGGCGAGAGCCAGGCCGTTTCCGGTGAGCCTTTCGTGGCTCCGCGCTAAGTGGAGCCAGGTCAACTTCTTACGTCGTGGAGCCACTTCCGGTCCGTGCAGTGGAGCCCAAAGAAGTGCTTACAAACAGGCAGCAGTCAGCCAGCCTTGGCGGGTTCCTCGGCTCGTGCTCGGGTGCTGGCGAGGCGGTAGGAGTCGGTGCCGGTTTCGATGAGGTGCCGTTGAAGGTGAGGCGGTCGACGATGGCGCGCAGAGGCGTGGGTCGGTGAAGGTCTTGGTCCAGCCGCCGAAGGACTCGTTGGAGGCTTAGGGCTCCGAACAGAATGAGGCGAAGGCGTGGCTTGCCGTCGGACCTGCCGATCTCGCACCGGTCCGGGCCGATAGCCACATTTTCATAGGTGTGAGTGCCCGTTTGAGGTTCCCGCGGGGCAGGGTTCTAGGTTCAGGGGATGGTGGATGGACCTGAGCTGATCACGGTCGGTCAACTGGCACGCCGTGTCGGCCTGACCGCGAAGGCGCTGCGGCACTACGACCGGGTGGGACTGCTGGCGCCTGCCGTCGTCGACCCCGACACCGGCTACCGGCTCTACGGCGCCGAGCAGGTCGCGCCCGCGCGGCTGGTGCGGCTCCTGCGCTCGGTCGACGTCCCTCTGGAGCAAGTGCGTGCGTGCCTGGCCAAGCCGGACGACGAGGCCGCGATCCAGCAGGTCCTGATCCAGCACCGGCGACGGCTCCAGGCACGCCTGGACCGGGTCCGGGGCGATCTCCACCGAACAGACCATCTGATCGAGGACGGAGTCACAACAGCGATGACCGACCAGGACACGCAGCAGAGGACCGAGGGCGCCGCAGGCGACGAGCGGCGGGTGGCCGTGGACCTGTTCAACGGGGTGTGGCGGTTGCTGGAGCAGGAGGACCGCAGCGTCGAGGACGACGACCGGATGCTGCACATGGCGCACGCCTCGCGCTACCACTGGGGCCAGGTGGGCGCCCCGGTGAATCTCAGCCGCGGCGAGTGGCAGTGCTCACGCGTCTACTGCGTGCTGGGCCGGGCCGAGCCCGCCCTGCACCACGCCCGGCGCGGCCTGGAGATCTGCCGGGCCCACGGCATCGGGGACTGGGACCTGGCCTACGCCTACGAGTCCCTGGCCCGCGCCCACGCGGTGGCCGGCGACAAGGACCAGGCCCGCACCTGGACCGAACAGGCCCTGGCCGCCGCCGAGGACATCGCCCAGGACGAGGACCGCGAACTGGTCCTCACCGACCTGGAGGCCATCCCCGCCCAACCGCGCTTCTGGTAACCCGCCCGGCCACCGACCCGCCCGGACCCCCACACGTGACCTGGAGGTACATTGCTGTGACCGGTACCACCCCCGCCCTTCCCGCCCTGGCCGACCTGGGGCAGTTGCGCAACCAGGCCAAGGACCTGCGCCTGGCCGTCCAGGGCAGTAAGCCCGGTGCCGCCGAGCGCGCGGCCAAGACCGGCCCGGTCGACCCGGTCGATTTCTCCATACGCGACGCGCAGCATGTCATCGCCCGCGAACACGGCTTCGCCCGCTGGCAGGACGTGGTCTTTGCGTTCGGTAACCGCCAACCGCGCGCACGTGATCTGCACCCATGGGTTCGCCGTCGAGCTCAACCACGCGCTCGGGGGCCTGCTCTTCGACCTCACCCCCGGACACCTCGCGCGCCGAGCAGGACCGGGCCCTCTACCAGGCCTACGCGGCGTGTTACCACTGGCTGGAGGCGGGCACCCCGGCCCACCACGGCCGCGGCGAATACACCATTGCCCAGACTGCCCTGGCCATGGGCCGCCCTCAGGTTGCCGCCCACCACGCCCCGCGCTACGCGGAGTTGATCGCCGAGCACCCGGATGACTTCACCGACTGGGACCGGGCCTTCGCCACCGAGGTCCGGGCCCGGACGGCCGCCGCCACCGGCACCCCGGACGCGAGGGAACTCAAAGCCCGCGCCCAGCGCCTCGCCGACCGCCTCGCCGACCCCGACGCGCGCGAAGTCGTGCAGGACCGCCTGGACCGCGGACCTTGGTTCACACGGGAAGGGCAGCCCGACGCCACGGGCCCAACGGAATGAGCATCCCTCAGTCTGCCCTCTCCTCGCCGATACGAGAGTGCAAGCGGGTACGGGTACGGGGGCGGGCACGCGCAAGCCGTGGGAGATCGAGGACGGGTTGTGGGAGCGGATCGAGCCGTTACTGCCGGTGGTGGCGCGGCGCTGCCGTCACCCCGGACGCATGCGGCTTGAGCAGCGCAAAGTCATGTGCAGGATCCTGTTCGTGCTGTACACCGGGATCCGGTGGGAGGTCCTGCCGCAGGAGCTGGGCTTCGGCTCCGGGATGACCTGCTGGCGGCGGCTGCGCGACTGGAATGAGACGGGAGTGTGGCAGCAGTTGCACGAGCTTCTGCTCGCCGAACTGCGCGCCGGCGACATCCTCGACCTGTCCCGCGTCTCCGTCGACGGCTCCCACCTGCGGGCCCTGAAGGGCGGGGACGCCACCGGGCGTTCACCGGTAGACCGGGGCAAGACCGGCAGCAAGCACCACGTCATCGTCGACGCCCACGGCATCCCGCTGGCCGCCACCGTGACCGGCGGCAACCGCAACGACGTCACCCAGCTCCTGCCCCTGATCCACGCCGTGCCACCGATCCGCGGCAAGCGCGGGCGACCCCGCCGGCGCCCCGATGTGCTCTACGCGGACCGCGGCCACGACCACGACATCTACCGCCGCCAGGTCCGCGAGCTGGGCATCCGCCCGCGCATCGCCCGCCGCGGCACCGGGCACGGCAGCGGACTGGGCAAGAGCCGATGGGTCGTGGAAGCAGCCCTCGCCCTCCTGCACTGGTTCCGCCGACTGCGCCTCCGTTGGCAGATCCGCACCGACATCCACCAAGCCTTCCTCACCCTCGGCTGCGCGATCATCTGCCGGCGACGCCTGAAGACCTCATTTTGATCTGAGTCCTTGAGCACGCAGACAAAGGAACGCCGGAAGAGCGCGAACAGCTCGTGACCGTGCTGTCAGCCTCGAAGGTGCACTCATGCGGGGACTCACCATAGGCAAGTACTCCGCCCAGCCCACAGCCGTCCCGGACCTTCCTGCGGCCTGCAAACACCGCTAGAGCGTGTCTCTTTGATGGGTCGGTCAGTTGATCGGATGTGTCTGTCCGATTAGTGAGCACTACGGTCCAGCCGATGTCGTCGACGGCAACCGCTGCGGCGAGGACGGCGGCGAAGATCTTCTCCCATGTGCCGTCGACGGCCCACCTGATCAGCCGCTTATGGGCCGTCTGGAACGAGCCGAGCTCCTCGGGGGTGTCCCGCCAGGGCGAGTTGGCGCGGTACTTCCACGCGATGGCCTCGAGCGTGCCGCGGTGATCGGCCCAGCGCCGTCCCCTGGCAATGTGAACCTGGCCAAGCTCACCAGCAACACCGACGTTCCGCCGCGAGCCACCGAGCTTTCCGTCCGGATGCTCCGCCACGGCTTCGCTCTCTACGAGAAGGCCGCGGTCGCCACATAGCCCGAGCGGGGAGCGACCCGGGATCCCAGTGCCTACACGCACTCCAGTGCAATGCCGCTGGCCCGGGCCAACGAAAGACCCCGGGTCGTACAAAGCGTCCGGGAGCGGCCCAACAGCGTCAGGATTCCGCCCAGTTGAGGCCGAGGTCGGCGAGTGCGGTGAGTTTGTCGGTGGTCAGCTTGGCGCGGCGGCCCTTCTGGTTCATGATCCACACTCCGAGTCGGACTTCGGTTCCGTCTTCCAGTCGCTCTACGTGCCCCCGTGGGACGGTCACGGAGCCCTCCCGGGCCTTGTACCGTGCCAGGGCCGCTACACCCCGCTCGAAGGCCCCCACGGGCGTCGTGGACGGCTTCGCGGGTGCCTCCGGCTCCGGGGCCGGGGCGAGCGGTGTGATGCCGAGTTGTTCCATGCGCTCGCGCTGCCCGTCCGTCAGGCCCTCCCAGACCTTCGGCGTCCGCTGCCGGGCCAACCACTTCCCGATGTCCATGCCGTGGACGGTGACGCCGGGCAGGACTTCCACCGCGCCGGCTTGGCCTTCTTCGTCGCGTACGAGTTCGCGCAGTGCGGCGTAGTGGCGTTGCCATTCGGCCGGCCACTCCGGGTTCCAGTCCTCGTCGACGGCTTCCAGGGCTGTCTTCCATTCGGGATGGCCCTCCAGCGTGCCGGGTCGCCGCACATTCGCGAGCCACATCCCCAACGGCTTGCCCAGCATCGTCGCCGACCTCGGTGCGCAGAGGGTCCAGTGCTGGTCGTAGTACGCCTTGGCGGCCTCCAGGTTCTCCTGGAACCGCTCATCCGCGACGGACCAGACCATGCCGAGCTGTTCCAGCCGCTGGGCGCGCCGGCCGGTCATCTCCCCGGCCCCGTACGCGCGTCGCTGTTCTGCGACCCATTGCCCCAGTGGTGTCGCGCCCTCGCGGTGTCCGTAGGGCACCCTCGCGTTCCCGACCCGCTCGACGTACGTCTTCAGCTTCGCCCAGCCGCGGGCCCAGTCCTGACGCTCGGTGTCGATCACGTTGAAGGAGACCCAGTCCGCGACCATCACCGGATCCCGGGGGGCCGCGAAACGCAGCAGCAGGCGAGACTCGTCCTCGCCCTCTTCTGGGGCGACACCGATGTTCACGGACGGCTGCGCCACGTCCTTCTGCGGCTCCTGCGGAATCGCGAGCAGTTCCACGGCCTCTTCATCGTGGGCCCGCAGGCCCTCCAGGACTTTCACCAGGGGCCGGTAGGAACCGGAGGTGAACATGTCCTCAGGCTGCTCTCCCGGCTGGAGGAACACCGGCACGATCAGGGAGGCGAGCTTGCCCTGCCCGGGCTTCTGCCGCAAAGCGCGCCCGATGGCCTGGACGATGTCGTGCGGCGCCCCCTTGGGGTCCAGCAGGGCAACTGAATCCACGGCTCTGATGTCGACGCCCTCACCCAGGACCCGGCAGTTCGAGAGCACGGCCCGCTGCGCCGTGGACCCGAACGAACCCAGAACCTCCCGCCGACGCTCGGGGACATGCTCCCCGCACAGCCAGTCCGCCCAGATCCGAGCCGGGAACGTCTCGGGCTGATCGGTATGCAGCTTCGCCGCAACCCGCTCCAGACCCTCCGCGTACGCCTGAGCCTCGATCGTCCGGTGATGGAAGGTGATGCACGTCGACAGGTCATGCTGCGCCATCGTGTGCAGCAACGCGGCCTGCAAGGCTCCAAGGCGCTGCCCGCGTACCTCTTCCGTGTGCCGCTCCTCGCCCATCAGCTTCTCCGGCGTGACGACCGGGTCCTTCAGCTCCAGCACGATGATCTGGTACCGCGCCAGCAAGCCCCGGGAGACGGCCGACGCGAGCGAGAGCTTGTACAGGACCGGCCCGAAGACCTTCTCGTCATCCATGGAAGCCGCCATCTGACGCGGCAGCGGATCCCGCACCCCCTCAGCAACCTCCCGGCCCAGCCGCTCCTCCCAGATCCGCGGCGTCGCCGTCAGATACAACCGCCGCAACGCCGGGATCACACTCTGATCGTGGATGTCCGCCCACGCCTTACCCATCGACCCCGACGTCCGGTGCGCCTCATCCACCACCGCCAGATCCACCGGATCAAGCTTCTGCCCGTAGACACCCTCGAACGCCTCCGCCAGAACACCCAAAGACGCATAGGTGGCGTAGATGGTGACCGGCCCCTGCCCGTGCCACAGCGCCAACTGGACCGGGTTCGTCGTGGAACGCACCTTCAACGACCACAGCTCCGGGTCGTCCTGGAGCGAACACACCGCAACCGCCGGCCCCCTGTGCCCAACCTCGTGCCACGCCCTCACCGTCTGCGCCAGCAGATCCAGCGTCGGCACCAGCACGAGCACACGCCCCCTGGGCACAAGCCGCCTCGCCGACACCGCAGCCATAATCGTCTTCCCCGTCCCACACGCCGCGTGCACCTGCCCACGAAGACCATTCCAGGGAATACCACCCGGCGGAACATCAAGACCCCGCACAATGGCGGAAACGGCCTCGATCTGGTGATCACGCAGCTTCACGGCCATGCCCCGTGTTCTCCTTTTTCTCGGAATGCGGCACGTAATAACAAATAGAATCCAGGCGCAAGGTGCGCGGCGGTAGGGGTGTAGCATCTGATCCCAGACTCTACACAGCCACAAGTCATGATGCATCACCCATACGCCAACTTCACACCCGAGGATGGCACAGTGACTCAATCTCACCCACGAACGGTCGACTGTCCTATATACAGACAGGGTTTTGATGAACAGTGGGGACAGGTAGACGGTGGGGGAGAGGTTCAGGGTGGAGCGCAGCGGAACCCCGTCACTACAACAAGGCGCCGGCACTCCGTCAGGCCGACAGTGCGTCACATCCCTTGCAGAGGTAGTGGCTGGGAATCCCAAACCCTACACAGTCCCGCGCGCGATGCACCCCCTCTTGCCGCCAGCCCCAGGAATCCCGCTTGCGGGATTCCCTCAATTCGCGCTTACGCGAATTGAAACGCACTCAGAATTCCGCTTGCGGAATTCGATTCCCGCGCTTGCGCGGGAATCTGGCGGAGCGTCAGCGGAGCCGCTCCCTATGCAGCGCGCCAGCGCTGCATATCCCG
>NZ_JAUSYQ010000002.1:5647500-5877500 GCF_030816965.1 Streptomyces canus
CACTCGTGCCGTCGGACTGCACCAGAGCGGCGGCATCACCGCGCCGGTCAAGGTGCTGCTGATCGAGGAGGAGAAGCAGTTCTCCATCGAGGTCGGCGACGAGGCGCCGCGTTCGGCCCCGGGCGACCGGGCTCCGGGCGCTCTGGGTGAGGACCCCGACATGGAGACCGAGGAGGACGAGATGGGCCTCGCGGTCATCAGCGGCCTTGTCGACGATGTCGAGGTCACCGCAGGGGAGCACGGCGGACAGATCCGTATGACCTGGCCGACCACGCCGCCGGCCGCAGTACTCCCCTGATTTTCACCCGTTCGAACCAGATTTCTGTTCGACATGCGGAAGGGCCCCACCACACTGGTGGGGCCCTTCCGCATGTCGGCGTGAGCTTTCTGTGCCTACAGTGGTCTGGTGCGATGCATATCGTGAATTGGTTCACGATCTAGATATCGACCATGAATGCCCCCGGGGCATTACTGCTTTCAGGTTCTGTAAAGGCGAATTCCGTTTACCGCGCCCTGTTTTGATCAGGACGGGGTACCTACAATCCGTCCACATCTTGAGCTCAGCCCAAGCGTCAAGGAGGACGAATGGCGGGGCTTTCTACCCCTGATCAGTTGGACCAGCCCACAACAACCCTCGCGGCCGCGGTGCTCACCGACGACAACCGGGTGCTGATCGCGGTCATCGCGGTCGTCGCCCTGGCGGCGCTCGTGGTCGCGGGGGTCCTGGTACGCCAGGTGCTCGCGGCCGGCGAGGGCACCGACAGCATGAAAAAGATCGCGAAGGCCATCCAGGAAGGCGCGAACGCCTATCTGGCACGCCAGTTGCGCACGCTCGGCGTATTCGCCGTCGTTGTGTTCTTCCTGCTCATGCTGCTGCCCGCGGACGACTGGAATCAGCGCGCAGGCCGATCCCTGTTCTTCTTGATCGGCGCCGCCTTCTCGGCGGCCACCGGCTATATCGGCATGTGGCTCGCGGTGCGCAGCAATGTGCGTGTGGCCGCGGCGGCGCGAGAAGCCACTCCGGCGGAAGGTGAGCCGGAAAAGGATCTCACCGCCGTCTCCCACAAAGCCATGAAGATCGCTTTCCGTACGGGCGGCGTGGTCGGCATGTTCACGGTGGGGCTCGGTCTGCTGGGCGCCTCCTGTGTGGTGCTGGTCTACGCGGCCGACGCGCCGAAGGTCCTGGAGGGTTTCGGTCTCGGCGCGGCCCTCATCGCGATGTTCATGAGGGTCGGCGGCGGCATCTTCACCAAGGCCGCCGACGTCGGCGCCGACCTGGTCGGCAAGGTCGAGCAGGGCATCCCGGAGGACGACCCGCGCAACGCCGCGACCATCGCCGACAACGTGGGCGACAACGTCGGCGACTGCGCGGGCATGGCGGCCGACCTCTTCGAGTCGTACGCCGTGACCCTGGTCGCCGCGCTGATCCTCGGCAAGGCGGCCTTCGGCGACTCCGGACTCGCCTTCCCGCTGCTCGTCCCGGCGATCGGCGTGATCACCGCGATGATCGGCATCTTCGCGGTAGCGCCGCGCCCCTCCGACCGCAGCGGCATGTCCGCGATCAACCGCGGGTTCTTCATCTCCGCGGTGATCTCGCTCGTGCTGGTGGCGATCGCCGTATTCGTCTACCTCCCGGGGAAGTACGCCGACCTCGACGGCGTCACCGACACGGCGATCAGTGCCAGGGACGGCGACCCGCGGATCCTCGCGCTCGTCGCGGTGGCGATCGGCATCCTGCTCGCCGCCGTCATCCAGCAACTGACCGGCTACTTCACCGAGACCAACCGCCGCCCGGTCCAGGACATCGGCAAGAGCTCGCTCACGGGGCCCGCCACCGTGGTCCTCGCCGGTATCTCGATCGGTCTCGAGTCGGCCGTCTACACCGCCCTGTTGATCGGCCTCGGCGTCTACGGGGCGTTCCTGCTCGGCGGTACGTCGATCATGCTGGCCCTGTTCGCGGTGGCGCTGGCGGGCACCGGTCTGCTCACCACGGTCGGTGTGATCGTCGCCATGGACACCTTCGGGCCGGTCTCCGACAACGCGCAGGGCATCGCCGAGATGTCCGGCGACGTCGAGGGCGCGGGCGCGCAGGTGCTCACCAACCTGGACGCCGTCGGCAACACCACCAAGGCCATCACCAAAGGCATCGCCATCGCCACCGCGGTCCTCGCGGCAGCGGCGCTCTTCGGGTCGTACCGTGACGCCATCACGACCGGCGCGCAGGACGTCGGCGAGAAGCTCAGCGGGGACGGCGCGCCGATGAGCCTGATGATGGACATCTCGCAGCCCAACAACCTCGTCGGCCTGATCGCCGGCGCGGCGGTCGTCTTCCTCTTCTCGGGGCTGGCGATCAACGCCGTGTCGAGGTCGGCGGGTTCCGTGGTGTACGAGGTGCGGCGGCAGTTCCGCGACCATCCCGGGATCATGGACTACAGCGAGGAGCCGGAGTACGGCAAGGTCGTCGACATCTGCACCAAGGACGCCCTGCGGGAACTCACCACACCCGGTCTGCTCGCCGTGATGGCGCCGATTTTCATCGGGTTCACGCTCGGCGTCGGCGCGCTCGGGTCGTTCCTGGCGGGTGCGATCGGCGCCGGCACGCTGATGGCGGTGTTCCTGGCGAACTCCGGCGGTGCCTGGGACAACGCCAAGAAGCTCGTCGAGGACGGTCACCACGGCGGCAAGGGCAGCGAGGCCCATGCCGCGACGGTGATCGGCGACACCGTCGGCGACCCCTTCAAGGACACCGCAGGGCCCGCGATCAACCCGCTGCTGAAGGTGATGAACCTGGTGGCGCTGTTGATCGCCCCGGCGGTGATCAAGTTCAGTTACGGCGAGGACAAGAGCATCGGCGTACGGATCTTCGTCGCCGTCCTCGCGTTCCTCGTGATCGCCGGCGCGGTCTACGTCTCCAAGCGGCGCGGCATCGCCGTGGGTGACGAAGACAACGAGAAGAAGGTGGCCAAGTCGGCGGATCCCGCGGTGGTTTCGTAGGTTCTGGCACGAGGCCCAGCTCAAGGGGCGGGCGGGAGGCGCGCGTTCATGCGCCGCCCGCCCGCCCTGTGCATGCGCGCCTCTCGGCCGTGAGGCTTCTCTCTCCCGGTGCAAAACCTCACAAAGGGACCCATATGTAGTATCCGGTGCGCGGGTGCGGTGCGTGTGCTGTGTAAGGTCCGGGGGCTGAGAGGCCACGGAAGGGACCGATCCGGTGAACAAGAAGCTCGCGGCCGCACTGTCCGGCGGTGCGGTACTGGTACTGGCGCTGACGGGATGCAGTGGCAGCGAGGACAACAAGGAACTCGACGCCTGGGCCAAGAAGGTCTGTGACCTGGTGCCGGCCCAGAACAAGAAGATCACGGCGGCCTACGACGCGATCACCAAGGCGGCCGAGGACACCGAGAGCACCCCGGCGGAGCTCCAGAAGGCCGACTCCCAGGCCTTCCAGGACCTGTCCGACGGCTACAAGGCGCGCGCCACGGTCATCCGCACCGCCGGAGCGCCTCCCGGTGCCGAGGACGGTGAGAAGAAGCTCCAGGCCGCCGTCAAGCAGCTCACGGCCCTCTCGGCCGCCTATGCCGACATGAAGACGCAGGTGGACGGGCTCAACACCAAGGACCAGGCGAAGTTCGCGACGGGCCTCAAGGATGTCTCGGCCGAGATGAAGAAGGTGGAGACACAGCGCCAGACCGCGCTCGCCGCGCTGAAGGACCTGGAGTCGGGCGACACCAAGCAGGCACTGTCCGAGCAGTCGGGCTGCAAGCAGGCCGCGACGTCGCCAGGAGCCTCCGCACCGGCGACGGACAGCTGAGCGCACTCCGGTCTGCCGACGACCGAGCGGCCGCGCCGTGGTGCGCCCGTTCCCGCCTCACTGCATGAGGGCGGGCGTCGCCTTCGCCGTTCACCGACGGCTCGGCGTCCGCACCGGCCGCGGTGGCTGAGCGGCGCCGCGAGTGGCTCGGTAAGGCGTGCGGCGCGGCGGGCGCGGGCCACAATGGGGGCGTGAGTACCTCCAGCCTGCCCACGCTGCCCGCCGCCCCCGCCTCCGGCCGTCCCGACGTCACCGCCCAGTTGCGGGACGCCCTGATCGGGGCCTCCTTCACCGCAGACGGGCTGCTAGAGCTGCTCGGCGCGCCCGCGTACGCGGCGCTCGCGCGCAGCGAGACCGTGCCCGCGCTCCGGGCGACCCGCGGGGACGCCCCGCTGGCGGTGCTCGTACGCCTGTTCCTCCTTCAGCAGCCGGTGCCCCACGCGCGCGTGGCGGACGTGATGCCCGTCGACGCGTGTCTGGAGAGCGGCTGGCTGGTCCGTGTCGGCAGCGCTGAGGTGGCCGCGACGGTGGACGTACGGCCGTACGGCGGACCCGGCGGCGAGGACTGGTTCATCGTGTCGGACCTCGGCTGTGCGGTCGGCGGCGCGGGCGGCATCGGCAACCGTGACGAGGGTGTCGTCCTCGGAGTCGGCGGTGCCTCCACGACCCTGGCCGGCCTTACCGTCCGTACCCCCGTCGCCTCAGCCCTCGACCTCGGTACCGGCTCCGGGATCCAGGCCCTGCACGCCGTACAGCACGCCACGCGCGTGACGGCGACCGACCTCAACTCGCGCGCGCTGCACATCACCGCGCTCACGCTGGCGCTGTCCGGAGCCCCGGCGGCCGATCTGCGGGAGGGCTCGCTGTTCGAGCCACTCAAGCAGGGGGAGACGTACGACCTGATCGTGTCGAACCCGCCCTTCGTGATCTCGCCGGGCGCGCGGCTGACGTATCGCGACGGGGGGATGGGCGGGGACGATCTGTGCCGCTCGGTCGTCCAGGGGGCGGGAGAGCTGCTCAACGAGGGCGGGTTCGCGCAGTTCCTCGCCAACTGGCAGCACGTCGAGGGAGAGGACTGGCAGGACAGGCTCAGGTCGTGGGTGCCGCGCGGGTGCGACGCGTGGGTCGTGCAGCGCGAGGTGCAGGACGTCACGCAGTACGCCGAGCTGTGGCTCAGGGACGCCGGTGACCACCGGGGCGACCCGGCCGAGTACCAGGCGCTCTACGACGCCTGGCTGGACGAGTTCGAGGCGCGCAAGGTGCGGGCCGTCGGCTTCGGCTGGATCACCCTGCGCAGGACGGGCTCCGCCGTGCCCTCGATCACCGTGGAGGAGTGGCCGCACCCGGTCGAGCAGCCTCTCGGCGACACCGTCAGGGCGCACTTCGAACGCCTCGACTACCTGCGCGCCCACGACGACGCGGCCCTGCTGGAGGCCCACTTCAGGCTCGCGCCCGAGATCATCCAGGAGCAGGTCGGGCTGCCCGGCGCGGAGGACCCGGAGCACGTGGTGCTGCGTCAGCACCGCGGGATGCGCCGGGCCACGAAGGTGGACACCGTCGGGGCGGGCTTCGCCGGTGTGTGCGACGGCTCGCTGAGCGCGGGCCGCATTCTCGACGCGATCGCCCAGCTCATGGACGAGGACCCGGTCATGCTGCGCGACCGTACGCCCGCGCAGATCCGGCTGCTGGTGGAGCAGGGGTTCCTGGAGCCCGCGTGACCTGACGCCGGCCGGCCGGCCGCGGCTGAGGCGGACTCGACCTCCTGAGGCCCCTGTGTCCGCTCTGACGGGATTGCCACGGAAAAGGGCTCCTGTCAGTGGCAGGTGCGAAGCTACCTTCGAGAGACAGAGCTGACGCGTTCTCGGGGGAGACGCGCTGTCTCGGACCCGGTGCCCGGGTCTCGGGGGGAGGCGTGATGGCGGGGGAGACGCCGGATCAGGGTGAAGGCAGGACCATCAACGGCCGCTACCGGCTGCTGCGGACACTCGGCGCTGGCGGCATGGGCCGGGTCTGGCTGGCCTACGACGAGGAGCTGGACTGCGAGGTCGCGATGAAGGAGATCGCGGTTCCGGACACGCCTATGGACGCGGGCGAAGCGGCCGTGGGGGTCCCCCCGCTCGAGCGAAGCCGAGAGTGGGGGAGCATTGCCCGGGCCCGCAGCGAGGCCCGGCACGCGGCCCGGCTGCGCGGCCATCCACATGTGGCGACGGTGCACGACGTGGTGGTCCACGAGGGGCTGCCGTGGATCGTCATGGAGCACGTGCCGGACGCGGTCGACCTCCAGGCGGTCGTACGGCGTTCCGGGCCGCTGTCGCCCGAGCAGGCGGCCCGCATCGGCCTCGCCGTCCTCGACGCCCTCACCGCGGGGCACCGCGTCGGCATCCTCCACAGGGATGTGAAACCGGCCAACATCCTTCTGGCGCCGGACGCTTCGGGCGATCCCTACGCGCGCGTGCTGCTCACCGACTACGGCATCGCCCTCCGGCCCGAGTCCCGCGAGCCCCGTCTCACCGCGACCGCGGGCATCCTCGGCACCCCCGGCTATCTCGCGCCGGAGCGCGCCCGGGGCGAACCGCCCACCCCGGCTGCCGACCTGTTCTCCCTGGGCGCCACGCTGTACGCCACTGTCGAGGGCCGCGGGCCCTTCGACCGCCACGGCGACTTCGCCACGCTGACGGCCCTGCTGGGCGAGGATCCCACCCCGCCCGTCCGGGCCGGTGAACTCACACCGGTGCTGCTGGGGTTGCTGGTCAAGGATCCCGTGCGCAGGTTCTCACCGGAGACGGTGAAGCGGGGGCTGGAGCGGGTCGTGCAAGGGGGCTGGGGCGCCGGGGGTGCGGCGGGGTCGGGGTACGGCTCCTCGGCGGCAGGGTTCGGGCCGCCTGTCGGTCGCTGGGGGCCGGCGCCGGGAACTCCACAATCGCCGCACACTCCGGTGGGCGCGGCCGGAGACGGCGGTCCGGAAGACACGCGCCCCGGCCCCGGGGAACCGGCCACGCCGGGGGCGACACCCGGCTCGACGCCGCCGTACAGCCCATGGCCGCCCGCGGCAGGGCAGGCGCCGGAACCGGGCAACCCGTATGCGCAGGGGGCGGGTTCGCCGTATGCGAGCGGGGGCTCCTCGTCACCGTACGGCGGCGGTGGTCCGGGCTCACCGTACGGCAGCGGTGGTGCGAGCTCACCGTACGGCGGCGGTGGTCCGGGCTCACCGTACGGCGGCGGTGGTCCCGGCTCCCCCTACGGCGGTGGAGATTCGGCGCCGTACTCGGGCGGTGGCTCCTCGCAGCCGTACGGGAGCGGGACGCCCGCCGGGTACGGCGGCTCGGGTGCGCCCGGCAGTCCCACCGTCGCCGGCGCACCCACCTCCTTCGGCGGGCCTGCCGGTCCTGGCGGACTCGGAGGACGGGCGCCGTTCTCGCCGGCCCCGGCCCCGGCCCCGCCCCCGCCGCGCCCCGCCGCCAAAAAACGCCTCGCGCTCGTCGCCCTCGTCCTCGGTGTGCTCCTCGTCGTCACAGGCGGTGCGTGGGGAGTCGTGGCGCTGACCGGGGACGATGGCAGGAAGGACACGGCGACCAAGTCCTCGCCGAGCACCAGCGCAAGTTCGCCACAGGGGGCGTCGCCCATCGGGCCCGTACTGCCGTACGGCGAGGTGGTCGGGCTCGAGGAGCCCCTCGAGACCGGGGACTGCGTGCAGGCGGTCTGGTCGGGGACGCCGTTCAAGTCGGCGCCGAACCTGGGGGTCGTGGACTGCGCGGACGACTGGCCGGACGGCCAGGTGGTGGCCGTCGACACGGCCGCCGACTTCGCCGACGCCAAGGCCCAGGGCGCGAAACGCTGCGCCAACCTGAGCCGGGCCGTCGTGGACGCGCTGCCGGACGCGGCCGGGTACGCCGTCGTGCCGACCGAGGAGGGCTTCGGTGCGGCGGGCAGCGGTACGGCATGTCTCGTACTCGGCCGCCATGCCGCGATAGGCGGTGAGGTCGGCCGCTTCCGGGACCTGGGCACCGACTTGTGGGTGGGTCAGATGAGTGTCGGCGACTGCTGGGTCTACCAGCAGCTCGACGACGGCTACAAGGCTCCGCTCACCGACTGCTCGAAAGCCCACACGGACCAGGTCATCGGCACTGTTCAGGCCCCGGCCGGAATGAGCTACAAGAAGGGCACCGACAACGCGACCAAGTTGTGCGGCAACAGATTCAAGTCGATTTGGGCGCCTGGCCAGGAGCGTCTCGTGTACGGCTGGGTGGCCGACGAGGACGACTGGAAGAAGGGATTCAACAAGATCGTGTGCACGGTCAGCCTGACCGACAACAAGAAGTCGAGCGGGAAGATACCCCCGCCCGGCGCGGTCTGAATCCGGTCGGTTTCCGCGCCGAATCCGGTCGCCCCCCTCGGAGAAGCGCGGGATCCGAGCGAGAGCCGGGCGAGAACCGGACGGGTTCCGTGACCGACCGGGAGGGCCGGGGTGGCGATCCGGCGCTCGGCCGGTGACCGGTCCGGGGGAGTCCGCGGTCGTGTCGGTGCGGCGTTCACCCGGGGTTCGTCTGTCCGCCGCCCGCGCGTGCCAGTCTCCGTCGAAGGTGCACGCGCGGGCAGGAGAAAAGGGGCACGGGGAACCATGGAGAGCGGACCGGCGATCTTCGCGGGAATGGTGTTCGCCCTGTTCGGAGGAGGGCTGCTGGTGTGGACCGCGGCCCGGGTGCGCCATCGCGAGCCCGTCGCCCACGGTGTGAGTCCCGTCGCATCCGCGACCGTCGCGAGCCTCGCCGGGCTCATCACGCTGGCCCTTGCCGCATGGTGCTTCACCCGCCTCTAGAACGGCTCCCGGAACGTCCGCGCGAGCGGGTCGACCGGTAATGGGGAGATCACCCTCCGGATGAGCTCGAAAAGGCCGGTGGGCACTCGAGGCGGCAGGAATGGCGGTAGTCGGGTTACCGTTCGAGTGGCCGTTGCGGGCTTTTCCCGTTTGACACGGGGGCGGGATGTACCGTCACACTCCGCAGCGTCAGCATGACCCGACCCCGGGAACCAAGGCCTGGGGAGAGACCCCAGTGTCGACCGGAGAGAAGAGCGAAGTTGTCCCCGACCAGCGAGACCGCAAAGGGCGGCCGCCGACTCGTCATCGTCGAGTCGCCTGCCAAGGCGAAGACGATCAAGGGCTATCTCGGCCCCGGATACGTCGTCGAGGCGAGCGTCGGGCACATCCGCGACCTCCCCAACGGCGCCGCGGAGGTGCCCGAGAAGTACACCGGCGAGGTCCGCCGCCTCGGCGTGGACGTCGAACACGACTTCGAGCCGATCTATGTCGTCAACGCCGACAAGCGGGCCCAGGTAAAGAAGCTCAAGGATCTGCTGAAGGACTCCGACGAGCTCTTCCTCGCCACCGATGAGGACCGCGAGGGCGAGGCGATCGCCTGGCATCTCCAGGAGGTGCTCAAGCCCAAGGTCCCGGTCAAGCGGATGGTCTTCCACGAGATCACCAAGGCCGCGATCCAGGCCGCCGTCGCCAACCCGCGCGAGCTGAACCAGAAGCTGGTCGACGCCCAGGAGACCCGCCGCATCCTCGACCGCCTCTACGGCTACGAGGTCTCGCCGGTCCTGTGGAAGAAGGTCATGCCGCGCCTGTCGGCCGGCCGTGTCCAGTCGGTCGCGACCCGGCTCGTCGTGGAGCGGGAACGCGAGCGCATCGCGTTTCGCTCTGCCGAGTACTGGGACCTGACGGGCACCTTCGCGACCGGCCGCGCGGGGGACTCCTCGGACCCGTCGTCGCTGGTCGCCCGCCTCCAGAGCGTCGACGGCAGGCGGGTCGCGCAGGGCCGCGACTTCGACTCCGTGGGACAACTGAAGAGCGCGAACACCCTCCACCTCGACGAGGCGAACGCCCGCGCCCTGGCCGCCGCCCTCGAGCAGACCCGGTTCGCGGTCCGCTCGGTCGAGTCCAAGCCGTACCGCCGCTCGCCGTACGCCCCGTTCCGTACGACGACCCTCCAGCAGGAGGCCTCGCGCAAGCTCGGCTTCGGCGCGAAGGCGACCATGCAGGTGGCCCAGAAGCTGTACGAGAACGGCTTCATCACCTATATGCGTACGGACTCCACCACCCTGAGCGACACCGCCATCACCGCGGCCCGCGCCCAGGTCACGCAGTTGTACGGCGCCGACTACCTGCCGTCGTCCCCGCGCACCTACGCCGGGAAGGTCAAGAACGCGCAGGAGGCGCACGAGGCGATCCGCCCCTCCGGTGATCGTTTCCGTACACCCGCCGAGACCGGCCTGACCGGCGACCAGTTCAAGCTCTACGAGCTGATCTGGAAGCGCACGGTCGCCTCGCAGATGAAGGACGCGACCGGCAACAGCGTGACCGTGAAGATCGGTGGCACCGCCGCCGACGGGCGGGACGTCGAGTTCAGCGCCTCCGGCAAGACGATCACCTTCCACGGCTTCCTCAAGGCCTACGTCGAAGGCGCCGACGACCCGAACGCCGAGCTGGACGACCGCGAGCGCAGGCTGCCCCAGGTCGCCGAGGGCGATGCCCTGAGCGCCGAGGAGATCACGGTCGACGGGCACGCCACCAAGCCCCCGGCCCGCTACACCGAGGCCAGCCTGGTCAAGGAGCTCGAGGAGCGCGAGATCGGCCGCCCGTCGACGTACGCGTCGATCATCGGCACGATCCTCGACCGCGGCTATGTCTTCAAGAAGGGCACGGCGCTCGTGCCGTCCTTCCTGTCCTTCGCCGTGGTCAACCTCCTGGAGAAGCACTTCGGCCGGCTCGTCGACTACGACTTCACCGCCAGGATGGAGGACGACCTCGACCGCATCGCGGCCGGTCAGGCGCAGTCCGTGCCGTGGCTGAGGCGCTTCTACTTCGGTGAGGGCACGGCCACGGGCGGCGCGGCCGAGGCGGGCAACGGCGACGGGGACCACCTAGGCGGTCTCAAGGAGCTGGTGACCGACCTGGGCGCGATCGACGCGCGCGAGGTGTCGTCCTTCCCGGTGGGCAACGACATCGTGCTCAGGGTCGGCCGCTACGGCCCGTACATCGAGCGCGGCGAGAAGGACTCCGAGAACCACCAGCGGGCGGACGTCCCCGAGGACCTGGCCCCCGACGAGCTGTCCGTGGAGCTCGCAGAGGAACTGCTCGCCAAGCCGAGCGGTGACTTCGAGCTCGGCGCCGACCCGGTGACGGGTCACCAGATCATCGCCCGCGACGGCCGTTACGGCCCTTACGTCACCGAGGTGCTCCCCGAGGGCACCCCGAAGACCGGCAAGAACGCCGTGAAGCCGCGTACGGCCTCGCTGTTCAAGTCGATGTCGCTGGACACGGTGACGCTGGAGGACGCCCTCAAGCTGATGTCGCTGCCGCGAGTCGTCGGCGTCGATGCCGAGGGCCAGGAGATCACCGCGCAGAACGGCCGCTATGGGCCGTATCTGAAGAAGGGCACGGACTCGCGCTCGCTGCAGACCGAGGACCAGCTCTTCACGATCACCCTCGAAGAGGCTCTGGAGATCTACGCGCAGCCCAAGCAGCGCGGCCGGGCCGCCGCCAAGCCGCCGCTGAAGGAGCTGGGCACCGACCCGGTCAGTGAGAAGCCGGTCGTGGTCAAGGACGGCCGCTTCGGGCCGTACGTGACCGACGGGGAGACCAACGCGACCCTGCGCTCCGGCGACAGCGTCGAGGAGATCACCCCGGAGCGCGGTTTCGAACTGCTCGCCGAGAAGCGGGCGAAGGCGCCCGCCAAGAAGACGGCGAAGAAGGCGCCCGCCAAGAAGGCCCCGGCCAAGAAGGCGACGGCCGCCAAGAAGACCGCGGCGAAGAAGACGACCACGGCCGTGAAGAAGACGACGGCGAAGAAGACGACCGCGAAGAAGGCGACCGCTTCCAAGACGGCGTCCGAGGACTGAGTCCGGCCCTGTTTCGGGCCGGATTCCTCCACTGAGGCTTCGCAATGCGAACGCCCCGGCATCACTTTGGTGTCGGGGCGTGCGCACCTGCGGACGCGCTCCCCAGGCTGTCGGTGGCTCCCGATAGGCTGAATGCATGACCCGTGCCCAGCAGCCAACGGCCCTTGACCCGGCCCCCGACGACGCCCTGGTCGCGGACTCCCGCGAGCGCGCCGTCCGCGCCCTGCTGCGCAGGCCCCAGCTCAAACGCCTGTGGAGCGCCCAGCTCGTCGGCGGGATCGGCGACACCCTCGCACTCCTGGTGCTGGTGCTGCTGGCCCTTCAGGCGGCCATCGCCCAGGGCTCGTTCGGCGGTGGCTACCGGGGCGTGGCGTTCGCAGTGGCGACCGTCTTCGGTACGCGCATCCTGGCGACGCTGCTCTTCGGCGCCGTCCTGCTCGGCCCGCTGACCTCGCTCACTTCGCACGAGGGGCCGCTCGACCGCCGGTGGACCATGGTCGGCGCGGACGGAGTCAGGCTCGCCCTGCTCATCGTCGCGCCGCTGTGGATTGACTGGACGCCGGACAACGCCCTCGCGATGCTCCTGGTGACCGTCTTCGTAATCGGGGTCGCCGAGCGCTTCTGGACGGTGTGCCGCGAGAGCGCGGCGCCCGCCCTGCTGCCGGAACCTCCCCCGGAGGGGGCGACGGTACGGCCCCTGCCGGACCACCTGGACGCACTGCGCCGCCTGTCGCTGCGGACGACCTTCGTGGCGATCCCGCTGGCCGGTGCCGCGCTCGTCGTCGCCGGCCTGCCCTCAACAACCTGCTGGGTTCCGGCCTCGACTGGTTCGGCCAGCACCAGGCGGCCCTCGCGTCGTACGTCGCGGCCGGTCTGTTCGCCGCGTCCCTGTCCGTGCTGACCTTCCTGGAACTGCCCGGCACACGCACCCCGCGCGCGCGTTCGCCGCTGGAGGGGCTGCGTCGGCCCAAGACGGGCACCGGCGTCGACAAGGGCCGTACCGGCGCGATTCCGCTGCTGGTGGCGGCCTGCGCGGCCGTCGCCGGAGCGATCGCGGCCGCCGTGGCCGTCGCTGTGCTGCACGCCAAGGACCTGGGCGGCGGCCCGGTGATGTACGGCCTGATGGTCGCCGCGCTGACCGGCGGTGTCGTGGTCGGTGTCCGTACGGCACCCAAGGTGCTGGTCTCGCTCTCGCGGCGGCGGCTGCTCGCGCTGGCGATCGCCTTCACCGGCATCGCCCTGCTGGCCGCCGGGCTCGTCCCGGACGTCACCACCGTGCTGCTGATCGACGTGTTGGCCGGTGTCGGCGCGGGTGTGGCCGCCAACACCGGGCACACCCTGCTCGACCAGGAGACCGAGGAATACCGCCGGGTGCGGATCACCGAACATCTGCACGCGGTCGTGCGGGTGGGCGTGGCGCTCGGCGCGCTCGTCGCCCCCGTGGTGGCCGCGGCGATCGGCCCGCACCGGCTGGTGAACGGCAAGTTCGTGTTCGCGCACGGCGGCGCCGCGTTCACCCTGATGCTGGTCGGCGCGCTGCTGCTGCCGGTCGCCGCGCTGGTGCTGGCCAAGGTCGACGACCGGTCCGGCGTCCCCCTGCGGCACGACCTGCGGGACGCGCTGCTCGGCGGCGACGACCCGGTGACCGTGCCTGCCGACCATGGCTTCTTCATCGCGCTGGAGGGCGGCGACGGGGCCGGGAAGTCCACCCAGGCCGAGGCGCTCGCGGAGTGGATCCGGGCCAAGGGCCACGAGGTCGTGGTGACGCGCGAGCCGGGGGCGACCCCGGTGGGCAAGCGGCTGCGGTCGATCCTTCTGGACGTGTCGAGCGCCGGGCTCTCGCACCGGGCGGAGGCGCTGCTGTACGCGGCGGACCGCGCGGAACACGTGGACACCGTGGTCAGGCCCGCACTGGAGCGCGGTGCGGTCGTGATCTCCGACCGCTACATCGACTCCTCCGTGGCCTACCAGGGCGCCGGGCGCGACCTGTCCCCGACGGAGATCGCCCGCATCAACCGCTGGGCGACGGACGGTCTGGTGCCTCATCTGACCGTCCTGCTGGACGTGTCCCCGGAGATCGCCCGCGAGCGGTTCACCGAGGCGCCGGACCGGCTGGAGTCGGAGCCGGCGGAGTTCCACGCGCGCGTGCGGTCCGGATTCCTCACGCTGGCCGCCGCCGACCCCGGGCGGTACCTGGTCGTGGACGCGGGACAGGAACCCGAGGCCGTCACCACCGTCGTACGCCATCGGCTCGACCAGATGCTGCCGCTGTCCGAGCAGGAGATCCGGGAGCAGGAGGAGGCCCGGCGCAAGGCCGAGGAGGAAGCGCGTCGTCGGGCCGAGGAAGAGGCCGCGCGCAAGGCCGAGGAGGAGCGCCTGGAGCGGGAGCGCCAGGAGCAGCTGGCACGGCTGAAGGCCGAGGAGGAGGAGCGCAAGCGGCGCGAGCTGGAGGAGGCCCAGCGTCGCGAGGCCGAGCGGCAGGCGGAGGAGGCCCGGCTGCGGGCCGAGGAAGCACGCAGGCGGGCCGAGGAGGAGCGGGTACGTCTCCTCGCCGAGGAGAAGGCGCGCGCTGAGGAAGAGGCACGGCGCAAGGCCCAGGAGGAGGCCGCCCGCAAGCGGGCCGAGGAGGAGGCGCGACTGCGTGCCGAGGCCGAGGAGCGGCGGCTGGAGAAGCAGCGCAAGACCGAGGAGGCGTTGCTGAGGGCGGAGGAGGCCCGGCGGCTCGCCGAGGCCGCGGCCTTGGCGGCGGAGGCCGGACCGAAGCAGTCTGCCGCTCCTGCGGCGGGGATGGACGCGGCGACCGTGCCCACGCCCGTGGTGACGCCGACGAACGCGTCGGGCGGGCCGGTGGACGAGACGGCTGTGCTGCCCCGGGTGCCCATGGAGAAGGGTGACGAGGACGCGTCCGCAGAGGGGGCTCCCGGTGGGGCCACCTCCGACGCCGAGGTGACGGCCGAGCTGCCTCAGCCGCCGGTGCCTCCGGGTGCGGCGGACGAGACCGCGGTGCTGCCTCCAGTCCCCCCGGGGGCTGCCGATGAGACGGCCGTGCTGCCGCCGGTGGCTCCGGGTTCCGCCGACGAGACCGCCGTGCTGCCTCCTGTGCCCGGGGACGGGCCCTCGGATCGGGTGCCGCCGGGGTACTTCCGCGACGAGGAGCGGACGCGAGAGCTGCCGCAGGTCGACGAGACGGGGACGCCTCGGCGGAGGGCGCGGTCGGACTGGGCCGAGGAGACGCCGTTGGACGATCTGCCCACGCTCGCCGATGAGCTGCTCGGGCCGCATGACGACGGGTACGGGGACGATCGCGGCCGACGTCGGGGGCGGTAGCGGTCGATCCGCGGGTGCGGGCGCATGGGGCCGGCCCCCACCGGCCCGCAGCCGACGACCGATCGTCGGCCCCGCTGTCAGTGGTCGCCCCCACAATGGATCCCGTAGCGCGGAACATGACGAAAGGGCGGCGTGACCCATGACCGTATGGGACGACCTGGTCGGCCAGGAGAGAGTGAGCGAGCAGCTCGCGGCCGCTGCTCGGGACGCCGACGCCCAGGTCACCGCGGCCACCACCGGCACCCCGCCGCCCGAGGCGTCGAAGATGACGCATGCCTGGCTGTTCACGGGACCGCCCGGAGCGGGCCGGAACCAGGCGGCGAGGGCCTTCGCGGCCGCGCTGCAGTGCGTCAGCCCGGACCGGGCTCTCGGGGGAATCCCCGGCTGCGGGTTCTGCGACGGGTGTCATACGGCACTCATCGGCACCCACGCCGACGTCACCTCCGTGGCCGCCGTCGGCACCCAGATCCTCGCCGACGACATGCGGGACACCGTCAGGAAGTCTTTCACCTCGCCGGCGACCGGCCGCTGGCAGATCATCCTGGTCGAGGACGCCGAGCGGCTGAACGAGAAGTCGGCCAACGCGGTCCTCAAGGCCGTGGAGGAGCCCGCCCCCCGTACCGTCTGGCTGCTGTGCGCGCCGTCCATCGAGGACGTCCTGCCGACGATCCGCTCCCGCTGCCGCCACCTGAACCTGAGCACCCCCTCCGTGGAGGCCGTCGCCGACATGCTCGTGCGCCGGGAAGGCGTCGAGCCCGCCGCCGCCATGGCCGCCGCCCGCGCCACCCAGGGCCATGTCGACCGGGCCCGCCGCCTCGCCACCGACCCGGCCGCCCGTGAGCGCCGAGCCGCTGTACTGAAGCTGCCCCTGCGCGTCGACGACGTCGGCGGCTGCCTCAGGGCGGCGCAGGAACTCGTCGACGCGGCGGCCGACGACGCCAAGCAGCTCGCCGAGGAGATGGACGGCAAGGAGACCGAGGAGCTGAAGGCGGCGATGGGTGCCTCCCAGGGTGGCCGGATGCCCCGCGGCACGGCGGGCGTGATGAAGGACCTGGAGGACAGACAGAAGCGCCGCCGCACCCGCACCCAGCGCGACAGCCTCGACCTGGCCCTGACCGACCTCACCGCCTTCTACCGCGATGTCCTCGCCCTCCAGCTCGGCTCACGGGTGGCGATCGCCAACGCGGACGCCGAGGACGCCCTTGAGCGGCTCGCCCGCGGCAGCTCCCCGGAGACCACGCTCCGCCGTATCGAGGCGATCGGCGCCTGCCGTGAGGCTCTCGACCGCAATGTGGCCCCGCTGCTCGCGGTGGAGGCGATGACGATGGCGCTCAGAGCGGGCTGAGGTCCGGGCGGGGTGATCACGCGTTGACGGCGTCACTCGTACGGGCCTGATTGTTCACTGACCGCATGTGATCCAACGCGGAGAGTTAGGCTCCCTCGATGCATATCAGGCGAAATCCCCGCCACACCAACAGGAAGCTTCCCGTTCGCAAGGCGCGCACGGCCCGTACCTGCGGCGCCCTCCTCGCCGTCGCCGCGCTGCTCACCTCCGCCTGCTCCGCGGGTGCTTCGACGAATGCGGCCACCTCGGCCGCCGACGTGGCGCTGGCCGCGCTGCCGCGGTCGACGCCGGCCGCCCTCACGCCGTACTACGGACAGAAGGCGCCCTGGCACAGCTGCGGGGTCCCCGGTTTCGAGTGCGCCACGCTGAAGGTGCCGCTCGACTACGACAGGTCGGCCGACGGGGACGTCCGGCTGGCGGTCACCCGCAAGAAGGCCACCGGGCCGGGCAAGCGCCTCGGGTCGCTGTTCGTGAACCCGGGCGGACCGGGCGGCTCGGCGATCGGCTACCTCCAGGCGTACGCCGGGATCGGCTACCCGGCCGAGGTGCGGGCCCGCTACGACATGGTCGCGGTGGATCCGCGCGGGGTCGCCGGCAGCGAGCCCGTCGAGTGCCTCGACGGGCCGGACATGGACACGTACGCCCAGACGGACGTCACCCCCGACGACGCGCGCGAGACCACCGAACTCGTCGACGCCTACAAGAAGTTCGCGGAAGGATGCGGCGCGCACTCGGCGAAGCTGCTGCGGCATGTGTCGACGGTCGAGACGGCCCGGGACATGGACATCGTGCGGGCGGCACTCGGCGACGCGAAGCTGAACTACGTGGGGGCGTCGTACGGGACGTTCCTCGGGGCGACCTACGCGGGGCTGTTCCCCGGCCGCTCGGGGCGACTGGTGCTGGACGGCGCGATGGACCCCTCGCTGCCCGCGAGCCGGCTGAACCTCGACCAGACGGTGGGTTTCGAGACGGCGTTCCAGTCGTTCGCGAAGGACTGTGTGCAGCAGGCGGACTGCCCGCTCGGCACCAAGACCACGACGACCGCGCAGGCCGGCCGGCACCTCAGGACCTTCTTCACCAAGCTGGACGCGCACCCGATCCCCACCGGTGACGCGGACCGCCGCAGCCTCGGCGAGGCCCTCGCCACGACCGGCGTGATCGCGGCGATGTACGACGAGAGCTCCTGGGCCCAGCTGCGGGAGGCGCTCGGCTCGGCGATGAAGGAGAACGACGGCGCCGGGCTGCTGGTCCTCGCCGACAGCTACTACGCGCGGGGCGCCGACGGCCGCTACAGCAACCTGATGTCCGCCAACGCGGCCGTGAACTGCCTCGACCTCCCGCCCGCCTACGACAGTCCGGAGGCGGTCGAGAAGGCCGTCCCGACCTTCGAGAAGGCGTCCCCCGTCTTCGGCGAGGGCCTCGCCTGGGCCTCCCTCAACTGCGCGTACTGGCCGGTCGGGCCCACGGGCGAGCCGCACCGCATCAAGGCGGAGGGCGCCGCCCCGATCGTCGTGGTCGGTACCACCCGCGACCCGGCAACCCCCTACCGCTGGGCCCGCGCCCTGGCCGCCCAGCTCTCCTCGGCCCGCCTGCTCACCTACGAGGGCGACGGTCACACCGCCTACGGCCGCGGCAGCACCTGCATCGACTCCGCGATCGACGCGTATCTGCTCCGCGGCACCCCTCCCGTGGACGGCAAACGCTGCTCTTAGCCCTGGTCGCCGGACCGCCCGGGGTGCCCCGAGGGCTGGTGCGGAGCACCCCCGGAAACTGTGTAGACTTACCGACGTTGCTGATCGCACCATGGTGCGGACGGCGCGCCGCCTTAGCTCAGATGGCCAGAGCAACGCACTCGTAATGCGTAGGTCTCGGGTTCGAATCCCGAAGGCGGCTCGGATTAACCCCAGGACTCACTCGCCGTGACCTGGGGTTTTTTCATGCCCGGGGCATGCCGAGCCGCACGACGGGGATGCCGTGGAAGTGCTTGCGTGAGCGATGCGTGAGCGGAGCGGCTCGCCGACCTACTTCTTGGGCTTCACCCGCTTGGCCTTCACGACGGCCTTGGGGCCTGCTCGCTCCGAGCGCAGGACATCTCCGCATGTGCGCTGCGCGGGCGGAGCGAGGCGTACTGACACCTGCGGCGGTGGCCATCTCATCTCACCCGCTGCTTGTCGTGGTGATCTCTCTTAGCGCGGGGCAGCCGTCGGCCCGAAGCGATTCTCGGCGGGCTGGTCATCGCGTATCGGGCAGAACCTCGGGCTCTTATATATATGTTCCGGCTCTCATGCCCCATGAGAGCGCCTACATTAATAACTCCCTTGTGGCGTGGGTTGGTTGTGGTGACAGTGGTTGTCATCCGCCACGCCCCTCTTGTCATCGGAGCATTGATGCGCCTCATTCACTGCCTGCCCCTCAGGGGGCGTTCGTGCCGTAGCTCGCAGACGTCGGCCCGGTGGTTCCGGGCAACCGTGTTCCACGGAGGCCGAGGGTGAGCGTCGGGGGTGTGGGCATTCCACGGCTGCAGGACCTCGCGTACATCGAGGTCGCCATCGGCAACGTTGCTCAGGGCGCAACCTTCGAGCAGGTGCGTCGTGCTCTCGTCGACCGAGCTGCTGCGGTGGCGCGTGAGGGGGATACGGACGGCTCGTACTCTGCCCGCAAGTGGGAGCTAGCGCGGTCGGACACCAGGAAGCACGTCCACAACACCGTCGACGTCCTCAAGGAGCTGATGCGTCTCGGATGGGTCGAGAAGCACATCCTTCCCTCCAGTCCCAACTCCGCATACGCGCATGCCGATTCGGTGTTCACTCTCACCCCTGCGGGGGAGAGATGGGCGGCGCTTGTCGCCGCCGACGGTCGCGCCGCGTACAACGCGCTCACTGGCGTACTGCTCAACACGCATCCGCAATTCGAGGGTTTTCTGCGCCTCCTGGGCGCCCGACCGGACAGCAGCACCACTCACTTGACCATTCCCCTCTTGAGGTTCAGTGCGTCGGGCTACGGCACTAACGCGGCGTACCTTGACGCGTTCGTCGCGTTCGCTACGGACGCGGCAGCTCAGGGCACGCTCGGCTGGACTGCGGAGCCCGAGGCCATCAGTGAGAGCGTCCGCGACTATGTCCGCCGCTTCGAGGAGCGGGCGCGCGCCCGGGAGAAGGAGATCAGCCGAAAGCAGTTCGCCACCACGTGCGAAGAGGCCATGGCCCGGTTCGTATTTGGCGCGGCCGGCTGTCCTTTGGACTACATCAGCCTCGAGCTGCTACGCAGGTGGACTCGGTTTCTGGGGTTGGCCAACTTCAGCTACTACGCACCAGGACCTTCAGCGATGCGGCTCTGGCCCACCGCCGTGGTGACGGGTAGCGGCGATGCCGTCGCGATCAGCCGGCGAGTCGGCAAGGAGGTGCGTCGGGCAGCCCTCGACGCCGTCTGGGCGATCTGGCGCGAGCAAAGGGCCGACGCAGCCGGTGGCATGTACCTGCCCGTCTGGCAGCTGCGTGCGGCCGTTTGCTGGAAGCAACGGATCAGCGACGACGAGTTCGATCTGGCGTTGCGGGAAGCTCTCGCAGGCGAGCACCCCGGCCTTGGTTTGAGTATTCACCTCGATCAGGCGTCGCTGAGGGTCGCCCCTGCTTCGACCAAGCCCTTGATCATTCCCAGTGCGAGTGGGCTCCGACGTGTGTTCAACGTGATCAGCGTTGCACAGGAACCCACTGTCCACGCCACTTCAACCACCACCCAGGAGACCTGACACGATGACCGCCTCAACCCGTAGCGCGGGCCCCGTCTGGCTTAAGAAGCAATGGGGACTGCGTCAAAACCCCTTCCCGACCACGGGCATCGCCCGGTTGGGGGGCGCCGACGTGCGAGAGAACGGACTCCTCTACGAGCCGGACGTCAACGCGGACAAATTCGAGGAGGCCGTCGAGAAATTTGTGCTTGGGGCAGCCTTTTCCGGTCTGCGGTTCGGTTACCTGTGGTCGACGGGTACCGGCCCGGGCGACTCTGACGCCCGTGGGTTCGGCAAGTCTGTGCTCATGCAGCACCTCACATGGAGTCTCAACGAGGACTTCGGCCGTGCTGCGTATTTGAGCTGCGGCCTCGATGAGGACGATGCCTCCGAGGAACCGATCTGCGGGTTGCTGACGAGCTTCGACACTGCCCAGATCCGTTCCCTGAGTGCCGCTCTGTTCACGGCCGTCGAGTACGCGACGGATTTCCGTGCCGCTAATACAAGCCTTACGCTCGTCCAGCGCCTACGTGAGGCACTTGTCGCACGGACCGCCACCGACGATCCGCAGAGCCTGGCGAAGATCGTGGTCGAGCAGCATCGAGATCTTCGGGGCCGGACTCTGGGGCCGCCCGACGACAAGCTCATCCTGGCTTTGTGCGACGCGGACTCGACCGTTGCCCAGGACTACCTGGACAAGGTCAAGCCTGCTTCGCGGACCCGGAACGGCGCTGTGTATCTCGCGACGTTCCTCCTCTTCGCCGCGGCAGCAGGCATGAAGCACGTCCTGCTCTGCTGCGACCAGCTGGAGGACCTCGCGAGCACCACTACGGCGAAGGCCAAGCGTGATCTCGAAACCGAACGGTTCCGCGACATCATCCTCGAAACGCTGCCTATGGCCGACATGCTCAACATCGTGGTAACCATGCATCCTCGAGCAGCACTAACCATCGGCACGGCCTGGGAACTCGCGGACCTGCCGACGTTCGAGATCTCGGAGGCCAACAAGCACCGGATCGTGGTCCTGCCGGCGCTTCGTGATCTGGACTCGGCAGTCAAGCTCCTTTCTAAGTATCTCGCTGCTGCTCGCAAAAAAGACGATCGGCCGCGAGGGGACGTGTACCCGTTCACGTCGGAGGCGGTAGATGCGTTGTTCAGGCGATCGAATCGCAAGCCGCGCGACGTACTACGCAAGGCACAGGGTCTGATCGAGGCTGCGTCGGGTGACAACCTAGTGATCATCGACGAGGAGGCCGTCACCCGTTACTTGGACGCGGTCGGTCCCGACACCGAAGAGGACATCGGCCCCGTCCTGGCGAGTCCGGTGACTACTTCCCTGGACTGGAGCGCAGGGTGACCTCCTTAACTTCGTGTTATGGAGAGTCGGGATGACGGCCGATGCCTGTGATGCCTGCCCCCTTTGCGGCGCCGCCCTGTCGTCATGGGAAAGCAGGCGTTGCGGCTGCGGGGGGCCACGCTGGGAGAGCCATGCAGAGGTCATGTACGCGATTGCCTGTTCGGTCCGATCACCCCTGCACGTACGTGACTTCGTTCGCCTTGCCCACAGCGATTACGGACACAAAATCGGTGTCCCCAGTGCCAATGCGGTGCTTTCGCCTGACCGGCGCTTCTGTTGGGCCGGTCAAGGAACCTACTCCTTGTACCGCCACGGCCCCCTGCCGGGCCCTCGAAATTTGGAAGGGGCGAGTCGGCTGGTTCTGCTCGCAGCCAACGAGCCCATGACAGCGGATGCGCTGGACTACTGCCTGAAGCAACTCGGATATCGGTACAACGTGGCTTCTTTGAAGAACGCGATCAGAAGCTCCAAGTGGATCACGTGGCAGCAGGATGGCCGGTGGGCGCATTCGCTGGGAGAAGCCGCCGAGGCCGAGCTGCGGCGCGAGGTTCCCGTTGTTCCAGACAGCCGTCACGCCGCGTGGGCGGCCATGCGAGATGTGCTGACCAGGGATGTGCGAGGTTTCATAACCCAGCGAGCGGAGCGGCTTCGCAACCTCGGCAGTCCCCACCGATTCGGTCTCAATTGGGACGAGGAACCAGGAGCGATGATGCTGCCGATGTGATGCCGAGGTCTCGGGTTCGAATCCCGAGGGCGGCTCCGGAAAAGGCCAGGTCACATAGCCCGTGACCTGGCCTTTTGTGTTGCTCGGGGCATGGCGCATCACACGGCCGGGGTGCCGCGAGATGGCTTGAGTGAGCGATGGGTGAGCGGAGTGGTCCGGTGCCCTACTTCTTGGGCTTCTTCCGCTTGCTCTTCTTATTGGCCCTGGCCTCGGCTTTCGCCTTGTTCTTGGCCTTCTTGGTGGCCTGACGGGCCTCCTCCGCCTGGGTCTTCCTCTGAAGCGGGACCAGCTTGGCGGTGGCCTCGGCCGCGTTCTTGCCGACCTGTGGCAGGACGCTCTGGTAAATGTCCCGCGTGATTCGGGTGTCGCTGTGCCCGAGTGTGTCCGACACGATCTTCACGTCGATGCCGGCGGCGAGCATGAGCGTGGCCGCCCCGTGCCGGAGGTCGTGCAGCCGGATCGGCGGGAGCCCGGAGGCGGCGACGAGGCGCTCGAAGAGGTCGGTCACCTTGCCGGGGTGCAGCCAGGATCCGTCTTCCTGGGTGAAGACCATGCCGGTCTCGACCCAGGCCGTTCCCCACTCCTCGCGGTCCGCGTCCTGTTGTTCGCGGTGCCGCTTCAGGACGTTGACGGTGTCGTCGTCGAGCGCGACCACGCGGAAGCCGCTGTCCGTCTTGGGCTCGGAGGTCTCGACCTCCCACCCGTCCTGGACGAGCTGGGCGGAGACCGTCAGGGAGTGGTCGTCGAGGTTGGTCTCCGACCAGGGCTGCGCGCATGCCTCGCCCCGCCGCAGACCGCGGAACGCGATCAGGTGCCACATCGCGTACAGCCGGTCCTCCGCGAGGAAGTCGAGGAACGCGCCAGTCTGTTCGGGCGTCCAGACCATGACGGGGGAGGGCTTCTCACCCGTCTGCTCCCACCTGGCGACCCGTGCGTCGGTCCACACCAGGGCCTTCGGCTTGCGCACGGGGTCGAGCTCGACGTGCGCCGCCGGGTTGAAGGTGAGGATCTGCTGGCCGATCGCGTCGTTCAACGCAGACCGCAGCGTGGCCTTGATACGCAGCCTGGTAGCCGGACCGGTCACACGCCGGAACGGCGGCATGGCATCGATCGCCGTCTTCATCACCTTGCGGTGGGCACGGTTGTCCAAGCCCTTCCACGGCACGGTGGCCAACTCCTCGACCGCGGCCCGGCGCTGGGCGTTCTGCTCCAGGATCTCGGCATTGGCGTCGGAGATGGCCGTGAACATGTCGCTGAGATTGCTCACGCGCAGCCGATCGAGACGGTGGTAGCCGATCCGAGGCTTCAAATGGAACCGGATATCGGTCTCGTAGCGGCTGAGTCCCGACTTGCGGATGCGCTTGCCGTCGAGCCACCGATCGAGCCACTCGCCGACGGTCAGGCGACCGATCAGGTCCTGACCGGACTTCAGGCGCCGGCGGGTCTCCTCGACATCCGGCAGTGGCGACTTCTCGTCGCCGACCTCCTCCAGCATGGCGGCGATCAGCGCCATGCCCTCGGGGTCGTCGGTGTCGGCGAGGCCGAGCAGGGCGCGTATGTGGTCGAGGTCGGCCTGGGCGGCCTTGAGGCTCTCGTAGCCGGCGCGGCTGAAGGAGCGGCGGGTGCCGTCCTCGCGGGGCGGGAGCTCCTGGCGTATGGAGTACGAGCCGTGCTTGCGGCTGGAGAGCTTCGGGCACTGCTTACCGAGTGGCTTACCGGTGTGGGCGTCGCGGCAGTAGCAGCGGCGGTGGGTGGAACCCTTCAAAGATCATTCTCCTCATCGGTGTTGCCGACGGGTGGGTCGACGTCGGCGAGTTCCGGTGGCAGGTGCGGTGGTGTGCCGCCGTCTTCTCGGATGAAGGCGCGGGCGCTGCGGAGCCGGTACTTGGCTTCCAACGCCCTTTCTGCGTAGTCGGCTTGGGCGAGTACGGCTTCCTCGCGTTCTGCCTGGTTGGGTGCTGTCTCGGCTTTCCAGCGCTCATGCTTCTCGCCTTTCAGGGCGGCCAGGGCGGCGCGCTGGTGGTGGATGTGGGCGCGGAAGGAGCGGAGCATGTCGTCTTCCATGCCGAAGTCCTCGCTGTCGCCGGTGAACCAGCGCATGGCATCCCATGTCGGGTCGGAGTGCTGCAGGGGAAGGCGCTGGACTCGGTCGACGTAGCCGACGGGGTAGAGCAGGCAGATCGGGTAGGTGTGCAGGGCTTCGGCGAGGACGAGGACGTCGACCAGGGGCAGGTTGGCGCGGCGGCCGGACTCCATGTTGGCGATCACGTTGCGCGGGATCGGATGGCCGATCTCCTCGCAGCGGTCGGCCAGGTCCTGGGCGCTCATGCGCAGCTCCTTCCTTCGTCTACGGACCTCGGCGGCCACCGTGGCCATCACCTGATCCACCCACTCGGGGACGTCGTCCTCGTCATCTCCAGGATCAAAACCGCGTTGTGTCATGGAGACACATTAGCTTCTCGATGATGGTTAGTGATCGCCTGGAGCCGGACGTGATGCCGCGTTCGCCGAGGGCTCACTCATGGACGGAGCATTTATGCGCGACAACGAGAGCGCGGAGCAGGCCAAGGGCATGACGCGGGAGGAGCTGCTGGCCCTGCCCGCCGCCGTTGACCTGGACACCGGCAACCGGGCGCTGGGGCTGGGGCGGAGCAAGGGTTATGAGCTGGCCAAGCGGGGCCAGTACCCGTGCAAGGTCCTGCGGCTGGGCAAGGCGTACCGCGTCGTGACCGCCGACCTGTTGCACCTGCTCGGCCTGGCCGCATGACCACCCGAGCCCATAGCAGACGCTTCTGCGCTGAGCTGACACAGAAACGCTGGACTGTGGCCGGACGTGGACGTACTGTCCGTGTTCCCTCGCCCCGGTCAGGGAAGCGAGTAAGCCCCCGGCGCGCCAACGCCGGAGGCTCCGCACACTCCACTGCCCGCATACCAACGAACGACCTGCGTGAGTCGGGCCTGTATGCCCGACGTCACCGGATAAGGAGCTGCCCTGTGCAACCTACGACACCCGAGCCCTATTCCGCACCCGGCAAAGCGGCATGGCCGACCGTCGCGGTGCCCGGCTGGCCCGGCCACGCGCCCGAAGCCGCCCCGGCGGCCGACGGCGGGGCACTGGATACGGTTCCGGTGGATCAGCCCGCCGAGGAGGCGGTGCCAGACCCGGAGCCGACGTACGGCTCCGAGCTGCTGAACGAACTGCGTGCCCAGATAGCCCAGTTCGTGATCCTGCCCTCCCAGCAGGCGCTGGACGCGGTCACGCTGTGGGTCGCGGCGACGCACCTGCAGCCCGCGTGGCAGCACGCCCCGCGCCTTGCGGTGGTCGGGCCGGCGAAGCGGTGCGGCAAGTCACGGCTCCTGGACGTGCTGACCGAGACGGTCCACGAGCCGATGCTCACCATCAACACCACGCCGGCGGCCACCTTCCGCTCCATCACCGACGAACCGCCCACCCTGCTGGTGGACGAGGCCGACACCATCTTCGGCACGCCGAAGCAGGCGGAGAAGAACGAGGAGATGCGTGGCCTGCTCAACGCCGGCCACCAGCGCAACCGGTACGTCACCCGCGTCGTCGGCAACGACCACACCCCGCACCGGTTCGCCACCTTTGCCATGGCCGCCCTGGCCGGGATCGGCGACCTGCCCGACACGATCATGGACCGGTCGGTCGTCATCCGCATGCGCCGCCGGGCCGAGGGCGAGAGCGTCAAACCCTTCCGTTCCCGCCGCGACACCCCCGCCCTCCACGACCTGCGCGACCGCATCGCCGCATGGACGCGGCCGCTGCTCGACGAGGCCGCCGACCTGGAACCGGCGATGCCGGTGGAGGACCGTGCCGCCGATACCTGGGAGCCCCTGGTGATCGTCGCCGATCTCGCCGCCGGGCCCTGGCCCCGCCTCGCCCGCGCGGCGTGCGCGCAGATGGTGGCGGCCGAAGTGGCGGCCGAGGAGGATCACCCCAGCTCAGCGCGGATCCTGGCCGACATCCGGCGAGTCTTCGTCGCCCAGCGTGAGGTCGACAGCCTCTCCACGGACGAACTCCTGCACCATCTGCGCCAGGACCTGGAAGGCCCGTGGGCGGAGTGGGGTCGCAAGGGACTGGGCCCGCGTGAGCTCGGCTCGCTGCTGCGCGACTTCGACATCAGGCCCGGCAACGTCCGCCTCGCCGACGGCACCCAGCGCAAGGGCTACACGCGCAACAAGTTCCTCGATGCGTGGCGGCGCTACTGCCCGACCGTCCACCCGGTCGACACCGGCCCCGCGCGCAGCGAGGGCTGAGACCCCCAGTCCCCGGTTGCCGTCCTTGCCGTCCCTGCCGTAATCCCGCAGGTCAAACGGCATGCTGGCAAGACGGCAACCGGGGCCAGGACGGCAACATGATCATGACCGGCGTTGCTGCCCGCCGGGACGCCGCCCACATCCGTCTTGTGCCGTCCTGGACGTCCCCGCCGTATCACCGCAGGTCACAGCACATGCGGCCGGGACGGCAAGACGGATGCGATCCGTCCGTGGCCACCGAACCGCAGCACCCGCCGCCCGTGCGTGCCCACAGGACGCGCCGGCGCCGCCAAGACGGAACACCGACCCCCTGCCGTACCGGCCCTGACCTGCGCTTGCAACGGCCAGGACGGCAAAGACGGACCACGCCACCACCCCAGGAGAACCCCGCTTGACCACCCTCTCCACACCCACTCACCAGGACCATCGCCCTGGCGAAGGACGGCCGATGACGAGCAAGCAGGCTGCTGAGCGGTACGCGCTCGTCGCGGCGGGCGTTGTCATCGTGGCACTCACCGCCGGCGGGTTCTGGCTGTCGTACGCCCACCTCGCCGAGGTCGCCGGACAGCACGGCCTCAAGAACTCCCCGGTCCGTCAGTGGGCCTGGCCCGCGACCCTGGACGCCTTCATCGTCGCGGGTGAACTCCTCATGCTCCGCGCGGGTCTGCGCCGCGTCGCCGACGGCTGGGCCATCGCCCTCACCGCCACCGGATCGATCGGTTCCATCGCCCTCAACGTGGCCGGGGTCAACGGCACGGGCAACGCCGGCGCCGTGCCTCTCCTCGACTACGTGGTCGCCGCGGTTCCCCCGACAGCCGCGCTGCTGGCCTTCGGCGTCTTGATGCGGCAGATCCACCAGCTCGTCGCCGACCCACCCGACGCCACCGAACGCCACAACGGTCTCCCGGAGCCAGCAGGTCTCGACGTGGCGGACGGTCAGGCCGACGTGGCTCGGGGTTCTGCCGAGGTGGCGCAGGGCGCCGCCACTGTGACGGAAACCCCGCAGTCTTCCGCCGAGCCGGAAGACCAGAAGCCCAGCGCTGTGTCCGACGAGTACCTCGCGATTGCCCGCACCGCGCCACTGGGACGCGGAGACCGTGCCTCGCGCCGCCACATCGAAGCGACGATCCGCGGCAAGGGCCTCCCGATCGGCAGGGCCGACGCGGAAAAGCTCAAGGACGTCCTGCAAGCCGAACTCGATGAGGCCACCTGTCAGCGGCAGGACGACCTCGACATGACCCCCGCTGGCGCTCCCTGAGCCCCCGCGCTCCCATCGCTCCGGCGCAACTCGCATCGCTCGTCCCCGCGCAAATCCGCGGGGACGAGCGACCGCACCGCAACGAGTCAACCCGACACCGCCGCTCCACCCGTCCTCGCCCTGACAGGTACGGGACGAGGTCGATCGTCACTGACTGGCCATCAACACCCTATCGAGAGTCACCTCATGCACAACCAGAACCACGAACCCCCGTCGCACCAGCAGGAGATGACGACCACCACAGCCACCAGTGCGCCAGCAAGGTATCCCGCTGGACCGTCCAAGGACGGCCGCAACGGGGAAGTCTCCACCCCGGGGGTGGCGGAGGACCTCGGGCGCCAGGGGGCACCCGAGGAGGAACAGATCGCCGACACCGTCACCGCCCAGCTGCAGCGCGCCGCCGAAGCCGCCGCGCTGCACCGTGTCGCCCGACGTCGCAAGCCTGACCCGAACGGCCAGCGCAAGGAGCGTGTCGACGCCCGCTACAGCCTCGACGAGAAGACCGAGATCCTCGCCATGGCGCGGTCGCTGAACATCGCCGGCGCCCACTACGTCGGCGCTGTCGTCATGGCCCACGTCCAGGGCGACCTCGCCCTGCCCGGCCAGCGAACCCCGCTCGACGACTACATCGACGAACTGACCGCCCTGCGTGGCGAGGTCGTCAAGATCGGCCACAACATCAACCAGATCGCCAAGAAGCTGAACTCCGGCGGCCATATACAGCCTGGGGATACCACCGTCCTGGCCCAGGGCGAACGCACCTTGACCGCGGTCGGCGCCACCGTCCGCCACATCGCCACAGCCGCGAACCAGGCCGTCACCAAGAAGGCCGCCCGATGATCGCGAAGATCCGCAGCGGCAAGGAAACCGCCGGACTGATCCGGTACCTGTTCGACACGAAGAATGCCAAGGACCACACCGACCCCCATCTGGTCGCCTCCTGGGACGGCTTCGCCCCCGACCCCGGCCGCGCCGACGACTTCGACGCCACCAGGAGCCTCCTCGTGGCCGACCTCGACCTGCACGTCAAGCAGGCCCGACGGCTCGGCCGCGCGCCCGAGCAGCACGTGTGGCACTGCTCGATCCGCGCCGCCGAGACTGACCGCATCCTCAGCGACGAGGAATGGGCCGACATCGCCCGCCGCGTCGTGGCGGCCACCGGCATAGCACCGGAAGGCGATTCGGACGGATGCCGCTGGGTCGCCGTCCGCCACGCCCCCGACCACATCCACATCGCTGCCACCAAGGTCCGGGCGGATCTGCGCACCGCCCGTCACTGGAACGATTACCTCACCGCAGACCGTGAACTCGCTGCCATTGAGAAGGAATACGGCCTGTTCGAAGTGGTCCGCGGTGACCGCACCGCTGCGAAGCGGACCACCCGTGCCGAGCAGGAGAAGGCCCGCCGCGCCGGCCAGGAGAAGCCCGCCCGCGAACGGCTGCGCGCCACCGTGCGCACCGCTGTGGCCGCCGCCACCAGCGTGGAGGAGTTCGTCCACCTGCTCAACCACCTCGACGGCGTGCTCGTCGAGGTCGTCCACTTCCCCTCGGGTGACGTGCGCGGCTACAAGGTCGCCAGCGAAGACACCACCACCGCCGACAACGAGCCCGTCTGGTTCTCCGGCTCCGAACTCGCCCCGGACCTCTCCTTCCCCAAGATCCAAAAGCGCCTGGAGAGCATCGACCCACAGTCCGCTGACAAGCCAGGCCGGCGCAGGCCCAACCCCTGGCACCAGGCCACCGCCGCCGCCGAACGCATCCCCCACCACCTCGACCAGACGGACGACGAAGCCTCCCAGGCCCACCTCGCCGCCTTCGGCGAAGCCCTCGACGCCCTCCCCCTCCTCGCACCCCAGCCCCTGCGCCCCCAACTCCGAGAGGCGGCGACCGCGTTCGAGCGCGCCACTCGCTCCCGCATCATGGCCGAACATCACCACGCCCGCGCACTGCGCGGCGCGGTACGGGCGATCGTCCGCGAGCCCGCCTCCAAGGACGGCGCCGTCCTGGCGATGTTCCTGGACGCGGCGATCCTCGTGGTCGTTGCCGCTGCCCGCTGGCACCAGCTCCGCCACCACGACCAGCAGGTCGCCGCCGCCCAGCAGACACTGGTCCACCTCCAGGCCGCCTACGACCAAGCCGCAGCCGCACCCCTGGCCGCCCTCGCGCAGCGCCAGCCACCTCAGCAGGCCGTGGAACGGCAGATCCGCCGCCTACGCCAGGCCGTGCCCGAGCATGCGGAGCAGATCATCGAAGATCCCGCTTTCGCGGCTCTCACCGCCGCCCTCGCCGAGGCAGAAGCAGCCGGACACGACCCGGAACGGCTCCTCCAGCAGGTCGCCGACCAGCGTGCCCTGAACGACGCCCGCCGCCCCGCACGAGTCCTGGCCTGGCGCATCCAACGCCTCAGCGAAAGGCCGGCACCCAGCGCACAAGCCCGTGCAGCACAAGCCCACAGCCCAGCCTGGGGCGACAGCGCAGCACGGCGCCCCGACGCTCCAGAGCACACGGCAGCAGCCGCCCCGGCCCCGCAGCCGTCGCAGGCTCGGCGGCGCTGATCACGATCTCAGCTGCGGGCGGTGACGCGCTGTCAGACGCCAGAACGAGGCACCGCAGCACGAAGCCGGGCTCCCCAACTGGGACGCCCGGCTTCACCGCGTGGGAGGTCCTGGAACTGCTGGAGCGTCCAGGAGCCGGTCGAATGTGCTCTCCGACAGTACCCGGCACAGCACCGGTGCACTGGAACTAAGGGAATCGGCGAGCACGGCGACAAAGTCATGCGCGCCGGCGCCGAACGACGCCGACAGGGTGGTCACAAGGCTGCCTCGGCCTTGTCGAGCGCCTTCTCCAGGTTGGCGTCCACAAGTCCCGGCGCGCCCGAGACGAGCACAAGGACGTTGCCGATCCGGATCGCCGTCTGCTTGACGACGCTGCGCTGCCCACCGATCGAGTAGGTGAGCAGCTGGCTCCACTGCTCGTCGCCCAGGTCAGGGGCGGGCGTCACCTGCGTGCCCACGGTGACGATGGTGTGGCCCGACATCACCTGGTACGTGGGGCAGGAGACCATCGCATCGAAAATCTCCCCTATGCCCTTGGACAGCTTCGCCGCGGTGGCGCTGTACAACTCCTCCGCCAGCTCGGAGTTGCCGCCCCCAGCGTAGGTGAAGGACGCCTTCGCCTTGCGGGGGAAGGCGAGGCTTGTGCTGGTCGAGGCGTCGCCGCCGAGCTTCTCCAGCGCCGGGCAGTTCACGGTCACGTCGTCGTGGGCCGCCGCGCGCTGCGGCATGCGGGTGTAGTCCCCGCCGAGGTCGCTCTCGTCCAAGAGCAGCTTCGCCAGTGCAGTCGAAGACAACGGAGCGGGCGCCACACTCTCGCCGTCCGGGTGCACCGGGACGGTTGGGGAGGACATCGTGCGGGAGGAGGCGTCGCTGCCGTGGAAACAGCCCGCCAGGACCAAGATAGCGAGGACGCTGAGGCCGCGGACGGTCGTGGCGTGAAGGCGCATAGGAAACCCCTTTGTGGCCTGTTGTGGCCTGCGAAACGGACGGTCTGACCTGCCGGCCCTCCGGGCGCCGGCAGTACGAAGGCGCAGGGGTTTCGGGAGGTCAATGGCCGAGGTGGCGCAGGCCCTCTTCGAGAGTGGGGTGGAACCGGTCGACGGGACCGGAGTTGCGGTTGAACCAGACCGCATCCAGGCCGGGCTCCTTCGTCTCGTGGCCGGCCCGGCAGCGCAGCCATATGGAGTCGTCGCGCATGCAGAAGACGATCCAGTCCCGGTACATGCCGCACTCGGGGCACGTACGGACCTCGCCGTCGACGACGAGCGGTGGCTGCCAGCGCATCATCACCCCGGCCACGTCCTGGCGCGACGGCACCCGCAGCTCCTGCGGCAGGAAGTCGGGCACAACCGCTTCCCCTGCGGTGGGGGCTTGGGGGGTCGGCTCGGGGAAGTTGGGCCACGGCTGCGTGGCCTGCAGCCGCAAGAGCAGCGCGTGGCCCGCATGCTGGGCTTCACGGAACGCGCGGTCCTCGCGAGCGCGTCGGAACAAGAACAAGGCTCTCTCCTTCTCTGTCATCTGGCGGGCGCGGGGGCACGCCTCGTCTGACCTGCTACCACGCGGGAGATCGGCGAGGAGCCGCTTACGACAGCGGCTCCTCTGGTCGGGCGCCGTTAGCTGCGACGGACCACGGTGAGTCGCCCTTCGGCGCTCGCAGGGACGGTTCGGCGGAGCACCGGAGCCGGTGAGGCGAGCGAGGCGACGAACGCCGCCACCAGCTCATGGGGGGCGCTGGTGCTGAAGCTGGCACACCACAAATAGGGGGCGCTGACGATGGGTTCCGCCCATGCCTGCCAGCCCACCAGGTCGGGGCGCGGGTCGGCGTCCTGGATGAGTGGCGGCAGCATCTCCAAGGAGACGTTGCAGGAGAAGCCGGGATCCGTGGCGGTGGTGCGGGGGCGGTCCACATCGCGGATCCAGCCCCGGGCACTCAGGGCGTTGAGGACCGTCTCCGACCCCTCGGAGCCGAGGTCGGGTGCCTCGCGGGCGTCGATCGCCACGAGGAGATCGGTGATCGCCTCGAACGGGACGCCGGCCGTGAAGTACGCGTTCCACGCCGGCACCACGGAGGTGGCATCCGGGCGGGCGCTCAACTGCCAGGCAACCGGGAGACCGCCCAGTTCGAACGGGTAGGCCGCGAGGATCCATTCGGCGCCGCGCAGCTCGTCTGGGCTGACGTACAGCAGGGTGTGACGGGAGGTAGGCCACATGCGCCAGCCGAGGCCAGCCAGGGTGTCGCCGATCCGTTCGGCGAGGGCCCCGTCGTCACCCGCCAGATGGCGCGGGGTGACCCAGTACACCGGGTCCGGCGAGTCGGGATCGGAGGGTTCGCTGGGGTGGTGCGGGTGCAGGGGCGCCTCCGTGGGATCAGGGGAAGGTTTCGTCTGGGGGTTGTACGTTGGCATGGTTTGCAGCAGCACACCAGCCCTTGCGAGATCCTTCCTGTCTGCCCCCGGCGAACTTGATTTCCCATGGCCATTCGATCGCCGCGTCTGACAGTGAACCCAGCAGTTTCGGCCTTTGTGACAGCGAATCTACTTGTGAGGGGTGAGCACGCTGGGATCACGCCCCGTGCGTCTGACGTACGGGGGAACACGCACCGAGCGCCGCCCTCAAGCGCGCGGCCTTGGGGCAGCCATTCGCAACAATCGCCGCTATGACATCGATGACGCAGACCTTCCGCCAGGCCCTGCAGACTGCGCTGGCCAGCCGGAAGACGGTGAGCATCCGCAGCACCCTGATCGAGACGCTGGAACGGGATCCCTCCAAGGCAGAGATCTCGGCAGCCAACAAGGCGGCCCGAAGGATCGCCGAGGACGGGGACGCGGTCCTCATCTCCCTGCTTCCCGACCAAGCCGGCGACGACGCGTACGTGCCTGCGGCCCGTGGCGCCAGGGGGCGTGCGTCGAACTACCTGACCCTGGACGAGAAGATCATCAAGGACTTGCCCTGCCGCGTCGAGTTCGCCACGGAGAAGTGGGACGCGCTCATCGACGAAGGCATGCGGTCCACCCAACAGAAGATCGAAAGCGACCCAGTTCTGTCGGCGTTCCTGCCCGACTGGAAAGCCGAACCGCGTGCCGAGAAGCGGTCCCGCCTCATGGCGGAGGCGGCAGAAACCAGCTGACCTGCTGTTCAGCGCGCCTTTTCCGACATCGGCCTGCATCGCCGCATCGGTTCAATGGCGTCCGCCTGGATCCGGGCACCGGGCCGTCCACGACCCGGGGAATGTCCTCCTGGACGGTCGCCCTCGCGGTCGCGCTGGGCGGGACTGCCTCGCCGATGTGGGCATGCTGCGGGCGGAGCCAGCCGTGTTCGGGCCGGTGGCCTCCGGCCCGACGGACTCCCGCCTGATCGGCCAGCCGGCCGCCCACCAGATAGCTAATCCCACGATGCCAGAGCATCGTTTACCGAAGGAGCGTTCTTCGCCAAGGTCGTCCGCCAGTCAAGGTGACCGCGGTGTTGAAGGTGACCGACGATAACGATGCGCGCCACGTCAAGCTCAACGGCCAACTGATTGACCCAACGCGCACCGATACGATCTGGGACGTCAGGAATGCCGTGCGGGAAAACCCACTCCGCGGCCTCCGTGTCTGCGTCCTTCTCCCATTTCGTTTCATTGCCTTGATCCTCATCGAGCCCCTCGACGATGAGGTGTTCAGCGTCGACGTGATCAAGCAAGATATGCGCAATCTCATGCAGAAGAGTAAATAGGATCTTGTCGAGTCTCTTGCCGCGACCAGACAAGCCAATGACTGGATATCCGTCGACCAGCATCGAGCACCCGTCAATCTTGGCACCCGGAAGCGATTCGACATATACCAGACGCACACCAGCCGCACTAAAAAGGTCAGGTAGGTCCTCGAAGTCAGCGGCCGACTTGAGTGTGCGCGAAAGAGTTCCTGCAAGCTCCCTCAGACGTTTCGCGCAGTATCTCTCCTGAGGCGGAAGCTTGCGCGCTTCCCTTCTGATGCATGCGACCCATGCTCGCTGCAGCGAGCTGATATCTTCGCTACGGTTGGCTCGTCTAGCAGCCGCTGCGAATCCGGGCTCGTCATCAAGGGAATCCAGCTCGAAAAGTTCCTTCACCTCGGCCTCGAGGGCATCCAAGGTGGCGCCGGTGAGAAAGCCGCGCCTCTTCAATAGCTGGATTGGGCCCTTGTCGTTTAGGCGGGCACGCCGACGCACCTCATCCAGCTTTACCTGGGCGTTCTCATTCTTGAACTGCTCGGCGAGCAGATACTGGTCCTGAAGGTTGAGCCAGTACTCCGCTGTATGACCAAGGGCTGCGCCGATCTGCGCCGCCGACTCCCTGGTGATCTCCTTTTTGCCGGTGATGATCTCGGAGACAAACTGAGTCGGGCGATCCAGAACCGCAGCGAAATCAGCCTGAGACCAGTCCCTGGCCTCGAGCTCCCTCCCGAGGAGTTCACCAACCGGCACCTGGGCGATCGGCAGCGGGTCGTGTGGAGGGGTGCTCATCGCGAGGCTTCCATCTCTGGAGTCAATAGCTCGAAGATCACGGCACTGTGGCTCTCTGTGCTCTTGAACGTCAAGTTGATAACGCGGCCTGAACTCAACTTCGCCCGCGCCTTGTTCAGGTCGTGGGTGTCACCGGGATGGATGCGCAACATGCGCGAGTTCCGCAGGTCGGCGTCGAGCCGAGCTGCACGCGCGCACTGAACGAGGACGCGGAAGTCCGAGACCTCCCGGGCGCTCCAGCCTTGCGGCCGGAATCCGGGGTCCGTAGCGAGGCGATACAACTCCTCATCCATGTACTCCCGGTCCACGTGCCTGTTCTCCATCACCCATCGGCTGATGACGCTTCTACCTACTTCGCGCGGAGTCTACAGGCATCACCGAATTTCAGGGCCTCCTACCTCGCACCCGCCCCATCACCCATGGGGTGATGATGTTGATGCTACACTCGCATCCGAGCCCGTCGATCAGCGGAGGGCACCATGGAAGGGGACTGTCATGACTGCACCCAGTGTCGAGCAGGAGCATGACAAGAGGGATAAAGGGTTCGAAGTGATCATCAACGGCACAATGGTCACCCTCGACCACGACACCGTGACCTATGACGAGCTTGGGCAGCTCGCGTACCCCGGCCACGACCCGCAGGCGATGTTCACCGTCACCTACAAGAACGCCATCGCACCCCATGGCGGGGACGGCATCCTGGTCGCCGGCGAGTCCGTGAAGGTCAAGAAGAAGGGCACGTACTTCCATGTCCGGCTCACGACTCGTTCGTAGTAGCGCCGACCTGGCCCGTCTGGTGCAAGACGGGTACGCCGTCCGCGTCGTCAACGGGTTCCTCGTAATCGACGACATCCCGTTCGCGGACGATGCCGCCCAGGTTCAGTGGGGATCCTTCGTCTGCCCGCTGGATCTGAGCGGCGACACCGCGACGGCTCCGAGTAGCCACGTTATGTGTTTCGTTGGCGGCGTACCCCGCAACAAGAATGGCGAGCCCATCGACGGGCTCGTAAACGATGGCGTTGAGAAGTGGTCCGCCGGCCCGGAGCTCACCGCGAGCTGCGGCTTCTCACAGAAACCCGCGGGCGGCTATCCAGATTATTATGAAAAGGTCACCCACTACGCCGCGATGGTCATCGGGCCAGCCCAGGCCATCGACCCCGAGGCGACCCCGCTGACCTTCAAGCCTGTCGAGACCGACGAAGACGATGGTGTGTTCCGCTACCTCGACACATTCTCCAGCAGGGCTGGTATCACCGAGGTCAACGCGCGCCTCGCGCTGAAGAAGGTTGTGATCGTCGGTCTCGGGGGCACTGGCGCATACCTGCTCGACCTGCTCGCCAAGACCCCGATACACGCGCTTCATCTCTACGACGGTGACGTCCTCCGCACGCATAACGCCTTCCGGGCCCCCGGTGCCGCGAGCCTTGCGGACCTACAGGAGGGCCTGAAGAAGGTCGAGTACTTCACACGGATTTATTCGCAGATGCGTCGTCACATCGAGGCTCACCTGGTGAACGTCACCTCTGAAAACGTCGGCGAACTCCTCGACGCCGATTTTGTGTTTCTTGCGATGGACACGGGCCCGGACAAAAAGGTCATCATCGAGGCACTGACCGTCAACGGTATCCCATTCATCGATACTGGTGTCGGGGTCAGCAAGGACGCCGAATGCATCGACGGGCAGATTCGCATCACGACGTCTCTTCCGGGTCGCGTGGAGCATATTGAGCGAGATGGGCTCATCTCGTACTTCGCCGGGGAGGGCGCCGAGTACGACACCAACTTGCAGGTAGCCGAGCTGAACTCCTTCACTGCGAACTTGGCAATCTTCCGGTATAAGAAGTACCTCGGTTTTTATGCTGACACCGAGAACGAGCTGCACACCGTGTATGCGGTCGAATCGAATGATCTCTACAACCGCTACGGCACCTCTACCAACCAAGACGAGGGCATCGGACTGGGCGCCGAGCCGGTCCCGGCCAGCGCTGATGCTGGGGACGGGTCGGAGGCCGCCGCGTGAAAGCTCGATCCTTGATGCCGGTGTTCATCGAGCACATCCCGGCCGAACCCGAGCCGGGTAAGCTGTACATCTCGATGCAGTTCGAAACCGCAGTCCATCTGTGCGCGTGCGGATGTGGTTCGAAGGTCGTCACACCATTCGGACCGCACGACTGGACCCTGACCTTCGATGGCACTGTGTCCCTGAGACCGTCCGTTGGAAACGGACAACAGCAGTGCAGGTCGCACTACTACGTCCGCAGCGACCGTATCGACTGGTTGCCACGAATCTCGGCGGCGGCCAGTCGAGTCGCTAGCTCCCGCGACCGCGCCGCGCACATCGAGGCCATCCCTCAACCTCTGGCGGGACAAGCGTCTTGGTGGGGCCGGATTTGGTACCGAATGCAACGCTCCTCCGGCACCAGCCGTAGCAAACTGGATGAATAAATCGCCCCAGCGAACTGGGATAACGTCTGAAGAATCGATGCCGAGCACATCGCTGCAACGACCAGGAGCTTTCAGCACCAGACGGTCTTGCATAACAGCACACCGTCTCTCCGGGCGTGCCCTGGCCGCCCACAACCTCGAAAGCGATACTTCTCCAGGGCATCGCCCGCCATCAGTGCCTCTCCTGGATCGCGCGGCTGGCGGGTCGCATCGAGCGCAAGCAGAACGGCGCCGACTCACGATGGTGAGTCGGCGCCGCGCCTGAACTCAGACGTCGATGCGGGCGACCTTACGGCCGACCTTGAGGTACAGCTCGGCACCTTCGAGTGCCCCAACCTCGCTCACGACCTCACCGAGCGTCTGCTGCACGGACGCCTCGGTGAGCGGCGTAGGTGCCTGCTCTCCGTCCGCCTCAAGGATCAGACGGAGGCCCTTCTGCTGAGCCACACGGCGCACGGCGGAAATGCTGGGAGCGAAGTCCAGCGTGCGGCTGATCAGCGCCCCGAGCGTGTCCTCGGCGTGGTCCTTCAGGGAGACGACGGGGAGGTTCTGGGTGTCCGCGAAAGAGCGCTTGGAGAAGCGCGCCGTGAACTCCGCGCGAGCGGCGGCAGCAGCGTCCAGGCCGTGGAGAGCGGCCACCACCTCGCCGGCGAGGATGCGCTTGATCGCCATCGGGTGCGCGGTCCCCTCCTCCAGACGCTTGGTGATCACGCGGATCTCGTCGTCCGTCCACTCGGTGAGCAGCTGGAGGTACGGCTCGGTCAGGTGGTCGGGGATGGACATCAGCCGGCCGTAGACGTCATCAGGCGACGCCGTCAGGCCCACGTAGTTCCCCTTGCTCTTGCTCATCTTGGTGCCCGTGCCGTCGGTGCCCTCGATGAGCGGGGTGGTGATGACGACCTCGGGGTCCTGCTCCGAGATCTCCATGACCTTGCGGCACATCTGGAGGTTCAACAGCTGGTCCACACCGCCGAGTTCGACATCGGCGTCGATGGCCACGGAGTCCCAGGCCATGACGACGGAGTAGACGAACTCGGCGACGGACAGCCCATGGCCATCGGCAAGCCGGGTGCGGAAGTCCTCGCGCTGGAGCGACATGGAGACCGGTACCCGGGCAAGAACCCCGACGAGCTCCGGCAGGGTGACCTTGTTCAGCCACTCGCCGTTGAAGCGCAGGTCGGCACGCTCGAAATCGATGAACGGCGTGACCTGCTGCTGGTAGCCACTCAGGTTGCGGGCGATGTCCTCGTCGGTGAGCGGCGGTCGATCCGAGGACCGTCCCGACGGGTCACCGATCTTGGCCGTCACGTCGCCGATGATGAAGACGACGTGGTGGCCCATCCGCTGGAACCGGCTGGCGATGATGATCGGTACCGCGTGGCCCAGGTGGACGTCAGGCGAGGTCGGGTCGATGCCGTACTTGACGACGAACGGGCGTCCGGCGGCCTGTGCGGCTTCGATCTTCCCGGCGAGCACCGCAGCCGAAGGGATCAGGTGGTTCGCACGCCCCTCGACCAGTGCGGCCTGCTCCTCGGGGGAGAGGTCGGAGAGGTCCAGGGAGCGCCGTGCCGTCGTCTCGCTGAGCAGCTGCGCGGCCGTATAGTCCGCGCCCAGGTCCGCCCCATCGAGGATGTGCATGACACGGGTGACAGACTCGCTCAAACGGCTCATGGCGCTTATACGCTCCTGGGTCGGACAACTGGCCTGACCAGTAGGGATTGGAAGCGGCGATTTTATCATCGCCGCCCTCGTCGCATCACCGGAATGATCACGGTTGAGCCCGCTCTCCTTGGGCTGTCGAGAGCTGTACCAGCGGCCGGCCCGCGATCGCACTGGAGAGGGACCGGAGCCACGGGGCTATTGGGTCTCGGGCTCGGAGCGTGGCGATGAGCATCCCCGGAAGGAAGATCATGGCGGGCAGGTGCTCCTTTCGCTGCAGGGCGGATTCCACTCTGTGCCCGGAAGCGAGTGCGCGGAAATGCTGGGAGATCCCCCTGAGCTGGCGAGTGGTCGCCCAGGTGGGAGGGTCCCCGTACATCATGCGGAGACGATCCGAGAGCCCCAGACACACCTCGGCCCGATAGTCCTGCGACAGGCCGGGCGTACTTCGGTCGGTCATGCTGTGCGAGTGGACCCGATAGAAGGTCAACGGGTCCTGGAGGACGGCGCCGCGGCCGGCCTCGCGCAGCGCGTGGAAGAAGATCTCGTTGCTCACCGGCAGGAGGCTGAGAGCAGCCTGGCGATGGACCACCAACGTGCTCGTGTTTCCGCCCGGGTGCGGGTCTTTCAGCTTGGGGTTTCCGTTGGAGTCGACGACGTTCTCCCAGTGCTCGATGAACAGCGTTTCACCCGTCATCGCCTCGGCGCACGTACGGAGCTTCGATGGGTGGAACCAGTCATCGGCGTCGAGCGGAGCCACCCAGTCGCCTGTGCTGAGGAGAAAAGCGTCGGTCAAGGTTTGGCCGAAACCTTGCTGGCTCCTCCGGATGACCTTGACGTTCTTTTCGTGGCGACGGCATACCTCCTCAGTTTCGTCGTTGGATCCGTCGTCAATGACGATGATTTCGTGAAGGACGAAGTTTCCAGGCTCCTGTTCCAGACAGCTTGTTATGGCCTGGTCGAGATATCGGCCGTAGTTGTGGCACAGGATCACGCACGAAATACGCGGAAGGGCGCTCACAGGTCACCCCCGTACACGTGGGCGTAGTCGTCCAGGATCGTCCTGTGTTCCTGGGTCCTGTAGTCGAGGAACTCGCGGTCGAGGCGGCGGGGCCTGGAGTCGAGTCGTGCCGCCGCCTTCTCCAGCGCGGTCAGGAACTTCTCTCCGAAGAGGTTGGGATGCCCCTGCGACCAATCGAACCATTCGGGTTCCTCGACGAATCCCTTGTGCCGCTCGTACTGCTCGGGCAAGTGCCCTGTGAGGGAGCAGACCGGAAGCAGGTTCAGGTCGAAGGCCAGTTCCAGCTGCCCGGAGTGACTCCCCCAGAGGTACGGCAGCAGCAGGGAGTCCGAAGCCAGCCCGGCTCTGACCACTTCGTCGTCCGTGGGATACGGGCGCATGGTAAGGCGGATACGGGGATCGTGCCGGGCCGTCTCCAGGAGCAGCGGGGCACGGCCGGCGTCAGCGAAGTCCGCAGGGCTGAACGCGCGCAGGAGGACGTGGAGCGTGCTGTGGGGATCCGTGATCCCCAGGCTCCAGTTGGCCATGGTGGACAACTGGTCCCTGCTGGCCCGGGAGGCACCGAACATGAGGTACCTGGCCCCCGGGCCCCACGCCTCGCGCTCCAGGTCAGCCAGCGACTCCGGGGCAGCGACGTATCCGTGGGGGATGACCGTTGCAGTGACACGCTCTCCGAGGACCTCCGTGAGCTTCGTGACGGATCCCTCAGTGAGACAGACCCAGCTGACCTCGGCAGATCGGAGCAGCCGCAGCCGCTCGACGAAGCCTTCGGCGTTGCCGACCATGGGCCGGGTGTCATGGGCGGTGAAGACCACGTTGACCCCGTAGCCCAGGCACGCGTCGAGCAGGCGCTCCAGGGTGGAGATGTCCTCGAAGTCGATGTGGTGCAGGTGCAGGACGTCGAGCCATGTGAGAGGGCTGTGTTCGAGGAGCCATGCGGCGCTGACCGCCTCTGGCACAGTCTCGCCCGTGGGAATCTCTGTCCCGTTCAGGATGTGGAAGTCAGGGCTCTGTAGCTTCCACGCGTACGGGGTACGAGCCGGCAGGTGAACGACACGCAGGCCCCTGGACCGGGGAACCGCCGTCACCGTTCTCCCACCTCCGTCCCTCCCACCCCGACGAGGAGCAGCTGGGTGGACAGACCGTTGGAGGCGTCGTCGCTTCGGGTGAGGCCCGCGTAGTGGATCTCGAATCCGGACGCCCGCAGCAGCGCCTGGAACTCGTCGCTTGCCCACTCCCGAACATGGCTGGGGTTGCGCGGCGGTCCAGGAGTGTCGTAGCCGCTGCGGCACTCACGGGCCGGCGTGGACAGGACGGCAGCGGCGCTGCCCTCCCGCAGCAGGCCCAGGATGAGGGACAGAGCCGGAGCCGGGTCCACCAGGTGCTCGATCACGTCGGAGCAGATCACCACGGACCGGCGGACGAGGTCCGGGTCGAGCGGCAGCCGCTCTGCCGATTCGAGGTCCGCCTCCACCCACTGTCCGAAGGGGTGGTTGTCGTGGCACCAGCGCAGGTTGTCCCCGAAGTCCACGCCGACGAAGGTCCAGTCGGGGTGCTCGGCGGCGAGCGAGGCCAGCTTGCCTGCCTGCCCGCAGCCGATGTCGATCACGACGTCACGGCCGAGCTCCTTGGCCCGTTCGGCGGCGTAGGGGTACACGTCGGGCTGCCAGGTGACGGTGTCGTCCGTCTCGTCAAGGAAGTACTCGACCTCGCTCCGGCTGCGATAGCCGCGGCGAATGAAGAAGGTCTCGGGGCCGCCTATCGGCTGCGAGGACTCGGAGAGGGCCGGGGGCTGCGGGGCATCGGGGCCGGTCAGGGGCTGTGATGTGGTCGTGGTGTCCGCGTGCACAGTCAGACTCCTTGCTTGCTCGGGTGTGTGGTGCGGCAGAGGGCACAGGGCCTGCTACGGCCGCGGGTTCGGCGCTCCCTCGGAGGGGTGCCTGCTACTTCGGCCAGCAGGAGAACAGCGTGATCAGTCGTTCGACGAGCTCCTCGCGGATCACACGCCACTCCCGGCCTCCGGCGCGTCGCGCTGCGGAGGCGCGGTCGTACTCCGCCTGGCCGACCTCGGGCAGACACGCGTACATCTGGAGCAGGGCCGACCCGTCGTCGGAGGGTGCCGAGTCGGTGTCCGCCGCCAGCAGGGCCCTGATGTCCTCGGCGGGCATGGAGCCGTCGATTCCGGAGCCGGGGATGCTCTTACTCATCTTCGGCAGGCCCCCGAGGCCCGGGATCATCTTGGTGTAGATGCCGGCCAGCCGGTCTGCGGGCAGACCCCAGCGTTCCGCCCCGCGCCGGGCGAGGGCGACGTACTTGTGCTCGTCGACGCCCAGGGACACCAGCACGTGCCGTCCTTCGCGCAGCAGGTGCACGAAGTCAGCGGCCATCAGCAACGTGGCCTGCTTCATGCCGTAGTTGAGGTGGTCGAAGACGCCGTGGTTGCGGTAGAGCCCGGCGAGGTCCTCCTCGGCCCAGTGGAAGTCGTCGTCGTCCAGATGGCGCGAGAGCAGGAACGCGGTGGCCATGACATCGGTCTCGCCCTCCTGCCGACGAAGTACACCGCGCCCCGGGTCGAAGCCGAGCCCAAGTGCGAACTCCTCGTACTGGTCGGCCAGGCGGCGCACCGCGTCCAGCGGCGTGCGACGCGCGTTGTAGGAGTCGAGGTCGCCCAGCACGATCTGCACGTCGAGTCCGCACTGCTGGAGCTTGACCGCGCGCAGCAGCTGGAAGAGGGTGCCGGCGTGCGGCGGGCCGCCGAGCCCGACGCCAGTGGTGACGATCGGCGGCCGACCCCCCGCGACGGCGTCCGCGAACTCCCGCGCACCGGTGTGGCACACCCACTTCGTGTGCAGGTCGCCGGGGCTCATCCCCGCGAGGGCGAAGTCGATGGTGCCGAGGCCAAGATGCTCGTACTGGTGCTGGTCGATGACGCTCTCGTAGTACGCGGTGTCGAACTTCATGCGATCCCCTCCAATTGAGGCTGCTCTCGTAGGGCGAAGGCCCGGCGGACCAGTGGCTCGAAGCCGTCGGCCAGTAGGTCCCCGATCACGGCGTTGCGGGGCGCGGCCACGCTGCCGAGGTCCGCGGTAACCGTTCCGTCGGCGAGGACCCAGACGCGGAACGGGTACGGGTCCTCGGGCTCCCGTGTGGGTTGGGCGAAGATCTCCACCGGGGCGACGGCACCGCGCACCCCGTCCACGGCCCGGACGAAGTCATCCCGCTCGAAGCCGTAGAGCTCCGCCTTGCCCGCGCTGGCACGGCCGATGGGCCGGTACTGGGAGATCAGCCAGTACTCGACCTCCGTGCGGTCAGCGATGCCGGCGACGAACTCCGCGAGCCGCGGCAGCTCCCGCACGGACGCGGCCGTGGTGAACGTGTTGAAGGCGAGTCGGCGCCGGTCGGCGACGAGGAACTCGACGTTGGACCGGAACCGTTCGAAGTAGCCCTGCCCGCGGAACCAGTCGGCCGAGTCCGCCTCCGGACCGTCGACGGCCAGGGAGTAGAGGGTCACGTGGTCGCGCACCCCCGCGTAACGGTCGCTCAGGAGCAGCCCGTTGGTGTGGAGATTGGTTTCGAAGCCGGCTTCCTGCGCGTGCCGGAGGGCGACCTCCAGGTGGTTGTCGTAGGGCATCACGGGGTCGCCGCCGGTGAACACGACCCGGTGGGCTTCGGACTCGGCGCGGACCTGGTCGATGACCCTCCGGACGGTGTCCGGGTCCGTCTTGACCCGGTTGCGCTCCCGATAGCAGAACCGGCACACACCCGGTGAGGCGCTGGTCGGTGCCAGGTCCCAGGCGTTGCAGTCGGTGTTGAGGACCAGGTGAACGATCGCGAGTTCGTCGTGCGTCAGCATGGGGCCTTCTCCTTGCTGCCAGGGCTGACCATGAGGGCTGTCGGGGAGACGGGCCGCAGGAGCGAGCGGAGCTTGTCCGGGGCGCCGCCGGTGAGGCGTACGAACTGCTGCAACGTGTCCAGACCCGCGCCGGCGTCGATGATCGTGAGTGCCGTGTCGATGCCGGATTGGACGGTGGGCACCGCCTCGGACATCACCATGAGCAAAGCCGCGTTGAGAGCGACCGCGTTCCGCGCCTGACTGGTGTCATGGCCTGCCAGTACGCGTATCGCGGCGGCGACGTTCTCCCGAGGGTCCTCGTGCTGGGTGACGGACATCAGGTCCTGCGGCATCGAGGACGCGCCCTTGCGTACCTCGTCGTTGAAGGTCAGGTCCTCGTCGCCGGCGTTGATGCGGCAGGCCCGCACGGTGCTTCCGGGGATCAGTTCGTCGACCTGGACCGCCTTGCCAAGGCTGGAGTTGATGACCGTCACGTCGGGCAGGCCGAGTCTGGAGAGCAGCCGGGCGGAAGCGCCGACCGCGGGGTGCGAGAGGCCGTACACGTAGGCGGGGCAGGTGACCGGGCTGAGGAGGGCGGGGAACGCCAGACTGAGGGCGTGCACGGCCTGGAACCTGCCGCCGTAGCGACGGTCGAACTCGGGCACGCGGTTCTCGATGGAGAAGAACCCGAAGCCGGTCTCCGCCGTGATGTCGACCATCTCCTGGTGCGGCACCGTGTCGCTCGTCGCCCCCACGAGGTCGATGAAGTCGCGGGAGCCGGTCTTCGACGACGCACTGCGCGATCCGAGCTTCGCGACGTGTGCTCCCCCGGTGGCCGCCACCAGCGCGGCGGCGGTACTGAGGTTGATCGTCTTGAAGGTCTTCTTCCCACTGCCTGTGTAGCCGACGAACCGCACACCTTCCGGCGGCTGATGGAAGTCCCAGCCGCTTCGGTCCAGGGCTGTCGCGGCCTGGACAGCGGCCTCGACCTCCTCCAGCCGTGGCCCCCGCAGGAGCAGTCCCGTCAGGACGCTTCCCAGCATCACGTCGCGCGTGTGGCCCTCCGGTAAGGCGAGGATGCGCGTGATCCCGTCGTGGACGTCCTGGGGCGGGATGTCGGCCGGTGAGTTGATCTTGTGGGCCAGCAATGGCGTTGTGACCGCCATGGCGTGGGCTCCTTCCGTCATGTGTCGGATGTGAGCAGGACCTTGAAGGGGCGATGGCGGGCTTCGTTGTTCAGGGCCGCCAGTCCCTGCAGCACTTCGCCGAGGGGGAATCGGTCCCGGGTCATGAGGGCGGCCCAGTCGCCGCCCTTGGCGATGGCGTCGATGGCGTCTCGGAAGTCGTCGTGGCCGTCCGCGCGGCAGTACGAGAAGGAGCCGCGCAGGGTGATCGAGCGACGGAAGACGTCCCGGAGGGGGACCGAGAGAACGACGCGGGGCGCGTAGGCGTTCTGGACGAGAACCGTTCCCCCGTCACGAACAGCCTTCAGTGCCTGGCGTATGGGGGCGTCGCTGTGACCAGACGCGGCGTCCACAACGGCGTCGCACGCCGGCAGCTCGGCAGAGTGGAGGGTGATGTGCTGGTCGAGGACGTAGCGCAGTTGATGCGACCGCGAGGGTTCCCTGACCAGCATGTGCACGTCCCACCCCGCCTCTGCCGCGCAGATGGCCGTGCACACCGCAAGGACGCCGCCCCCGATGATGCCGAGCCGCCCCATAGGCACACGTAGCCCGCAGCGGACTCCGTGCAGGGCCACCGCCATCGGATCGGCGAGCACTCCGTGCGCGGGATCGTGCAGGTGGCGAAGCGGGATGATGCTGTCGCGGGGCGCCCGTACGCAGCTGGCGAGACCTCCGGGAAGATCCCACCCGATGCGCTGGAGTCGTGGGCAGAGGTGGACATGGCCGCGGTCGCAGTAGTGGCACGAGCGGCAGGAGACCAGCGGGTCGATTGCGACCCATTCACCCGTCTCCGTGTCGACACCGACGATCTCGTGCCCGGGGTACCACGGTTCCGGCAACTGTCCTTGCCAAGGGTGATTGAGCTTCGCGACATCGCTTCCGCACAATCCCGTGAAGCGTGTCTCGACGAGCGTCGTGTCGCGTGCCGAGGACATGGCGACCGGAGCGGGGAGTCGGCAGAGGACCCCGTTCTCAACTGCCCACGCGTACGGGCCGGTCATTGCTGCCCCCATCTGTCCAGCAAGGTGGGGAGAGCTTCCACGTCGGGTATCGCCCTGCCGGACCAAGCGGTCTCGCCGAACGCGAGGCCACTCGGCCCGCCCCGACGCTCCACGCGCACGGCACGCATGCCGGCCCGCTCTGCGCCGGCAAGCTCGTCACCGCCGCCATCGCCGCAGTAGAGGGCCTGCTGCGGGGCAACACCGAGGTCTCGGAGGACCGCGCGGAAGAGCAGACGGTCGGGCTTCACCGCACCCGCCCGGCAGCTGAACACGACAGCGTCGAAGTGTGGCGCCAGGTCGCTTGCGCTCCACGCTTCGGCGATGTCCGGAGACGCGTCGCTGAGGACGGCCAGCCTGGTGCCACCGCGCCGAAGCTGCTCCAGCGCCTGCAGGAGAGAGGCATCGGCCTGGAGACGGACATGGGCGAGTCGGGCCAGGAGCACATCCAACTCATCCACACAGGCCGCAGAGGCGTCGCAGCGGGCGACCAGGTGAACCGCCACCTCGGTGGTGGACGCCATCTGCCCGTCGTGCCTCGCCTGCCAACTGTCGGACAGCACCGACTCGGCGACCGCCGGGGATACGCGCAGGATCGCAGCGAACTGGGCAGCGGCAGCCCTCCGCTCGACCACACTCGGGGCTGCGACGAGCGTGCCGAATAGATCGAGTATCACTGCGGTCGGGCGTGGAGCCGAAGCAGCAGAACTCCGCTGGGGTGAAGGGCCAAGCAGCACGTCGCCCACGGGATGTGTGGCGGGCGCGGACAGGCTCGTCGACATGGAGGTGCACGTCGGCGGATAGCGCATGGTGAGGCTCCATCGGTAGATCGGTGATCTCGTGCAGAACCGAACTCTCCGGCTGGCTGGACTGCGGCCAGATGACGCCTTCTCGGGCGTCCAACAGCAGAGGAAGGAGGAATGGACTGCCACCAGGTCGAGGCCGCGCTGAGCCGCCAGGGCCCGGTGAAGCCGTCGGCGCGCTCATAGCCGCAGCCCCGACAACAAGCCGGCGACCGACGCCGTGACGTCCTTCACGAACGGGCCGACGCTGTGGGTCCCGGCGAGATACAGACCGAAAACCGCGCACACAACGGCATGACCCGCCTTGAGCCCACCTCCGCGGCGCAAGAAGACGATCACGATGCCGAGGAGCAGCAGGACAGCAACATCGACAGCCACCGCGGAGCCCCCTTCGATCTCGGACGATTAGTGGAGACCGAGGCGGGTACTGGGACGACCGCGTCGGTGTGACCATGACAGCGGCTTGGAGCTGTGCGGAGTATCACAAGCCGTTCCTGAAGCTGCTCATCAGCAGCTCATGGCCGGGCGACCTGACTTTTCAACATCCGCTTACACATGGGTTCATGACAGGCAGACTTAGGCTCCGGATCATGACCAGGGATGGGCAGGCGGTAGGCGCGGTGGGTAAGAGTCGCCCGGGGTGGCGCCCGGACAAGCTGAGACAACAACGCGAAGCTCACGGCCTGACGCTCGAAGGCGCGGGCGAACAGCTGCGCGAGGTGGCCCGGGCCGCGGGGCTCACGGTGCCGGCCGCCAACTTTCAGACGCTGTGGCAGCACGAGCAGGGAGAGGTCTATCCCGGACCGCACTACCGTCGCGCGTACTGCCTTCTGTACCGCGCGACCGAGCCCGAGCTCGGCTTCCGTAACGCTCTGCCCGACGAGGCCACGAAGCTCAAGTTCACCGCGTCGAGCGAACCGCAGAACGGCGCCCACGTCCTGGCCGTGGAACGGGCGTTGCACCAGCTGGCGCCGAGTGCGGAGGACGCCGACGGCTTGGGTGTCCAGCAGCGAATCCTCGACGCTTGGAAGCGGCGTCACACCGGCGGTGATCCGAACCGGCCGACGCTGATGATGGTCGGAGGCTACGCGGGCAGCGGGAAGTCGGAGTTCGCCCGCTTCGTATCGCAACTCACTGGATGGCCTGTCCTCGACAAGGACCCGATCACGCGCCCGCTCGTCGAGCGCCTCCTTGTTGAAATGGGCAGCGAGCCCAACGACCGGCACACCGACCTCTACCGGGAGAAGGTCCGCCCGCTGGAGTACCAGTGCCTGCTGGAGACCGCGTACGCGAACGTCGACTGCGCGATCAGCACCGTCCTCTCCGCACCCTTCATCGCCGAGACCACAGACCCTCGGTGGATGCGGCGCCTGATCAACCGCTGCGAAGCCCGTGGCGTCACCGTCGCTGTCGTCTGGATTCAGTGCGACCTCGACACGATGCACGAGTACATCAGCTTCCGGTCCGCAGCCCGGGACAGCTGGAAACTCCAGAACTGGGACACGTACGCTGCCGGGATCGATCTTGAGCTGCGGCCTGTCGTGCCGCACTTGGTTGTCGACAACCGACTCGGCTCCGCGATATCGCTCACGGACCAGGTGCGCCAGGTCTTCGGGACGGTGTTCCAGTGAGGCAGGGCATCCTGCTGTACGGGCCGCCAGCAGCGGGCAAGGACACGATCACGGCGGCGCTCACCGAACTCGACGACCGGTACGTGCTGTTCACCCGGCTGAAGATCGGTACCGGGAAGACCAAGGGCTACCGGATGGGTAAGCCAGAACAGCTGACCGCCCTGGAGGCACGCGGCGACGTCATCTACCGCAACGACCGGTACGGCAACATCTACGTCGTCGACCGCCCCGGCCTCGATCAGGCCATGGAGGGCGGCAAGACCCCAGTCGTCCACCTCGGCCAGATGGCGGGGATGGAGCAGGTGACCGCCCTCTACCCGGCGCGCTGGGTGCGCGTTCTGCTGTGGTGCTCCAAGGAGACCACCGCTCGACGCTCACCACAGCGCGGTGACACCGACACGGCGGCCCGGCTGGCCGCGTGGGACGCCACTCAGGCCGATCTTGCGGCTCACCCGCGAGCCCAGTGGGAACTGCGCGTGGAGACGGACGCGACGGCACCCCATGAAACCGCACAGAGGATCGACGACATCGTCCGCACCACGCCACCTCGCTCCTGACGGCCAGGACGTCAGCGCCCCAGCGGACGCGACCTGCTCAACTCGGGTTGCCCGGGTCCCGCTCAAGGCGCAGAGCTTCCAGGGCCTCAGCGATGTCCAGCCGCTCGTCTCTGTTCCCGTCCCACCGGGCAAGCGTCGCGGCAGCCGCGTGCATAAGGGAGTCCGGCAGCCCGGCGTCGGCGAGAAGGGCCGCCGCGTCCTCAAGCTCTGGGCCCCAACGCCAGGCGCGGGCAGCGGTCTTGGGGATGTAGTCGGTCTCCACGAGGTAGCTGCGGGTGCGCTTGGCCGCGATCACCAGCAGTTCGTCCGCGACCCCGTACGTGTCCGCCGCCCCGTAGGCCACGGCAGCCAGCACCCGGGACACCTTCTGGTAGCTGGAGTACGCGAGCTTGAGTGCGGAGGCTTTGCCGATACTGTCGCCCAGGACGTGGGTCCGCACATCGGTGCCGGCGAAAAATTCGGCGACCCGGTCGGCCTGCTCGACGGCGCCGGAAAGGTAGAGCGTCGGGGACTTGCCGCCCACCGGAGGCGAACCGACCACCGCTGCATCGATGACCGGCATCGGGGCCAGGCGGTCGGCGATACTCACCACGCGCGACGGTGAGACGGCGTTCGCGTCGACATAGATCGTGCCCGCTTCGGACATGCCGAGCTCGGCTACCGGGCCGGCGGTCTCCTCCGCCGCGGCGGGAGGGCACAGTGAGAGCAGCACATCGGAGCGGGAGACAAGCTCGGGCAGCGCCGCGGCTTCGAGGCCCGCGCGCTCGGCCCGGTGGCGGGTTGTGTCGCTGCGTCCGTCGGGGCACCACAGCACGATGTGGCCTCTCGCGCGCAGCTGGGCGCCGAAGGCGGAGCCCATACTGCCGGGGTGCAACAGCCCAATGGTGCTCGTCATGCCGCGGTCCTTGTGTGGTCGACGGGGTGCAAAAGCAGCAGGTCGATGGCGGCGCGTGCATGCGGCACCACGTGGTCCGGCCTGGGATCGTCCGGCGGCCAGGAACGGCCGTTGCCGATCCAGATGGTGCGCAGTCCTGCGGAGCGTCCGCCGCCGATGTCGTTGACCGGGTTGTCCCCGACCATCCAGCCACCGTCGCCCAGTACGGTGCCGCAGCGGGACGCCGCCAGGGCGAAGTGCCGGGTCTGCGGCTTGCGCGCGTCAGCCTCCTCGGAGACGAAGACGCCGTCCACGCGCTCGGAGATACCGGTGGCCCGCAGCTTGGCGCGCTGGATATCCGCCGCACCGTTGGTCGCCACCCCCACCCGCCAGCCGGCCGCACGCAACTCCTCCAAGCCGTTGAGGACCCCGGCCTGGCACGACACCAAGGCCGCGATGTCCGTGCAGTACGTGTGCCACAACTCCGCAGTCGACACGGGCAGTCGGTACCGAGTGCGGATCGCCTCAAAAGTGGATGGATAGGCCCGCTCGGCCACCATGTCTAGGACGTTCGCCTGATCTTCGTCCTCCAGGCAGTGCTGGGCAGCGAACTCTGCGGCCCAGCCAGCGAGCGTTCCCCGCCGGTCCACGAGGGTGTTGTCGAGGTCGAAGAGAACGAGAGGCGGCTGCACATCCCGCACCTTAATGCGCGCCGGAAACCGCCCGTACTTTGAAGGTCGCCCACGTCATCGACGTCGCGTGGGGCGTCGAAGCCTTCATCGGCTTCCTCACCAACCACGGTTCGGGCGGAAGGACTGTTGGCGAAGCATGGGCGCGTGCCCGCGCATCCGGGCAGGATTTCGCCATCACGCGATCAGCCGTGCGTATCGTCCACGAGTGCCAGTAAGGTTCTGAGCATTTCTTGGTGCGATTTTCTTGGCGCGCGGCCCCGCGTGCCTCCGGAAGTGATGGGAAGCGTAGTGGCCACGACCACGTCCGTGCACGATGTCATCAGGGCGATCCGCCAGGGCTCGATCGGGAAGAACCGTGATCGCGGCACGCGCTTCGAGGAGCTGGTCCTCCAGTACCTGAGCACCGATCCTCAGTGGACCGAGCAGTTCAGCCGAGTATGGATGTGGACGGACTGGCCGGGAGCGGAGCACGACAAGCGTGACACGGGTATTGACCTGGTGGCACAGGACCGGGAGACCGGGGGCTTCTGCGCGATCCAGTGCAAGTTCTACGAGCCCCAGCACACCATTCAGAAGGACGACATCGACTCCTTCTTCACCGCCTCCGGCAAGGGTGGCTTCACCCGCCGCATGATCATCTCTACGACGGAGAAGTGGGGCGTCCATGCCGAGGCCGCGCTGGACGACCAGCAGATCCCCGTCACGCGCCTCGGCCTGTCCGACATCGCCAACAGCCCGGTGGAATGGCATCTGCCCGCGGTCGACGAGCCCATCGAGCTGACCCTCCAGAAGAAGAAGGAACCGCGAAAGCACCAGCGCGCGGCAATCGACGATGTCTTCACGGGCTTCGTAGACCACAACCGCGGCAAGCTGATCATGGCCTGCGGTACCGGCAAGACCTTTACCGGCCTGAAGATCGTGGAACGGCTCCAGAAGGAGCGCGCTGCTGCCGGCGAGGGCGAGCACACATCCGTCCTGTTCCTGGTGCCCTCCATCGCCCTGCTCTCGCAGACCCTGCGCGAGTGGTCCTTCGAGGCTGAGGTGTCGCTGCGAGCCTTCGCGGTGTGCTCGGACACCAAGGTCGGCAAGCAGCAGCCCAAGGGCGACGACAAGGACATGGCCACCCACGACCTGGCCCTGCCCGCTACCACCGACCCTGACCGCCTGATCCAGCAGATGGCCAGCGTGGAGGCGGCACCGGGACTGACCGTGGTGTTCTCCACCTACCAGTCCATCGCCACCGTCTCCGAGGCTCAGAAGAGGGGCCTGCCCCGCTTCGACCTCATCCTGTGTGACGAGGCCCATCGCACCACCGGCGTCACCCTGGCCGGACACGACGAGTCGGCATTCGTGCGGGTCCACGACGACGCGTACCTCGGTGCAGATCGCCGCCTCTACATGACGGCCACTCCACGGATCTACAACGAGGACACCAAGGCTGACGCCAAGAACGCCGAAGCCGTCCTGGCCTCGATGGACAACCAGCAGATGTTCGGCCCGGAGTTCCACCGCCTCGGCTTCGGCCAGGCCGTCGAGCAGGGACTGCTCACCGACTACAAGGTCCTCATCCTCACCATTGACGAGGGCGTAGTCGCCAAGACCCTCCAGCAGGGCATCGCTGGCGGATCCTCCGAGCTCAACCTCGATGATGCCGCGAAGATCATCGGCTGCTGGAACGCAATGGCCAAGCGCACCGGCACCTTCGCCGACGGCTCCGGCTTCGGAGAGGAGGAGGCCCCCATGAAGCGGGCAGTGGCCTTCGCCCGCTCCATCGCCGACTCCAAGTCGATCGCCGACCGCTTCAACGAGGTCGTCGACGCCTACGACGACGCCGACGACGACGTGCTGCACTGCGAGGTCGACCACGTCGACGGCACCTTCAATACCCTGCAGCGCAACCAGCTCCTTGACTGGCTCAAGCAAGACCCCGGGCAGAACCAGGCTCGCATCCTCTCCAACGCCCGCTGCCTCTCCGAAGGCGTCGACGTCCCGAGCCTGGACGCCGTCCTCTTTCTTCACCCCCGTAACTCGGTGGTCGACGTCGTCCAGTCCGTCGGCCGCGTGATGCGCTTGGCCCCCGGCAAGAACTACGGCTACATCATCCTGCCCGTCGCTATCCCCGCAGGTATGTCGCCGGAAGCGGCCCTCCAGAAGAACGAGCGCTTCAAGACGGTCTGGCAGGTCCTCCAGGCGCTGCGCGCGCACGACGACCGCTTCAACGCAACCGTCAACCAGATCGAGCTCAACAAGAACAAGCCCGACGACAAGATCGGCATCGGCAGCATCGGGCCCAACGACGAGACGATCGGCGACCAGGACGGCTCCAGCACCGCCGACAGCGCTCAGGCCGCCAAGGACAAGGAAGCCCAGAGCGCCCAGCACATCCAGGACGCCCTCTTCTCCGTCAGCGACTGGCGGGACGCCATCTACGCCCGCATCGTCGACAAGGTCGGCGAACGCCACTACTGGGAAGACTGGGCCAAGGACATCGCCCAGATCGCCGACCGCCACGTCACTCGCATCAAGGCCGCCCTGGCGATCCCCGAGAAGCAGGCCGCCTTCCAAGAGTTCGTCGGCGAGCTGCGCGCGACCATAAATCCCGGTGTCACCCACGACAGTGCCATCGACATGCTCGCCCAGCACATCGTCACCAAGCCGGTCTTCGATGCTCTGTTCAAGGACTACGGCTTCGCCGAGCACAACCCGGTCTCGAAGGCAATGCAGCGGATGCTCGATACCCTCGACGACCAGGGCCTGGATGCCGAGGCCAAGACCCTGGAGGGCTTCTACAACTCGGTCAAGGTTCGGGCCGAGGGCATCGACAATCACGAGGGTCGGCAGCGCGTCATTGTCGAGCTATACGACAAGTTCTTTAAGACCGCTCTGCCGAAGACCGCTGATGCTCTCGGCATCGTCTACACCCCCATCGAGGTCGTCGACTTCATCATCCGCGCCACCGAACAGGCCGTGGCCAGGCACCTCGGCCGCTCCCTGTCGGACGAGGGCGTCCAGATCATCGACCCCTTCGTCGGCACTGGAACATTCCCCGTACGCCTCCTTCAATCCGGCCTTATCAAGCCGGAAGATCTGCTGCGCAAGTACACGAGCGAGCTGCACGCTAACGAGATCGTGCTCCTCGCGTACTACATCGCCGCGGTCAACATCGAGGCCGCATTCCACGACCTCGCAGGCGGTGACTACCAGCCCTTCGAAGGCATCGTCCTCACCGACACGTTCCAGCTCGCCGAGGGCACGGCGAAGCTCGATGGAATGGACGTCCTGGAGGGCAACAGCGAGCGAGCGAAAAAACAGCAGAAGCAGGACATCACTGTTGTCGTCGGTAACCCGCCATACTCGGTGGGCCAGGACAGCCAGAACGACAACAATCAGAACCTGAAGTACGCGGTCCTGGACGCGCGCATCCAGCAGACCTACGCTGCCCTATCAACCGCCACGAACAAGAACTCCCTTTACGACTCGTATATCCGTGCCATCCGCTGGGCCTCCGACCGCGTCAAGGATGAGGGTGTCGTCGCCTACGTTTCCAACGGCGGCTATATCGATGGCAACACCGCAGACGGCCTCCGCAAGTCGCTGGCCGACGAATTCGACGTGATCTACTGTTACAACCTTCGCGGCAACCAGCGCACCTCCGGTGAGCTTTCTCGTAGGGAGGGCGGCAAGATCTTCGACTCCGGCAGTCGGAACACCGTCGCCGTCCTGATCCTGGTCAAAGGCGCCAAGAGTATGACGAGTTCCGATGCGGCCGCAGGTTGCACGCTGTACTACCGGGACATCGGGGATTATCTCAGCCGTACGGAAAAACTCAACATCGTCGGCTCTCAGTCCCTCGAAACTGTGGACTGGCAGCAGATCGCTCCGAACGCTGCCGGCGATTGGGTCAATCAGCGGGACGAACGCTTTGCCAACTTCCAGCCACTCGGTGATAAGTCCCGCGTTACTACGTCCATTCCGCTCTTCGAGACGTACTCCGCGGGGTTGCAGACGAACCGTGATGCATGGGTTTATAACTATTCGGTCACGCGGCTGCGTGAAAACGTCGAGTCGATGATTGACTTTTACAACTCGCAGGTGAACGACTTTACTGCGTACTGCGAAAAGCGAGGCGTAATCAAGCCGCGCGATCATGTCGATGGGTTCATCGACCTGAACCCTAAAAAGATTAGTTGGTCACGGAGCCTCAAGGGCTATCTGGCTAAGCGAGAGAAGGTCGAGTTCGAACCAGCAAAGCTCACCCGCTCCGTCTACCGTCCGTTCATGAAGGCGTGCGTCTACTTCGACCGCCATCTGAACCATGAACGGTCCCAGCTTCCCCGGCTGTTCCCCACGCCGGCGCACACCAACCTCGGCTTCTACGTCAATGGGTTCCATGCCACGGCTGAGTTCGCGCTCCTGGCCGTAGATCTCATTCCGTGCCTCGATGTCTTCGGTAAGGGGGGCTACTTTTTCACTCGTTACTCGTATCGCGAACTTGGCACGGACGGCGACCTCTTCTCCACTTTCGAGGAAGGAGATCGGTACGAGCGTGTCGACAACATCACTGACGCGGCTCTCCGTGACTACCGGAATACGTTTGACGACACCAGCATCACCAAGGACGATGTCTTCTACTACGCCTACGGCCTGCTCCACTCCCCGGAGTACCGCGATCGCTTCGCAGCTGATTTGAAGAAGGCTCTCCCGCGTGTCCCCAAGGTCCGTGACTTCCGGGCGTTCGCCGATGCCGGCCGCAAGCTCGCCGACCTGCACATCAACTACGAGCAGGCCGAGTTGTACGGAGGCATCGTCGAGAAGGTCGCCGGTGACGCATCCGGCACCCCGCCTCGTGAGCTGTACCGGGTCGCCAAGATGAAGATCCCCAAGGTGAAGGGGCAACCGGACCGTTCGACGATCGTCTACAACCACCGAGTGACCCTCACCAACATCCCGGAGGAGGCGTACCGTTACCAGCTCGGCGCTCGCTCCGCGATCGAGTGGATCATCGACCGGTACCAAGTCAAGGTCGACAGGGATTCGGAGATCGTCAACGATCCCAACGACTGGTCTGACGACCCGCGCTACATCATCGACCTCCTCAAGCGGATCGTCACGGTCAGCCTGGAGACGATGAAGATCGTGGATGGACTGCCCTCACTGGACATCATCGAGTAGGGCGTGGTCCGGGCCAGCGCTATCTGGCTTGCCCGGACCACCGTTCTGCGTGAGCGATGCGTGAGCGGACGGGACGGCACACGCTGGATTGAGCGTCACATCGGCGAGGCCGGCAAGTATCTGACCAGGCAAAACCGGATCGAGCACGATCACGGATCATCACCCGTCACGATCTTGCAGGCCCTCGTAATGCGTAGGTCTCGGGTTCGAATCCCGAAGGCGGCTCCATGATGAACCCCAGGTCGGGCCTTTGACCTGGGGTTTCTTGTTTCGGGTGACCTTGGAATATCGGCAAATCGGGCACCTGCGGTCTGTGCATCGTAATGCGTAGGTCGGAGGTGTGGTTTCCGTGACCGTATGGATGACCTCAGCCTCTGAGCTGGGCTTTTACTCATCCAGGAAGGGCGAGTCAGGTATACGCAATGGGTTTCGGTGGACAACCGGTGGACAGGCGTGCGTGACCCTCCATCAGGGGCCTGTCGTTACCCCTGGGTCGGCGGGTGAAATGCGGCCATCTTCGACACTTGGAGACCATCTCCCACAGCGCGGCCAGGATCCCGGCAACGAGCAGCAGGCCCACGACCGTCCCCACGGGCGAGCAGCCGCCGCCTCCGACGGCCGCGGGCACGAAGATGTCCTCGTCCCTGCGGCCAGGTCCCCGCTTGCCGCACGTGGAGCACCCCTTGGCACCGTATCCGTCGCAGGCCGCGGGTCTGGTTGCCTGTCGGCAGAAGGACAGGCTGACCGTGTTCTATTAGCGGGAAGCCGCACGTGGCGGCGCGGCCGACCTCGCCCAGCCGGCCAGCCGGCTGAATTGTGTTCGACGGAGCCGGTGGCCGGTCGATGCCGCCGCCAGCGGCGGCAATTCGCCACCTGACAACCGCTGACCAGCGACCTACCGTCTACCCGCCGCGGAGGCGAGCACGTCGGCCGGGTGGGGTGTGGCGGGGTTCGACGCGATCGCGCGGGACTCGCGGACCGGCTCCGCGCGATGTGCGAGCGGCTGCCGCGCGCTGCCTGACGACTGGTCAGTGGTCTGCGTTGGATGCGGCTGCGAGCTGTGCAGTGTCGTCGGTGCGTTCCTTGGCTCCCGGTCGTGGCGGGTCCTCGAGCGGCTGCTGGCGGCGCGTTCCGCCCCGAGGGCGGCGGACCGATGTGCGCTCTTTTGGGAGAAGGCGAGGGCGCTCATGTTCGATCCCTGTGCTGTGGTGCTCACAGGCGCGTGCGCTCGGGCCTCTCAGAAGCGGGCGACTGTCACAGTAGCCGCGCAGCGGTGTCACAGGAGCCGGTCGGAGGTGATGGGCGGCCATTACGCGGGACTGGCCTGGACAGCAGGGGCCTGCCCGTGGTGCCGGTGGCCGGCGAGCCCGGCGGCCCGTGTCCGCCACCGCTTCGGCATGGATGAGGCCCAAGGCCGGTTGCGGGCCGGTCGTGGGCCGGGCCTGTCGGCCCGGCCCACGACCGGTGAGGGGGAAACGCCTCGCCGCTACTTGACGGTGGCCTTGCTCTGCACGATGAACGCCGAGCCCGAGGCCGGCTTGACCGTGGTGGAGGTCGTGGTCACCGTGGCGTTGCGCACGGTCAGCCCGGTCTTCGCGCTGATCGACACCGAGGACAGGGTCAGGCCGGTGATCGGCTGCTCCGGCACGCCTATGATCTGCCCGGCCGTGTCGGCGCCGGTCGCGGTGACGTTGGCGATGGTGATGTCGTGGTAGTGCGGCGTGGTGCTGGTGATCGCCTGCGCGGCGTCGCCGTCCGCGGGCACCCGCGGGTAGTACCCGGTGATCAGGATCGGGGTCCTGACATCGGTCATCGTGAGGTTCCTGTACGTGACGTCGTGGACGTTGCCGCCACGGCCCCGCGCGGTCTTGATCCGGACGCCGGCGCTGGTGCCGGTCAGGGTGTTGTCGTGGATGTCGATGTCGTAGATGCCGCCGCCCGTGAAGCTGCCGATGGAGAGTCCATGGCCGTGCAGGATCACGCAGTTGCTCAGCGAGATGTCGTGGGACGCGCCCGCCGACGAGGAGGCGATGGCGATGTCGTCGTCCCCGTTGTCGATCGTGCTGTTGGTCACCGCGACGCCCGAGGATGACCACACGTCGATTCCATCGGTGTTGGGTGCGTCCGACGGCGCCGAGATCGTGATCCTGTCGACGGCGGCCGTCGTCACCTTGTTGAGGGTGATGTGCACGTTCGGGGCGTTCTTCAGCGTGATCCCGGTGATCTTCACGTTCGAGGTGTCGCTGGCGAGAATCAGGCCGGGGCGGGACGGCTGGGTCTGGCCTGCCTTGATCGCCGCCCAGGTCTTGGCCCACCACGGGGCGCCCTGGCCGTCGATCGTGCCCGCACCGCTGATGGTGAGGTTCCTCACCCCGGACGCTCCCAGCAGCGGAGACCTCTTGGCACCCGACAGGGGGTAGTCCTCCGGGTTCTGTGAGGCGAGCAGGGTCGCTCCGGAGTCGATCGTGAAGGTGAGGTCGCCGGCCAGGGTCAGTGCGCCAGAGAGGTACCGGCCGCTGGTCAGTTCCACCGTGCCCTTGCCCGCGCAGGCGTTGATCGCCTTCTGCAGGGCCGCGGTGTCCTTCGTCCTGCCGTCGCCCTTCGCCCCGTAACTGGTGGGCTTGCAGACCGTGCCGGTGGCCGGGCTCGTCGTCGTGGTGGTCATCGGGTTCCAGCCGTCCGACCCTGCCAGGTACTTCGCCGGGGTGTAGGCCGCCGCCTTGGAGTCGCTCAGCTGCGGCCGATCGGAGTTGACCGTCGCTCCGGGCCCGGTGTTCTTGTACTCGCTGAACCGGGCCTTCCTCCACAGGGAGGTGGACATGTCGGTCCAGGGCCGGCCGGTGTCGACCGACGACCCGATGGTGGACTCGCGGTAGAGCACCTGCGCGTCCTGACGCCACGGGCGACCGAGATTGCTCTTCCGGCCGGTCGAGTCCCCGGTGATGTTCGACCTGTAGAAGAGGAACCCGTAGGCGCGTGTCGCCGGGGTGCTGGCCGCGGTGATGACACCACCGTTGCCCAACTGGTGGATCTCGGACTGGTCGAAGACCGCGATTCCGCCGCCGTAGATGAAGTCGACGGTGCCTTCCACGTAGGACTTACGTACATAGGCCCGCGCCGCTTCATTGACCAGGAGGGTGTCCTGGTGGCCGAGGAGCCGCACGTTCGTGAGGACCGCGCGGTCCCCGGACAGGCTCAGCGCCAGCGCCTGGCTCGTGGTGACCGTGTTGTCGTAGTCGTTGGACATGGTCAGATTCGAGGCCGAGAAGTCGTGGCCGTCGACGCGCACGGTCGCGCTGCCGAAGGTCCCGTACGTCGTCCCGTCCGGCTTCTTGACGCTCGCCCCGTGGTTCTCGACGATCACGACGTCGGAGGCGGCGGACCCGAGGCCCTTCAGCGTCACGTAGGGCTTGGTGCTCGGGATGGTGACGACGCCCCGGTAGATGCCCTTCTTGATGGCGACGGTCACCGGCTTGGTGTTGTTCACCGGGACCTTGTCGATCGCCGCCTGCACCGTTTTGACGTCACCGGAACCGTCAGCGGCCACCGTGATCGTCGTGCCGGAGGCCGCGGTCGTGGGCGATGCGGTGGCCGTCGGGGCCGAGCCGCCGGTGACCGGGGTCAGCTTCCAGCGCTTGTTGCTGTTGGTGGTGCAGGTCTCCTGGATGACGGCCGCGCCGGACGCGGTGCTCGCCTTCGCGTCGCTGACGCACAGACCGCTGTTGACATTGACGATCTGGAAGGTGTCGTCCCGCGCCGCCTTCAGCGTCCACAACTGGTTGGCGTGATCGGTCCCGCAGCCCCACTGCTGCAGCCGGGTCCCGCTGGCGGTGGAGGCGCCCGGGACGTCGAGGCACATCTTGCTGGCGGCTGACGTGATGTTGAACTTGCCCGATCCCCGATCGACCAGGGTCCACTGCTGGTTGCTCTGCCCCTGGCTGCAACCCCACTGCTGGACCAGCCCGCCGCTGGACGCACTGCCCCCGACCAGATCCATGCACAGCCCGCTCTTGGCGACCGCGAGGTTGTAGGTGCCGGCCTTCACACCGGCCGCCGAGTCACCTGATCCCGCTCCGACGGTGGCAGCCGCCGCGAAACCGACTCCCGCGAGGACGAGAGCGGCTACGCCACCCACCGCCGCGACGGGCCATCGGGTTCGTCTGCCCCGCTTGTGCCGACTGAGGTTCATGCCAGTCCCTTCTCCGTTTGCCACTACGGAGACGGACCACCTCAGCGACCCATAACGCTTTCAGGGCAACGAATTTCGCGTGGACTCCCCGCCCAACCCGACGTGGTCCCTCCGGTTGGCCCCTCTGCCGGCCCGTGCCATCATGAGCGCCTCCGCTGAGGGATCACACTCTGTGAGGGTGCATTGCGCAACGCTTCGGCCCGGCCCACGGCTGACACGGCGACCGACACCACGACTGAGACGGCGACCCGTCTGTCCGGAACCGACCTGGTCAACGCTGCCCGATCCGGAGACCCGCGGGCACGGGCCGCCCTGTTCAGCGAGTATCTGCCCCTGGTCTACAACGTCGTCGGGCGAGGTCTCCACGGGCACGCCGACGTCGACGACGTCGTCCAGGAGACCATGCTGTCCGCCATGCGAGCGCTGCCCCGGCTCCGGGAACCGGAGCGGTTCCGATCCTGGATCGTGGCCATAGCGATCCGGCAGATACATGATCACGGACGGCGCAGCAAGGCCACGGTGGCCCGTCAGCAGCCTCTGGCCGACGTGGCCAACGTCCTCGATCCCTCCCGCGACCTGGCCGAACTCACCGTCGACCGGCAGGCGTTGTCCCAGGCCGGCAGTGACCTGCTGGAAGCCAGCCGGTGGCTCAGCCATGACGAGCGCTGGACGCTGGCCCTGTGGTGGCAGGAGACCGCCGGGCAACTGACCCGCACCGAGGTCGCCGACGCACTGCACCTGAGCGTTCCGCACACCGCGGTGCGAATTCAGCGGATGAAGGCCAAGCTCAGAGTCGCCATCGGCGTGCTCGCCGCCTGGCGGGCCCGGCCGCGGTGCTCCGAGCTCGAATCCCTCGGGGGCGGCCCGACCGCGGCCGGGCAACGGCGGCTCACCAAGGTCAGCCGACACGTGGCCGCATGTCCGCGATGCAAGGCAGCGGCCGGTGCCCGGCATTCGATCGACGACCTGCCGATCCGGATCGGCGCATTGGCGGTCCCGGCCGTGCTGGTGGCGCGGATCCCGAACCTCGTCGGTCAGCACGGGGTGGCCGCCGGGCCGGTGTCCTCGCTGCTGAGCACTCTCCCACACGGTCTGGGACGGGTCACGGTGAAGTCCGCCGTGGCCGTCGGCAGCACCGTGACCCTCGCCGCCGTCCTCGGCCTCGCGATCCATCTGGCGCCCCAGCCCCACCCGCACGCCAATCCGGCGATGCGGAGCCCGACCCCGACCCCGACCCCGATCGCGAGCGCCCCACAGTCGCCCGGCCAGACCTCCGCGGCCTCGGACACGGCCACACGGACGCCGTCCTCCACCCCGTCGACCGCACTCCGCGCCTACTCCGGCGTCGCGACCGCCGACTACTACGTCGCCCCCGGCGGGGACGACGCGAATCCGGGCACCCTGGCCCGGCCCTTCGCCACCGTGACCCGGGCCGCCGCGAAGGCCGGGCCGGGCCAGACAGTCGCCGTCCGCGGAGGCACGTATCACCCCGAGGCCACGATCGTGCTCAAGTCCTCCGGTACCGCGAATCACCGGATCACGGTGAGCAATTACCGAGGTGAGCATCCCGTGCTCGACGGGTCCCGGATCCCGGCCAGTGCCTGGTTCATCGTCCAGAGCGGTGGGTACGTCACCGTGCAGGGGCTTGAGATCGTCAACGCCCCCAACGCCCCGTACGTCTGCGAGTCCTGCCACAACGACGTCTTCGCACGGCTCGGCGTTCACGGCAACGGCCAGACCGGACTTGTGCTGCGCGGCGCAGGGACACGCGACAACCTGGTGCTCAACAGCGACTTCTTCGACAATCACGAGTCCGGGTCCACCGGCGGGTACGTCGATGGCCTGGTCTTCAGGGACGGCTCCGGAACGGGCAACCGGATCCAGGGATGCCGGATGTACGACAACTCGGGCGACGGAGTGGACCTCAGCGGATTCAGCGGCGCTGTGACCGTCGACCACACCTGGTCGTTCGGCAACGGCGTCAATCGCTGGGGTACCGCGACCTTCTCCGGCGGAGGCAGCGGCTTCAAGCTCGGCGGCGATTCGGGTCTTGCGGCCGCCGATATTGCCTCGGACAGCGCTTCCTGGGACAACGCCGGCTTCGGGTTCACCGAGGTGGGCAACGCGGGAGCCCCCCTGCTGACCAACGACACGGCCTTCCGCAACGGGCAGGCGGGCTTTGCCTTCGTCTCGTCCGCAGCGACCCTTCAGCACAATCTCGCCCTGGCGAACCACCCCGACTCCTGGCTGGGCGACCAGGCGCAGCACGCGGGTAACTCCTGGGACCAGTCGGGCTGGACGACGCAGGTACTGCACCTCACCGACCCCACATCGACAACCGCCCACCGCGGCCCCGACGGACAGCTGCCTTCCACACCCTTCCTCAGCAACACCAAGAACCCCACGATCGGCGCCACGTTGACGCGCTGACCACCACGGATCGACGACTGGACGTGCGCCGCCCACAGATCGGTGGCTGAGCCACTTGACTGCCTCACCGCGGTGCCTCTCACCCTCTACGGGGCCGGCCTCGCGCCAGGCCCGCGGCCACGGTCGCTGCCGGCGCCGACCGCCCCCGGTGTCAACGGCCCCTGAACCCGCGTTTCCCGTTGCGTTCGGCGGAGCACGACGCAGATCCCACTCGATCGCGATGGTGATCCGCCGGAGAGCCCTTGCGATCCGGGTCCGGACGGGCCCGCGGGGAGAAGGGCTGAGCCGCTGACGCGTTGGCGGATCACCAGGTCGTGGCGACTGAGCGGAGTGTGGTCCGGACGTCACCTTCGCGGGCCCGCTGTTGGGCAGCGGCTTGTCGAATGTCGTACGGCCGTCGGCCGGCAGAGCCGTGCCGTGGTGGGTGGACTTCACAGTGGCACGCTCCTCGACACCGCCGAGTCCGCGCGCCTGCGGCTGCCCTCGGCCTGCGCGCGGGAGCTTGCGGCAGCAGCTGCCGCAAGCGCGTCAACGGCAGAGTGCCCCACTTGACCTGGTCGACCGCACTCCTGACCGCCGGCCAGGCACTGCTGTGCTGTACCGGTCGGGGAGGTGGAGGCCCATGCTTGAGCCCGGGGGACGACCACTGAACGCGGGCAGCGCGACCGCGTTCGACAAGTGTTGCTCCGCGACTTCTGGCACCACATCGAGGGCCGCCACGGGTACTGATCCACCATCGGTCCTCCGGGAGCGCAAGGGACGGCGGTCCGGCGCGGGCTGTCAGAAGACGTCTGTAGAGATTGGACAGGTGCCCCGTCCACTCTTCCGACCCGGGCGTCGGCTTCGTTGGCAGTCCCGTGGCAGTCCTGCTGCCAACCCCGGTGACAGCCCCGCCGGTGGACAGACGCCTTCGGACGGTGCATCACGAGGTGGCACGGGATGACCTGCTGGACGTGCTCTGAACAGGCGCAACAGCACCAGACAGCACAGCGAGGCACCACGCAACACAATCGCTCGTGGCCTCGTCATGCGTAGGTCTCGGGTTCGAATCCCGAAGGCGGCTCCATGGTGAACCCCAGATCAGGTCTCTGACCTGGGGATTTTTGTTTCCGTTGACCTTGGAATCCCGGCCGATCGGGTACTCGTTGTCTGCGCATCGTCATGCGTAGGTCGGGGGTTGTGTTTCTGTGACCATGTTGCCGACTTGAGTCTCTGAACTGGACTTTGGTGTATCCGGCAGGGGCGGGTCGGGCCTCCGCAGTGAGGTTCGGTGGACGACCGGTGGACAGGTGTGCGTGACACTCCATCAGCGGCCTGTCGTTTCCCCTGGATCCGCGGGCGAAAATACGAGCGTCTTCGATGCGGCGATCGGAAGCAGCGGGACTGTCTGGTCCTGACAACTTCAGTTTCGGACGTATTCGGCTATCCGTCGGCGATGCCGTCGTATGAGGGACAGTGTCCTCCGGCGCGCAGTGGCCGCTCCTGGGGAGGCTGGGCAAGGAGGCGGAGGTGCCCACGCATGCTGTGCTGATCCTGCGCCGGTCCGTGCCGAACCGTGGCAGGAATGCCCACCGGATTCAGCGTCCGGCTCCGGGCGACGGTGTCTTCCGGCGGCATGGCTGGCCCCAGCTTGACGCCGATGGGGTTGTGGACGTCTGCGCGAGGCCGACGTGGGTTCCGTCCTGTCGGCGTGTCCGCTCTCCGATCCGGCCGAAGTGGCTGGATCCGCTGTACGCGCCGCGCGCTTCCTCCCGCGTTGAGGGTCCTTTATAGGTACTAGAAGTAGTGCAAAAGCGGCCTATGGGGCGGCTCATTCTTGAAATGCCCTTGAATCGGCAAAGGGGGTCCCATACGTTTCCTTCGCCACTGCTGCACAGCATGGCCACATCAATTTCATAGCGGGCTCTGGGGAGAGCCCGGGGGGAGACAAGGGCATGACCAACCCTTGGTTCCGGCGGCTTCGTGCTGCCCGGACGCTCGGTGTGCTGCTCGGCGGCGCCGTCGTTCTGGGCTCGTTGCCCGCCGTCACCAGTCCGGCCGACGCGGTCGGCAGCACGCCGGCCTCGGCCGAGGCGGCCGCGTTCGAGCTGGCTGCCGACACCGGTGGACCGGTGGAGATCGTTCGGCGCCGCACCGAGGACGAGCTCGTCTTCGCCAACCCGGACGGCAGTTTCACCAGCGAGACCAGCGTCCAGCCGCAGCGGGTGCACCGCCCCGACGGGAGCTGGGAGAAGGCCGACGCCACGCTCGAGCGGCGGGCCGACGGCACCGTGGGCCCGAAGGCCGCCGTCGTCGACCTGGCCTTCGCCGGGGGCGGCTCGACCGACCTGATCACCCTGGGCGACGACGGCAGGTCCTTCACCCTGCGCTGGCCTAAGCCGCTGCCCGAGCCGGTTCTGGACGGCGACACCGCCGAGTACCGCGAGGTACTGCCCGGCGTCGACCTGCTGGCCAGCGCGACGGTCACCGGATACTCGTACGTCCTGAAGGTGAAGACTCCGCAGGCCGCCGACAACCCGGAGCTGGCCCGACTGCGGCTGCCCGTGCGCTCCGAGGGGCTCGACCTGACCACCGGTCCGGCCGGAGGACTGCAGGCGGTGGACGCTTCCGGTGAGCGGCTCTTCGGTGGCCAGGCGCCCAAGATGTGGGACTCGGCCACCGCCGCCGGGGACCTCCCGGCGGACGCCGTGCCGGCCGGCGGCTCCGGCGCCCCTGTCGAGGACGCGCCCGACGCCGCGGCGAAGGTCGCCGACATGGGCCTGGAGGTGACCGCGTCCGCCGTCACCGTCGAGCCCGACCACTCGGTGCTGACCGCCTCCGACACCGACTTCCCGGTCTACCTCGACCCGGAGGCCGGCATGTCCAAGAGCGAGTGGCTGTACGTCTCCAGCGCCCACCCGAGCACGGAGTTCCACAAGTTCAAGAAGGACGAGGGCGTCGGGCGCTGCTCGTACAAGTCCATCGGCGGCACCTACTACGTGTGCAGTTCCTCGCCGTACACGAACCGCATGTACTTCCAGTTCGGCACCTCCGGGTGGAAGAACCGCACCATCTCCAAGGCGGTCTTCGAGGTTTACGAGACCTTCTCCTTCTCCTGCCAGAAGAGCACCGTCAACCTGCACGCGGTGGCCGAGGGCGGCGTCGACTCCGCCACCAACTGGAACAACAAGCCCAAGGACGGCGACCTGATGGTCGACCGCACGGTGGCCTACGGCCGCGGCGACAGCTGCAGCCCCGACGCCCCGGCGAGCTGGGTCGACTTCCAGGACAGTCCCGACGAGAGCAACGAGAACCTCACCGCCACCGTCCGCAAGAAGGCCAAGGCCGAGGACCCGATCGCCTTCTCGCTGCGGGCCGCCGACGAGGACGACGCCAACTCCTGGAAGCGGTTCCGCGGCGACAACGCCAAGCTGGTCGTCACCTACAACACCACTCCGGGCAAGCCGTACAACGAGCGGCTGACCAACCCGGAGGAGAAGACCTGCACCACGGACAACACCAAGCGGCCGTGGATCCGTGACGACACTCCGACCATGGCGGTCAACGGCACCGACGCCGACTCCTACACCGACGGCTCCGGCCAGAACCTCACCGCCACCTTCCGCGTGTGGGACCAGGTCGATGGCAAGCCCAAGGTCTACGAGGGCAAGGACGGCCCGCAGAACGAGGGCGTCTTCGAGGAGAACATCCCCGTCAGGGAACTCACCCACGGCCACGGCTACAAGTGGCACGCCCAGCTCTACGACGGCTCCACCGGCAAGCTGAAGGACTCCGGCTACTCGGACTGGTCCGACTGGTGCGAGTTCGTGGTCGACGTGAAGGCGCCCAGCACCAAGCCGCTGGTGACCCCGGCGGACGGCGAGGCCGACCTCCCGGTGGGCGCCAAGCGGCACTTCACCCTCTCCGCGAACGGCAACGCCGACCCGGTCTTCAAGAACGACGTCGAGTACTACGAGTGGGACCTCGGCAGCGACACCCCGGGCCGCAGGGCCACGCCCGTGAGCCTCGGCGGCAACGCCACCATCGAGGTGCCGACCTCCACCTTCGGGCCCAACGTCCTCTACGTCCGCAGCGTTGACCAGGCCGGCAACCGCGGCCCGCTGGAGAAGTACATCTTCATTGCCGACCGCGCCTGCGCCGACGCTCTGGCCGACTCCTGCGCCGCCGCCGTCTACGGCCTCGACCAGACCTCCGGCGCCACCGCCCCCGACACCTCCGGCCACGACCGCGACCTCACCGTCAAGGGCGCCGACTGGGTCGCGGGCAACCACTCGGCCACCGAGGCCGCCGACAAGGCCCTGCGCTTCAACGGCAGCAGCGACTACGCCACCGCCGCATCCGCCGTCCACACCGGGCAGGCGTTCACCGTCTCGGCCTGGGTGCGGCCTACCTCGCTGAGCGAGAACATCTCGGTGATCAGTCAGGCCGGAAGCAACGGCAACGGCCTCAACCTCTACTACTCCACGGCCTACAAGCGCTGGATCTTCGGCCGCCACATCGCTGACAAGGACGGCTCCGACATCGTCCGCGCCATGGCGACGAGCGAGCGCCCGCCGACCGTCGGCAAGTGGACCCACCTGGCGGGCACCTACGACCCGGCGGCACGGAAGTTCACCCTCTACGTCGACGGCGAGGAACAGGGCAGCGCCACCGTCACCGGTGTCTGGAACGCGGCCAAGGGCCTGAACATCGGCCGCGCCCAGTACGACGGCACCTGGCGCGACTACTTCGCCGGCGACATCGACGACGTACGGCTGGTACCCGGCCTGCTCTCCGGCACGGAGATCTACCGGCTCGCGAACGACTAGCTCATCCAGCAATCGGCGGCTCCTGACCAGAGCGGCTTCGCCCGGGCGCACGGCAGTCGACCGGCGCCCGGGCACCCCACATCACACGGGAGGGGAGCGCGTATGCGCTCGACACGGAGACATCACGCCCATAGATGGGCGAAACATCTGGCCGCGGCGGTGTCCGCGGCCCTGACCCTGACCCTGCTCCAAGCGGCCCCCGCGCTCGGCGACGACGACGCCCGGGAGCAGCGGCGCCCCAAGACCCAGGACGTGCCCTCCACCCCCGTGGTGGAGGAGGGCGGCCAGGTGACCCCGCTCAAGCACCTTGCGGGGTACGGAAGTTCGCGGGCCCCGAAAGCGTCCTGGCCGAAGCCGGGCAGCGCCACCGTCGTCCTGGACGGCGGCAGGGCCCCGCGGAGCATCAAGGCGGGCGGCCTCCCGGTACGGATCGCTGCCGCCCAGGCCCGCTCGGTCCGCGCGGCCACCCCCGCCCGGGCCACGGTCGACGTCCTGGGCCACGACGCCGCGCGCAAGGCCGGCATCGACGGCCTGCTGCTGAAGGTCACCAACGCGGACGCGCGAACCTCCCTGACGACGGCCGCCGCGCCCGCCAAGGTCTCGGTGGAGGTCGACTACGCCTCCTTCGCCCAGGCCTACGGCGGCGACTGGGCGCAGCGGCTGCGGCTGGTCGAGCTGCCGGCCTGCGCGCTGGCCACGCCGAAGGCGGCCGCGTGCCAGACGGTCACGCCGCTCGCCACGGACAACGACGTCCGCGCACAGAAGCTCACCGCAGCCGTGCCGGCCACCGTGGGCGCGAAGGCCCCGCTGCTCGCGGTCTCCGCCGCCCCCTCCGGCGGCTCCGGTTCCTACACCGCGACCTCCCTCGCCCCTTCGGCGTCCTGGCAGGTGGCGACCCAGACCGGCGCGTTCACCTGGCAGTACCCGCTGCGTGTCCCGCCCGCGATCGCGGGTCCCTCCCCGCAGCTGGGCCTGGCCTACAACTCGGCGTCCACGGACGGCCGTACGGCCTCCAGCAACAACCAGACGTCCTGGGTCGGCGAGGGCTTCGACCTCAGCGCCGGCTACATCGAGCGGTCGTACCGCTCCTGCACGGAGGACGGCCACGACGAGGCCGGGTCCCAGAAGTACGACCTGTGCTGGCACTCCGACAACGCCACCATGAACTTCGGCGGCCGGGCCGGTGAGCTGGTCAAGAAGGCCAAGGACGAGTGGCGTCTGAAGCAGGACGACGGCACGATCGTCGAGCGGAGGACCGGCGGCTTCAACGCCGACGACAACAACGAGTACTGGGTCGTCACCACCACCGACGGCACCCGCTACTACTTCGGCAAGGGCAAGCGCGACGCCGCCGACACCGAGTTCACCGGCTCCTCCTGGGAGGTCCCGGTCTTCGGCGACGACAAGGACGAGCCCTGCCACAAGGACACCTTCAAGGAGTCCCGCTGCCAGCAGACCTGGCGCTGGAACCTCGACTACGTCGTCGACGTGCACGGCAACACGATGACGTACTACTACGGCACCGAGACCAACAAGTACGACACCGTGCGCGGCGACAAGGTCGTCTCCTACGACCGCGGTGGCTGGCTCAAGCGGATCGAGTACGGCGAGCAGGAGGGCAAGGAGAACTCCACCGCCGCCCCCTCCCAGGTCGTATTCGACACTGCCGAGCGCTGCAAGGGCGCCGCCGCCGACTGTGAGCCCGCCGACCTGAAGGAGTCCACCGCCACCCGCTGGCCGGACGTGCCGTTCGAGCAGATCTGCACCTCCGACACCGAGTGCAAGGACCAGTGGTCCCCGACCTTCTTCTCCCGCAAGCGCCTGACGAAGGTCACCACGCAGGTCCTGAAGGCGGACGGCAAGACGTACGACGACGTCGACGAGTGGGAGCTGGCGCACAAGTACCAGAGCGCCGACACCACCCACTCCCCGTCCATGTGGCTGGAGTCGGTCACCCACTCCGGCAAGGACGGCGCGAACAAGCTCCCGAAGGTCACCTTCTACGAGCGGCAGGACGCCAACCGCGTGGACACGGGCGCGGATGACCGCCTGCCCATGTACAAGTGGCGCATCCGGGCCATCCAGTCGGAGACGGGTGGCACCATCTCGGTCAACTACAAGCCGACCGAGTGCACCCCCTCCAGCCTTCCCACCCCCGAGACCAACACCAAGCGCTGCATGCCGTCCTTCTGGTCGAAGGAGGGCACGGTCGGGGAGAAGGAGGACTGGTTCCACAAGTTCGTGGTCGACACGGTGATCGAGGACGAGGTCACGGTCACCGGCCCCAACAAGGTCACCTCCTACGACTACTCGGGCGCGGCCTGGGCCTTCGACGACAGCGAGCTCGTCAAGACCAAGAAGAAGACCTGGAACCAGTGGCGCGGCTTCCGCACGGTCACCATGAAGACCGGTGAGGCGGGCAGCAAGCAGCTCCGCACGGCGACCACCTACCTCCAGGGCATGGACGGCGACCGGGAGAAGGAGTCCGGCGGCACCAAGTCGGTCACGGTCACCGCCTCCGACGGTACGAAGATCCGCGACGATGCCCGCCACCAGGGCTTCCAGCTGGAGCAGCGCACCTACAACGGCAGCGAGGAGATCTCCGGCACTGTCAGTACTCCCTGGAAGTCCGAGGCCACGGCGACCGAAGGCAGCGACGAGGCGACGTACGCGGCCGTGAAGTCGACGAAGACCCGCACCGCGCTCGACGACGGCAAGGTCCGCCGCGCCGCCATCGAGCACTTCTACGACTCCTACGGCATGCTGGAGCGCTCCTCCGACTCGGGCGACCTGTCCGACCCGGACGACGACACCTGCACGACGAACAGCTACAACCGCAACACCAAGGCCAACCTGCTCACGCTCCTCAAGCGCGTGACGGTGGTCCCGGTCAACTGCGACGACGGCCCCCCGTCCTACAAGGGCGAGGCGATCTCCGACGTCCGCACCTGGTACGACGACCCCGACACCTACGGCACCACGCCCACCAAGGGCGACGTGGTCCGCAGCGAGAAGGTCAAGGGCTACACGGCCGACGGCACCCCGCAGTACGTGACGACGTCGACCGCGAAGTACGACGCCCACGGCCGGGTCACGGAATCCGCCGACCAGCAGGGCAACGCGACGAAGACGACGTACACGCCGACCACGGGCGGCCCGGTGACCGGCATGAAGGTCACCGACCCGGCCGGCAACTCGACCACCTCCACGGTCGACCCGCGCTGGGGCCTGGTCACCGCCACGGTCGACGCCAACAAGCAGCGCACCGACCTGGACTACGACGCGCTGGGCCGCCTGCTGAAGGTGTGGCTGCCGGGCCGTGCCAAGGCCTCGGACACCCCGAGCCTGGAGTACGGCTACCTGGTCCGCAACAACCTGCCCGTCGTCACCACCACCAAGTCGCTCCTCCCGAACGGCTCCGTCGCGGTCAGCCACCAGCTTCAGGACGGCCTGCTGCGCCAGCGCCAGACCCAGACCCCGGCCGCCAACTCCGGCCGTGTCGTCACCACCACCGAGTACGACTCCCGCGGCCTCGCCGTCAACGAGATCGGCCCGTTCTACAACTCCGCCGCCGTCGGCACGACCTTCGTGAACGTGGCGGACGCGTCCGAGGGGACGCCTCGGGAGACGGAGACGGTGTACGACGGGGCGGGGCGGCCCACGGACGAGATCTTCCGCGTGGCGGGGGAGGAGAAGTGGCGGACCAAGGCCGCCTACCACGGCGACCACACCACGATCGACCCGCCGGACGGCGAGACGCCGACCGCGACCTACGTCAACGCCCAGGGGCAGAACACCAAGGTCCTGGAGTTCAGGGCATCCTCGCCGACCGGTGACGCGGACACCACGGCCTACGCGTACGACGCGGCGGGCCGTCTGACGGAGGTGAAGGACGAGGCCGGCAACCGATGGTCGTACGAGTACGACGTGCGCGGCCGACAGACCCTCGCCACCGACCCCGACGTGGGCGAGACGCACATGACGTACAACGACCTCGACCAGCTCAAGACGGTCAAGGACGACCGCGGGGTCACGCTCACCTACGAGTACGACAAGCTGGGCCGCAAGCGCTCCCTGTCCCGGGGCGACACCAAGCTGACCAGCTGGGAGTACGACAGCACGACGGTTCCGAACGGCAAGGGGCGGCCGGCCTCGTCCACCAAGTGGATCGACGGCAAGGCGTACACCTCGTCCGTGGACGCCTACGACGCGGCGGGCCGTCCACTGAAGACCTCGATCTCCATCCCGGCCTCCGAGGGCAAGCTGGCCGGTGTCTACACCGCCACGGCCTCCTACAAGCCGGATGGCTCAGTGGGGGAGATCGAACTCCCCGCGGCCGGTGACCTCCCGGCGGAAACCATCACCACGGGTTACACCGCCACCGGTCTGCCGTCGTTCACCCTGGGCGACACCAGCGACTACGCCCGCGAGACCCGGTACTCCAACTACGGCGAAGTCCTCCAGCTCACGCTCGGCACCGCCAGCACCGACAAGTACACCTGGCTGACCAACACCTACGAGGAGGGCACCCGGCGCCTGGAACGCGCCCGCATCGACCGCGAGATCGTCAAGACCCCGGACGCGGACGTCACCTACGGGTACGACCTGGCCGGCAACATCAAGAAGATCGCGGACGCACCGGAGGGCAGGACGGCGGACGTCCAGTGCTTCACGTACGACTACCTGCGCCGCCTGACCGACGCCTGGACCCAGACGGCCACGGGCTGCGCGGCGAGCGCCGGCGAGGCCACCATCGGCGGCCCCGCACCGTACTGGCACTCGTACGCCTACGACTCCGCGGGCAACCGCACCGCTGAGACCCGTCACGCGACAGGCACCACGGGCACGGCGGCCGCCACCCAGACGGCGACCTACATCCCGAACGGCACGGGCAAACCGCACGCACACGCGGTGAAGTCCGCCGAGGTGCGCACCACCACCTCCGCCAAGGAGGTCACGGCGGCCCAGTCCTACGAGTACGACGAGACGGGCAACACCACCCGGCGCACCAAGGCGGCCACCGACCTCGCTCCCGCGGTCGACCAGAAGCTCGACTGGGACGACGAGGGACATCTGACCGCCGTCACTCCGTACGCGTCCGGACAGCTGGACGAAGCCAACGGGACGTCCTTCGTCTACGACGCCGACGGCAACCGCCTGCTCCGTAAGGAGAAGGGCGCGGTCACCCTTTACCTGGGTGCTCAGGAAATCCGCCTCGACACCGCGAAGAACACACTCAGCGGCACCCGTTACTACTCGCACGGCGGCCAGCAGATCGCGCTGCGCACGACCGCGGGGGTGACCTGGCTCGTCGGCGGGGTCAACGGCACCTCCGAGATCGCGATCAAGGCCGCGGACTCGGCGATCACTCAGCGGCGTACCCTGCCGTTCGGCGAAGTACGGGGGGCGAAGCCGACCGCGTGGCCCGGCGACAAGGCGTTCGTCGGCGGCACGGCCGACTCGTCCACCGGCCTCATCCACATCGGCGCACGTGAGTACGACCCGGCCATCGGCCGGTTCTTGTCCGCCGACCCGATGCTCGACGTCAATGACACACAGCAGCTGAACGCCTTCGCGTACGGACGCAACAACCCGCTCGTGTTCCCCGACCCGACGGGGCTTTGGTGGGGCGAGTCCTGGATCAGCCCGATCGGCCACGGGGCTCTGGACGTCGCGGGCCTGGTCCCCGGCTTCGGCGAGCCCGCCGACCTGCTGAACGGTCTGTGGTACACGGCCGAGGGCAACTACATCGACGCGGGTCTGTCCTACGCCTCCGCGATTCCGATCGTCGGCTACGGCGCGAGTGCGGCAAAGGGCGCCAAGTACGTCAACAAGGCCGTCGACGCCGTCGACGCGGCGACGGACACCGCCAAGGCGGCGGACAAGGTCAAGGACGTCGCGAAGAACACCGACAATGTCACCCCGCCGTCGACCCCGAAGCCCAAGCCGAAGCCCGAACCGGCCCCGCCTGCCAAGGCGAAGGACGCGCCTCAGGCGAAGAAGGGCGACTCCGGCGGCAAGAAGAACGACGGAGCGCAGAAGAAGTCGGACACCAAGGACGCCGATCCGCCCGCCGAGGGGGCGTCCTGCAAGGTGGGCAACAGCTTCGTCCCCGGCACCACGGTGCTGATGGCAGACGGGACCGAGAAGCCCATCGAGGACCTCGCGCCGGGTGACGAGGTGCGCGCCACCGACCCGGAGACCGGGGAGACCGCGGCCAAGCCGGTGACCACCACCATCACCGGACACGGCGTCAAGCAGCTCGTCGACGTCACCGTCGACACGGACGGCGACCGCGGTGACGCGACCGCCACGATCACCGCCACGGACGGCCACCCCTTCTGGGTGCCCGCGCTGCACGAATGGGTCGACGCCAAGGACCTGGAGCAGGGCGAGTGGCTGCGAACGGGGGCCGGCACGCTGGTCCGGATCACAGCGATCCAGCAGCGGACCGAGACCCGTACGGTCCACAACCTGACCGTCGCGGACATCCACACGTACTACGTGCTCGCCGGCACGAAGTCCGTCCTGGTGCACAACTGCGGCAACAAGAAGGCGGACGACCCGCAGGCGGCTCCGGGCGGCAAGAACGGTGCCGGGGTCAGCATCAAGCAGGTCAAGATGGCCCTTGGCCGGGCCGGCATGAGCGTGAAGAACTACGACATAGTGCACGTGAAGGAGATCACGACGGCAGACGGGCTTCCCTCCTACGGGTACAGTCCGCACCCGGGCGCCAAGCCCGAGCTCGGCCCCAGGGGCAAGCCCGTGATTCAGATCTCCGACATGGGCCTGGCCGACATGGACACGGCGGTGGCGACGATCTTCCACGAGATCTATCACCACTGGAGCTTCAGCCGCATGGGCAACAAGGACTTCGGTGGCAAGGAGTCCGTGGCCGAGCGGTTCGGGCAGCGCATGCTCGGCATCTTCAAGAAGCGGACAGGAGGGTGAGCGCCGAGATGAAGAACTTCGAGCCTGCCGAGGTACAGACCCTGGCGGCGGAGCGCAGGTTCCTGCTCGACCAGTCCGAGTGGCGCTGCCCCGCGTGTGAGGAGGTGGCCGTCAGAAGCTACCTCCACCGGGCCGACCGGCCGAACCGGCCGACGGTCATCAGTTACACCTGGTGTGCGCACTGCCGAAGGGCGACGGGGGCAACCAGCCCCCTGCCCCCGGGCCTTACCTTCGACGATCCCTGGGCGGACCTCAGCCCGAGGCAACGTGAGGAACTGGAGGAGGACTCGGACCGGATGTTCGCCGAGCTGGATGCCCTGTGGGCGAGGGGTGTCCTGCCCCAGAGGTTCGGCGGAACCGGCGGAGGGACACGACGGCGCTGACCAGACCGACCCTCGTCCTGCTGGTGCCGGGCTCGGACCGTGAGCAGTTGCCGGCGGACATCCGGGCACTCGGCCTTGAAGAGGTCACGCGCGTGGCGCCGGGACCCGTTTGCGGTCCTCGTGGAGCACGAGAACGCCGAGCCGGCGAAGGCTCTCCTCGGCGGGCTCATCCGCGGCCGGACGAGGGTGGACACGAACTTCGGGGAGCTCATCGAATTCTCCGAGTTCGTGCGCCGCATGGAAACCGAACCGGACTGGGCCTGGCGGTCGTGAACACGACGCGGCCTGGCTGGGCCTCGCGCGGCGGCCCTGATGCCCGGTCCGAGGTTCCCGCTCAGAGTGCTGGAGCCATGACCAACACTGAGGTGAGCGCGGCCGAGATGCGCCTCGTGGGGAGCATCGTCGAGGGAGAGGCCACGGCCGTGTTCCGCTGGGGGGTCATCGTGGACCTGGGCCTGTCACGGGACGGCCTCATCGATGTCCTCTACATCGACGATGACGACAATTACCAGGTGGGCGACCGCGTGTCCTGCTACCTGGACTGCTTCGACGAGATGAAGAACAAGTTCATCCTGAGGCCGCCGGGGCAGGTACCCCTCGCGGAACGCCTGCGCAGGGCCCAGGAGCGACGAGATCTGTCCTCCTGACCTGCGGACAGCGGTGATCGCCGGGGAGCGCTTGTGACGAGCTTCCCGGCGATTGCCGTACGACGACGGGGGCTGGATTCCGAGTGGATGAAAAGAAGTTCGCGTGGTTCCTGCTGTCGCTGGACCGGTTCCAGAAACGGCTCGCCGAGTTCATGCTCGGCCGCTATCTGGAGTTCGACTTCAGCGGCGACCGTGAGGACGACCGCCTTGCCGTGACCCTCGCCTTCAGCGAGGCGGGGATCACGGTGGAGGCTTTCGTCCGGCTCGACCTGGAGCGGGACATGGGCGCGTGGCCGGCCGGGGTCCACATCCCGTACCGGCGGCACGCCGAAGGCCTGGACCTCGACGAGGCGCTGGCCTTCGTCGAGGCCCGGGTCGGGGAACTGTGCCAGAGGTACGACGACGCGGCTCGGCTGGGCCTCGTTCCCCGGTGACTTCGGAGGAAGCGAAGGGGGCGTTCAACGTGGCGGTCGTGCCGCGGCTGAACGGGTGTCCGGGGTGCGGCGACGAGGGGGCAATGACCCTGCAGTTCCACTTCGGGCACACGTTCCAGGACACCTACCGCATCGGCGAGCGCCTGCGCTGGGGAGGGAATGACAAGGGGAGGGGTGACCGGTGACCGGGGGACAACCGGTGAACGCGGAAGGTCACCTCGTCGATGTCATCGATCTGCTCCGCCGGATGTTCCCCGGCGGACTCCGGGAGGACGACGCAGAGTACGGTCCACTGCTCGTGATCCTCTCGGATCTCCTCTCCGAGCGGAACCTCGGCATGGTGGTGGAGGCGGCTTTCGGTCGTGACCGGCATGTGGTGCGCAACCAGGCGGCAGCGGCCCTGTCCATCCGGAATCCGTCTGCTCAGCAGGTGGAGCAACTCAACCGGCGCATGGTCGAGCGCGGTTGGTACCTGGAGGACGACGAGAGCTGAAAGTCTGAGGAGTCCGGAACGGTCGGCCTCCGGTTCGAGACGCGGGAGGATGCTGGGCGAATGACCGACGCCGAAGTGAACAAGGCCGACCTGCGTCTCGTGGGCCACCTAGCCGCTCGGCCCAGCGACGCCGACCGATTCGCCCGCTTCGTAGAGCGCGCGAGTTCGATCGTGGGAGCGCAGCCGGACATCCATGAGGTGGTGCCGCGCGAACCCGGTGACAGTGAGGTCTTCAGCCTCGTCTTCGTCGATGTTCCTGAGCCCGGCTTGGTGACCGGGGTCACCTATGGTCTGTCCCTGTGGCAGCGACTGAACGCACGGCCGGTTCGTGAGCTCTGCACCACCATGCGGTCGACTGATCTGGCCTGGCCGAAGGTCCCCGCACGCACCGTGGCCGTTCTCCGGGGCATGTGCCCGTTCGATCCGGGGATGGTGATCGGCTACAAGGAGCCGTATGTGCCACCGTCCGGACTGAGCAGTCTGGTCCTGGCCTCGACCTTGCCCGTGCCGGCCCTGGCCGACGGGATCGATGTGGCACCTCCGGACGCGGACACCGACGATCTCGTGCAGATCGTGGCGGCCTACCCGGTCTATCCATCGGAACGTGAAGCCGTCCACGCCGTGGGGCTCGGGGCGGTGTTCGACTCGGACTGGGACCCGTACGACCCCGCGCGTGCGGCGGTGGTCTGACGTCCCGCAGTCCACGGTTCCGGCCACGGCTCTTCCAGGTGTTTCCCGGGGGAGCCGCAGCCACGTCGCTATACCGGGAAGGGCGACCTGGACGCCTTCGATGAGATGAAGGACGAGTTCAACCTGAGACCCCGGGGCAGGAGCGGCGAGGTCTGTCCTCCTGACCCTCCGGACAATGGCGATCGTCGGGGAGTACGTGCGACGAGTTCTCCGGCGATCGTCGTGATGTCGATCTGCTCCTGGACGAACGAGCTGAGGACGGGAGAAGCACTTGTATGGGATCGATAATCCTCCTGGTTGTCCTGCTAGCCCTCTGGGCAGCTAGGTTTGCGTGCTTGGGGCGTGCTTTCCGGCGGCTCTGCAGCAATTCCGCCGGTGGACAGGCGGTGGACAGACGCCTTTGGACAGCGCATCACAGGGTGGCACGAGTCAACCTGCCGCATATGCTCTGATCAGGAAAAACGTCACTGGACGGCACGAAGAGGCACCACGCGGCACGAACGCTCACGGTCTCGTAATGCGTAGGTCTCGGGTTCGAATCCCGAAGGCGGCTCCACTTGAGACCAGGTCAGATGCCCTCTGGCCTGGTCTTTTGCCCTGCGCTCCTGATGGTTGGTCAGCTCGTGGGCCATCGCGCGTCGCTGTTCCCGCGCCAAGGCCACACTCGGCTTCTGGCGCTGTGAGCAGGCAGAAGACGGGGATCCAGGGTCTGTCCGTCGTGGCTCTCGGCGGGTATGAAGACAGGTGTGACCATCACGGCGAGCCCGAAACGGCCCTGTACGTGCTCGGCGGCGTCGGCCGTCGGTGGGTCGGCGACCGGCTGGGACCAGGCCCGCGAGCGTTCCGGGACATTTCGTCGTCGTTGCGCCAGGTGTGGTGCACTAGAAGGAGAACGGCAGTGATACCGGGCCGGTGCGGATGTGCGTTGTACACAGCACACAGCACACAGGAGGCCATCGTCGTGAACCTCGATGACTGCCCCTACGCACCCGCACTTGGCTCGGACCCCGCCCAGGGCCGGAGGGCCCATGGGCATCCGCGTATGAACCGCCTCGGAGCCTGTGGAGCACCCACAATCACCTGACGAATCGCGCGTCGCAATCTCGGGGTACCGTCCGCAGCCGACTTCGGCTCCGGACCCGGTCACCTGCTCCTTCCCAGGAGCCGCAACCAAGGACAGGCGATGAAGCCGCCTCCATTCATGTACTGCGATCCCGAGTCCGTCGATGAGGCCGTCGCGCTCAAGAGCGAGTACGGCAACGACTCCCTCGTCCTCGCGGGAGGACAGAGCCTTCTCCCCATGCTCACCATGCGGCTTGCCAGGCCGGAGGCACTGATCGATATCAACAAGATCGGTGACCTGCAGAAGATCGAGCGCCGGGCCGACATCCTGGAGGTCGGCGCCGGGGTTCGGCAGTACGAACTGGAGGACCACCCGCTGGTCGGCGAACTGGTCCCGCTGCTACCGGAGGCCACCGGCCACATCGGCCACATCGAGAACCGCCACCGCGGCACGGTCGGCGGCAGCCTGGCGCACGCCGACTCCGCTGCCGAACTGCCGTGCACGGCAGTGGCGCTCGAAGCGACGGTGGTCGTGCAAGGGCCGTCGGGCACCCGCACCATCATGGCCCAGGACTTCTTCCAGGGCTGGATGACCACGGCCCTGGAGCCCGAGGAGGTCCTCGTCGCCATCCGCTACCCGGTGACGCCGTGGACCGCGGGCCACGGCTTCGTGGAGGTGGCCCGGCGCGTGGGCGACCTTGCGCTCGCCGGCGCCGCCGCGGTGGTGAACCTCGACGAGGACGGCCGCTTCACCTCCGTCTCCGTCGGCGTCCTGGGTATTTCCGACACGACAGTCCGCGCCTCCGCGGTGGAGAGCGCACTGATCGGTGAGGCTCCGACCGAGGAGAACATCGCCAGAGTCGCCGAGGAGATCGTTCCCTCGGTGACCTCGGGGGACGACCTGCATGCCACGCGCGCCTACCGCCGGCACCTCGCCTCCGTCGTGGTGTCGCGCGCGATCACCGCGGCCGTGGCACGCGCCCACGAGAGGAGCAACGGGAAGTGACGACCTCGACCGCCGCCAAGTACGGCACTGCCCGCCGGACCGTGACCATGCACGTCAACGGGCGGGACGTGACCCGCGAGGTGTCGACGCGCACCACGCTCGCCGACTTCCTGCGCGACGAACTCGACCTGGTCAGCGTGCATCTCGGATGCGAGCACGGCGAGTGCGGATGCTGCAACGTCCTCTTCGACGGCCACTCCGTGCGCTCCTGCCTGATGCTGGCCGTCCAGGGGGACGGGCACGCGGTCGAGACCGTCGAAAGCCTGTCCGTCGACCCGACGGAGCTGCACCCCATCCAGGAGTCCTTCGCCGAGGAGCAGGGGCTGCAGTGCGGCTTCTGCACGCCCGCGATGGTGCTGCGTACCAAGGAGATCATCGAGACCGGTCATGAGATGACCGATGCCGAGGTGCGTCACGAGATCTCCGGGATCCTGTGCCGCTGCACCGGCTACCAGAACATCGTCAACGCGGTCCAGTCCGCCGGCGCCAAACTCCGCGGCGAGGCGGCGGCCGACGGCGCCGCGGGAGGTCGTTCCTGATGACCACCGAGCACACGGACACCACCGAGCACACGGACACCGCCCAGAAGTCCGGCTACAAGTACATCGGCAAGGATCGCAAGCGGGTCGAGGACCCTCGGCTGCTGGTCGGCCGCGGCGGGTACATCGCCGACCTCAAACTGCCGGGCATGCTGCACGCCGCGATCCTGCGCAGCCCCGTACCGCACGCGCGGATCAGGTCCGTTGACGCCACCGAGGCACTGAAGCTGCCGGGAGTCGTCGCCGTGCTCACCGGCGAGGACTGCAAGGCGAAGATGAACCCCTGCATGAACTTCGGCCCGGCCACCGTCGCGCAGTATCCGCTGGCCGTGGACAAGGTCCGCTACGTCGGCGAGGCCGTGGCGGCCGTCGTCGCGGAGAGCAGGTACCTCGCCGAGGACGGCGTGGACCTGCTGGAGGTCGACTACGAGGACCTCCCGCCGGTCACCGATCCCAGGGCGGCCATGGAGCCCGAGTCCGCCCTGCTGCACGAGGAGCACGGCAGCAACATCGGCTGCGAGCGGACCTTCGAGTTCGGCGATGTGAACGCCGCGTTCGCCGGGGCCGACCTCGTCGTCGAGGACACCCTGCACTGGGGCCGCTCCGCCGGAATGCCGATGGAGACCGCGGGCGCGGTGGCCCAGCCCGGCTTCAACGGCGTACTGGAGATCTACTGCAACTCGCTCAACTTCAGCTACTTCTCCTTCCTGATCGCGGGCGCGCTGAGGGTTCCGTCGAACAAGCTGACCATGAAGCCGGTCCCGGCGGGTGGCAGCTTCGGCAGCAAGCTCGCCGCGCACAAGGTGCCCACCCTCGCCGGCTTCCTGGCCCTGCGGGTGGGCCGCCCGGTGTCGTACGTCGAGGACCGGATCGACCACCTGGTGAACTCGGACCACCACGGGTGCGACCGCTTCTACGAAGCCCGCATGGGCTTTCGCGCCGACGGCACGATCGTCGGTCTCGACATCGACGTCGTCGACGACTACGGCGCCTACATGCAGTTCGGCGTCGGCCACCACGGCAACGCCTTCTCCCAGGTGGTCGGCCCGTACCGGTTCCGGGACGTGAGGTACCGCCTGCGGGCCGTGCTCACCGACAAGTGCCAGCAGGGCGCCTACCGCGGCTTCGGCTCCGAGGTGCACAACTGGGTGCTGGAGCGGCTGGTCGACTCCGGGGCGGCCCGGCTCGGGCTCGCTCCGGAGGAGATCCGCCGCCGCAACTTCATCCAGCCCGACCAGTTCCCGTACACGATCCCCGGCGGCAACGTCTACGACAGCGGTGACTACCCAGCCGTACTGGACAAGGCACTGTCGATGATCGACCTGGACAGGTGGCGGGCCGAACAGAAGCGGCTGTGGGCTCAGGAGGGCCGCTGCATCGGCATCGGCCTGGCCACCACCCAGGAGCGCAGCGTCTTCAGCTCCACCGAGTTCTGGTTCCTGGTGGAAAAGCCCGTCCTGCCCGTCACCTCCAGCCCCGAGAGCGCGACGGTGACGATCGATCCCACCGGGCAGTTCCAGCTCATGCTGCACTGCCAGTCGATGTGGGGCAACAGCCCCGAGACGGTGGGCGCCACCGTCCTCGCCGAGGAGTTCGGGATCCCGCCGGAGAGCGTCAACGTCCGGTATGCCGACTCCGCCCACGCGCTTCCCAGCACGGGCCCGGGCGGCAGCCGCTACACCGTCATGGTGGCCGGTGCGATCCGGGGCGCGTCGCGCAAGCTGCGGAAGAAACTCATCCACATCGCCGCGCACACCCTCGAAGTGGCCGCGGAGGACCTCGAACTCGTCGACGCGCGCGTGCAGGTCAAAGACGCCCCGGAGACCGGGCTGACCCTCGCGGAGCTCGCCGGCACCGCCTACTTCTTCGCGCTCAGCCTGCCCGAGGGCATGACAAGCGGACTGGAGGAGTCCTACACCTACGACCATCCGTACACGACGCTGCCGGCACCGGACGGCTCGGACTTCGGCGTCTTCTACCCGATCATGGGCCATGCCTGCCACATCGCGGTCCTGGAAGTCGACCCCGACACCGGGATCCCCTCCTTCCTCGACTACGTGGCCGTGCACGACGCCGGGACGATCGTGAACCCCAAGAGCCTGGGCGGCCACGTCACCGGCGGCGCCACGCAGGGCATCGGGACCACGCTCTACGAGGAGCTGGCCTACGACGAGGACGGGCAGTTCTTGTCCTGGACCTTCAGGGACTACCTGATCCCCACCGCGGGCGAGGTCCCGCCGTTCCGCATCGGGCACGTCGAGACGCCTTCGCCGTTCACCGAGTACGGCGTCAAGGGCGGCGGCGAGGGCGGCCGCATGGTGGCCCCGGCGGCCGTCTCGGCGGCCATCGACGACGCCTTGCGGGAGTACGGGATGCGGGTTCGGCAGGTACCGGTCAAGCCCTCGGACATCGTGGCAGCGGTACAGGCCGGGACCGTCCGGGCGGAGGCGGGCTGAGGTCCGCCACCGGCGCCGGTCGCCAGATCAACGGGCGAGCGGAAGGTCCTGCTCGGTCCAGATGCATTTGCCCTCGTCGAGATGGCGAGTGCCCCACCGCTGAGAGATCGCGGCCACCAGGTGCAGGCCCCGGCCGCCTTCGTCGGTGTATGCGGCGCGCCGGATGCGCGGGCTGGTGAGGCTGCCGTCATAGACCTCACAGATCAGCGACCGGCTGCGCAGCAGGCGCACGCGCATGGGGCCGCTGGCATGCCGGATCACGTTGCCGACCAGTTCGCTCACCAGGAGCTCCGTGGTCATGGCGAGATCGTCCAGACCCCAGACGGCCAGCTGGCTGCGGACGTATTCCCGGGCCTGGCCGGCTGCCCGCGGGTCTTCCGGAAGACTGCATGAGGCGACGCTGTCGACAGGTGTGCCTCGGGTGTGGGCCACGAGGAGGACCGCGTCGTCGTTGGTCTGCTCACGGTCGGGCAGCAAAGCCGAGACGATGACGTCGCAAAGGTCGTCGAGGCGCCTGGTGTCACCGTGCTGGGTGCCGGTCGGGAAGAACGAGGGCTGGGCCACGGCCCTCGCCAGCGTCTGCCTGAGCTGAGCCAATCCCTGGTCGATGTCCCGGGTGGCGGATTCGACGAGGCCGTCCGTGCAGAACACGAGAAGGCTCTCGTCCGGCAGGTGCAGCTCGTGCGTCTCGAAGGGAGGTTCGGCGGCGCCCAACGGCGGGTCGCTGGCCAGCTCCGGGCAGTGGACCGTCCCATCGGGATGGACGATGACAGGCGGGAGATGACCGGCCAAGGAGAGCGAGCAGATACGGGTGACGGGGTCGAACACGGCGTAGGAGCAGGTGGCGTACTTGTCGTCGCCGAGGTCGGAGACGAGTTCGTTGAGGTGGCTGAGCAGCTCGTTCGGATCCAGTTCGAGGTCGGCAAGGGCGCGGACCGCCGTGCGCAGCTGCCCCATGACGGCGGCTTCGGCGAGGCCGTGCCCCATGACGTCGCCGATCACGATGGCGACCCGATCGCCGGACAGCGGGATCAGGTCGTACCAGTCACCGCCCACCTCTTCGCCTTTGCCCGCGGGCATGTAGCGAGCAGCGGCGCAGACGGCCGGCAGGGAGGGCAGTGTCCTGGGGAGCAGACCGCGCTGGAGTTCCTGGGCGCGGGTGTGCTCCACGTCGTACAGCCGGGCCCGTTCCAGTGCCTGCGCGATCAGCCCGCTCAGGGCTATCAGCAGGGTGCGTTCCTCCTCGCTGAAGGAGCGCGGCCGAGAGAAGGAGACAACACAGCAACCGATCGCGTGCCCGGAGGCGATAAGAGGCAGGAACGCCCATGCGCTCTTGGTCGACGCGTCCACAAAGCCCTCGAACTGGGGGTAGAGCTGAACATATTCGGCAGGCGACTCGACGAATCCGGGAGTGCGGGTGCGGAGCGTTTCGGCGATCGCCATGTGGCTCGTGAGCGAGATCCCGCTGATCTGGCGCAGGAATTCCTCTGTGTATCCGACGGATCCGACCACGTGCAGCCGGCCACCCTCAAGCGCGTTGACCACCAGCCCGTCGGCGCCGAAGGGCGGCAGGACACGCTCCGCGACGGCCTTTACCACGTCGCTGGATGTGACGGCTTCGGCCAGCGCCGCCGTCAGTTCACTCATCCGGGCGGTTCGTCCAGCCGCGACCCTCCCCCAGCCTCCGGCCGGGGGGACCCCGGTCTCGCTTCGCTCGCCGACCGATCGCTCGGCTCCCTCTGGCCGCTCGTCGGTGACACCGGCGAAGTAGATCGTCAGCCCGCCGCCCTGCAAGGGGACCAGCCGGACACGGCGGACGCGCTGATCGGTCGGCCCGTGGAGATCGAAACCGATCGGCTTCCTCTCGGCGGACGCCCGTCGGCACTGGGCTTCGAGACCGGGTGCGCGGCCTACGGGAATATCCCAGAGAGCGCTGCCCAGCGGCGTCCGGCCGGGGCCGAGGAGACGCTCGGCCTCCTCGTTGACGCAGATGATCCGCCAGTCCTCGTCGACCGCCAGGAATCCTTCGTCCATGTCACGAAGGGCGGCGACGACCGGATCGCCCGCGGCTTGCGCGTGAGCCGGGCCCCACAGCGTGCCGACCATACGGGCAGAGATGCCGTCCTCACCCGGCACGATGTGGCCGCGCGCTCGCACCCACCCGAATGTGCCGTCGCTGTGGTGCACTCGGTATTCGGTGTCGTGCGCCGTCCCGCTGTCGTACGCCTCACAGATGTCGGCCGTGAATGTCGGCAGATCCTCGATGCCCGGAAGGTGCCGGCAGATGTCCGCGCTCTCGTCGAACGCTTGCAGCGACTCGCCGGGCATGTCGATGACCGGCTGGGTGAGCGTTACGGAACCGGCCGCGGCGTCGTACTCCCAATGCCTGATCGCAACCGCGCGGGGCATCTCCCCACCGGGCCAGTCGATCGCCGACGGTTCCCCGGGCGCCGAGACGACACGCGACGGCGTAGCGTGACCTTTTTCCAGGCGTCCGGCCGCCCACACCGCCACGGAGCCGAGAAAGGAGCGCTGCGCGGGATCCGGCTCGTCGGGCCCTGCCATGAGCACGGAAAGCGCACCGACTCGCCCGCTGGTACCGAGCAGAGGCGCTGCCGCAGTGCCGGAGGCCCCGATCCCCAGGCTGTCCTCGGCCACCCAGACGAATGCGCCGCTGCGCAAGGCGCGTGCGGGGGGCACGTCCTCGTCCGCGCGGAGATCCGCCCATGCCCCGGCAAGTTCCGGCGCAAGTCCGCTGGCCGCCACCAAGCGCAACCGATCAGAACCGGGGTCGCGCCAGTGCACCAAGCCGCCGAGGCCACCCAGGCCGGCGGTCACCTGCTGAAGGGCCACGTTCAGTGCCTCGGCCATCGACAGATCGTGGTCGCTGGCCGCCAGCAACCGTAGCCGCATCGCCTCCGGCTGCTCGATGCGGCTCATGGGCCTCGCGTTCCCAGCCGTCACCGCATCTCCTGAAAGGTCGCGTGTGAAGCCCCGCCGTGGAATGCCCCACCATCGGGCACTGCTGCCGTAGATTGGAGATTCTCCCAATTGACCTACATACACTGTATCGCTGGCTCTGTCCCGTAATCGGTGGAAGCTGTACATCACCTCGGGCCGGGCCGAGGGATGCTCGAGGTCAATCGGGTGTGGCGGACAAGGGTGATCTGGTCCGGGTGGTGGCGCGTCCCCGATGCCGCCGTGGCAGTACCGCGCCGAGCTGCAACGACGGCCGGGACTCGACCGACTTCCTCATCGGCATGCTCGCGCTTCCGGCCGACTACTGGCCGCGAGTACGCGAGGCCCTCGACCGCCACAGCATCCTGCACACCGTCGGCGCCGCCAGATGTGATGCCTGAGGACCTCCGGTCCCACGAAGCCGTCGACCGTTTGCCGCTGCGCTCGCCGAGGCGAGGAGGTGAGGAGCTCGCGAGTCCTGAGCGCCGCCTCGCCTGTGCGGTCTCGACAACCTGTGACGGCATGGTGTCGGCAAGGGGCTGCCCATGCGCTCGCATTGCTGCGCTCTTGGCCCACCCTGCTGGCCGACCCCCGCGTCACCACCCACACCATCGACTGGACCAAGGGCCAGCCCACCGGTACCACCCAGGATCCGGGCGGCCTGGGCCTCACCTCCGCGACCTCGTACGACAGCCAGAGCCGGGTCGCGACCACGTCCCAGCCCGCCTCCGGCGGGAGCGACGCCGGCACCAAGACCACGTACTACGCCGCCGACGGCACGGGAACCTGCGGCAACCGGCCCGAATGGGCCGACCTGGTCTGCCAGACCGCGCCCGCGGCCGCGATCAGCGGTGGCGGCAGCAACCCGACCGGCCTGCCTACGAAGACCTTCGAGTACGGCCTGTACGGCCAGCCCACGAAGGTGACCGAGACAGCCAACGGGGTCACCCGCACCATCAGCTCGGGCTTCGACGCCGCGGGCCGGGCGACCACTTTCACCACCACCGGAGGGCTCGGCGCCGCGGTGCCGGCAGGCACGACGACGTTCGACCCTGCGAGCGGCCTGCCGCTCACGGTGACCTCATCCGCTGGCGGCACCATCACCCAGGCCTACGACGCCCTCGGCCGGGAAATCTCCTACACCGACGCCGACGGCGGCACCGCCACCACGTCGTACGACGCATCGGACCGGCCGCTCACGGTGACCGACAGCGTGCCGTCCACGACCTCCTACACCTACGACACCACGATCGACCCGCGCGGTCTGGCCACGTCGGTCACCGACTCCGTGGCCGGGACGTTCACGGCCCGCTACGACGCCGACGGCGCGGTCACCAGCCAGACCCTGCCCGGCGGTTAACAGCATGGCCCAGACCGCCGACACCACGGGAGCGATGACCAGCCGGGTCTACACCCGCACGTCGGATGGCACGTTGTCCCGCTAGCCCTCTGGGCAGCTAGGTTTGCGTGCTTGGGGCGTGCTTTCCGGCGGCTCTGCAGCAATTCCGCCGGTGGACAGGCGGTGGACGGACGCCTTTGGACAGCGCATCACAGGGTGGCACGGGTCAACCTGCCGCATATGCTCTGATCAGGAAAAACGTCACTGGACGGCACGAAGAGGCACCACGCGGCACGAACGCTCACGGTCTCGTAATGCGTAGGTCTCGGGTTCGAATCCCGAAGGCGGCTCTGAGCATCCTCGGGATGGTCTTGTTGGCAGTGGCTCCGGTGGACAGCCGGTGGACGGGCGTGCTTGATGCTCCGTCAGGAGTCACCACTGGCTCCCGGACTACGCCGGGAGCTTCAGCGGCCGGGGGAGGAGGACGGGAGTCGTCCTGGTTGTGGCCTTGCGACAGACGTAGACATGGGTGCGGGCTGAATTGTTGGCTTTTGCAGCACCGTAAGGGGCGAGGGGACAGTCAGCGGAGGTGAAGCGCCGGGTGTCGCGGATGTGCTCGCGGCCCCGTTCGTACTCTCCGCGCGAGCGGAGGTGGACCGGAGTGGGACAGGTGCCGGACATGCGCGCGGTCGGGAAGAGTGGATCGGGACGCACACCGGACTCCAGCCACCCGCGGCGGGGCGTCGGCCATCCATCGACACTCGCACGTCCCAGGCAGCAGCCGCAGGCGGCGTCCGGCGCGATGCACCTGCCGCCGCCCGCGCCGGGACCCCTACCTGCGGTGACGTCGCCTCGGCCGCAGGTGCTTCACCGTCCGGCCCGTGGCGGCGGTGCCGGACGGCCTGCCTTCTCCCATTCCGCGAACGTGTTCGTACGGGCGTGGACGAACGCCTTGGCCGGATCTCCGAAGTAGTTCCAGGGCACGCTGCCGATGTACCCGCCGACGGCGTGGAAGTGCTCCACCGCCTCCGCGTACCGGTGAGTCCGGAACAGGGTGTTGGCCAGTAGGTGGCGGATGGTGGGCAGGCGGTGGTGCGTCGGCGGAACCCGGGTGATCGCGTCCAGGGTGGCGTCCACGGCGGCCGTCACGAACGGTTGCTCGTAGATCGCCTTGCTGCCCTCCCGGTTCTCCTGCTCGAAGATCGCGTGCAGACGCAGCGCGGGCAGCAGGCTTCCCGGCGGGGCCGAGGCCGCGGCCTGCTCGGCGAAGGCGAACATGAGCTCGTGCGAGCCGCGCCATTTGGCGCACCAGTACTGCAGGGACCTCTGGTGGGCCCCGTAGTGGTGCGGGTCCCGTGCGGTGATCTCTGCCCACAGCGCACGGAAGTCGTCGTGCGACCAGCCGAGGCCGAGGGCGATGGTGATCTGGGCCACCCAGGGACTCGGGTCCTCGGGTGCCATCCGTGCGGCCTCGTGGCAGGTGGGCAGCGCCTCGGCGAGCAGCCGGTGGAAGCCCTCGAACTGCTCGGCGGTGGTGTGCTTGGCCCCCTTCGCGCCGCGGACCCTGCCCGCGAGCGTGACGAGCGCGTCGGCGTGCACCAGGGCGGCGGACGGGTCCTGCGGGTACTCCGCGCGCCACGCCTTCAGCCAGGTGTCGTCCTCCGCGGCCGCATCGGAGACGATGCCGAGCCGGTACCACCGCAGATCCCAGTCGCGCCCCGCCCCCGCGAGGTACGCGGCCGCCCGCCGCCAGTCCCCGGCGAGAGCGGCCGCCGCGACGGCGTCGGCCTCCGGGTCCGGTCCCGCGTGGCGGACGTCGAGCCGATCTCCGGGCACGAGCCCGTACGCGGCCGCGTCGATCACGATCGGCCGCTTGGCCTTGGCCTCGGCCTTCAGACGGCGTCCCTTGCGGATGTTGCGGGGTAGAGCGATGAGCGAGTAACCGAGGATGCCGGTGCCGGCGACGGCGACAAGGGGGTTCACAAGGTCTTCCAGGATGGGTGGGCAGGGCCTGTGGGGGAGGAGGCCGTGCGAGGGGTGGGAGGGGAGCGCGGGGTGTGGGTGTCCGGGAGGGAGCTGGGTCCGGTCACTCAGGTCGGGCGGGCGCGGGCGGCTGGGGAGCCGGACTCCCGTCGGGCGAGCGCGCGGCGGAGCCGTACGGCGGATGCGCGGCAGGTATGTCGGGCGGCAGTCCGGCAATGCCGTCGGACGAGAGCACGGTTAAGCCGTGGTGCGGTGGTCGGGCGTTCTCGTGGGGCTGATCGATCCCGTCGGGCAGGGCGCACCCGCTCAGCAGCGCCCGCAGCGCCCCCGTGTCGGACGGTTCCCCCATCGCCCGCTCGAGTGCTGTCTCCAGCGCCTCGTCGATCGATGCCGGCGCCACCTTGCGCATCGGAGGGCCGGCCCAGGACAGTTCCCAACTGACGTGTCCGGCCTCCACCAGAGCGAGCACGGACAGGTGATGCAGGGCGGAGCGGAGGGCCGTGCGCGCGAACTCGCGGCTCGCGCGCCCACTGCTGTGCGTCGCCGCCTCGGACTTCGGAAGCAGCGCGGCGACGTCGTACCACCGCCGGAGGTCGAGGAGATCCAGGAGCAGCTGCCACTCGGGGCGGCCGTGCGGGTCGGCGACCCTGCGCACAGCCTCGCGCAGAGGCTGTGCGGCGCGCCCGTGCGCAGCGTGCCGGACATACAGGGGCAGCTCGTGCCAGGCCACGCGCCGGAGTGTCCCAGAGTGCGCCGGCACGAGCGGTACAGCCTCTTCCAACTCCGCGAAGACGCGTGCCGGTTCACACAACAGCGCCACCGCCGCCGGGCGGCGCACCATATCCCCGTGCCCCACCGCACCGCCGAGCGCCTCCAGCACCGCGATCCGCTCGACGATCGGCGGATGGGAGTCGTACGGCGAGGTCGGCTCCGGTGACGGATCGCGCTCCACCTCGGCGAGTTGATGCCGGCGCGCGTCGTCCGCGAGGAAGCGGGAGAACCCGGCGTGCACCTCGCCCGCGGGGGGCGCGAAGCCCTCCGCGTGCCCCATCAGGGCGTAGTGCGTCAGGTAGACGTCGTGCGCGGCCTCCAGGGCCGGGAGGCGCCGGAGCGCGGCGGTCATGTGGCCGCGCCCGGCGATGCGGGCGGCGACCCGGTCGGCGGCGAGTTCCTGGCGGCGGCTCACGGACTGGGTGGCACGCAGGCAGAGGTGGGCGTAGGTGGTGAAGACCTTGGCGAGGTAGTGGTCGGGACCGGGCGACTTGCCCGCGTCGCGCTGCTGCTGCCGCGCGTCGCGTTCCCGCAGAGCGATGAGGGTCCGCTGCAACCGCTCACGCGCCGCCCACACCAGGGCCGCCAGCCGTACGTCACCGCCCGCGTAGTGCCCCATCTCGTGGGCGAGTACGGCGTCCAGCTCGCCCTCGGCCAGTCCGAGCAGCAGCGGGGCGCCGATGTACAAGCGCGGCGGCCCGCCGCTCTGCCGCACGAACGCTGTGACCTCCGGCACCAGGAGCAGCTCCATCGGCGCCGGAGTGCCGACCTGCGCGGCGACCTCCCGCACCCGCTGCCACAGACGGGGCTGTGCGTCCGGCGTCAGGACGAGTCCGTGCGGCGGCTCCTCGCGCGCACTGCGGCGGGTGAGCAGCAGAATCCGTACGACCGCCCAGGCGATGGCGACGGAACCGACCAGTCCCTCCAGGGTGCCGGGCGTGACGTGCCCGCTTCTGAGGAGGAACACGTCGGCGCCCGCCACGGCGGCCAGGATCGCGAGCGCCAGCAGATGGTGCCCGGCGACCACACCGACCGCGAGTACGGCTCGAACCGGAACCGGGGGTACGCCTCGGCCCCGTCTGGTCATGACTCGCCTCACGTTGCGCGCTGCCGGAGAAGACCGACAGAGAAGAAACAGAAACGCACAGATTTTGGCTGTTGTGGACAAACTATGAACAGGCCAGGAGAGCAATCATGGACGGAACTTGACCGCCTTTTGGGCATAAGCCGCGCCGCCAGGCCCGCACCACACGACACGCGCCGACGCCCGCGTAACACAGCGGATGCGGCCTGGGCGTGCCGCATGCGCACATGGGGCTCGATGTACAGCGCGTACCCGCGGTCAGTTCGCACCGCACCGGGCACTTGCACGCCGGGTAGCTCCGCGTCATGTCTTGAAGGCTGAAGCCCATCGAGTCAGCAGTTTGCCCCCAACCGGGGCGCTGACCGGATGGCCCGCTGCGGTCAGTACCCTGGCAGTGGTCCAACGCAGCGGGGAGGACAGGGACGCCCGCTCAACCGGGTTGAACCCGACAGGGCTGTTCGGATGTCCCGCGCCAGTTCCGACGCCCAGGACATCGACGAACCCGGTGTGCCACCGGTCCCTGGGGCGCGGCCGGATGCCGCCGCTGTTGCGTGCGAGGTCCGTTCTCCCCGACGTAGCTGCCCGTCACGCGGCTGATGCGGCCCTCGGCGAGGAGAACGCCGAGCCCTTGGCCGTCGACGCCGCAGTTGTTGGAGACGACCTTCAGGCCGGTGGCGCCCTGGGCGTGCAGGGCGCCGATGAGGGTGGCCGGTATGCCGGGCAGGCCGAAGCCGCCGACTGCCGGCGAGGCTCCGTCGGGGATGTCGGCGACCGCCGCGGCGGCGCTCGCGCTGACCTTGTTCACGTATGCGTCTATCAGTCGGAAGCCGGTCGGAAGCCAGTCTGAGGTTCAGTCGGAGGCCGGCCGCAGGGCGTCGGAGAGGGACTTGGCGCCGCCGTGTGCGGTGAAGCCGCCGTCGACGGGGATCTCGGCGCCGGTGATGAAGGAGGCGTCGTCGGAGAGGAGGAAGACCACCAGCGGGGTGATCTCGTCGACGGTGCCGGTGCGGGCCAGCGGCGTCTCGCGGATGTTCGCCTCGCGGAAGGCGGGCGCGGCGGAGGCGGTCATCTCGGTCTCGATGAAGCCGGGATGAACGGTGTTCACGCGGATGCCCCGCGGGCCCAGCTCGACACAGGCCGCCTTCGACAGGCCGCGCAGCGCCCACTTGCTGGCCGTGTACGCGACCGGGTAGTGCCCGGTGAGCCCGGCGGAGGAGCCGACGTTGACGATCGACGAGCCCGGCGGCATCAGCGGAGCCAGGTGCTGGATGGCGAGGAGCGGGCCGGTGACGTTGACCGCCTGGACGCGGGCGAAGTCCTCGGGCGTGACCTCGTGCAACCGCGCGCGCCAGGTGATGCCGGCGTTGTTGACCAGGCCGTGGACCTCTCCGTACTGGCGACGCAGCCCTTCGGCGAGCGTCGCCCATTCCTTCGGCTCGGTGACGTCCAGGCGCAGACAACCCGGAGCCGGAGTCACATCGGTGGCGACGACCACCGCCCCCGCCCGGGTCAGCGCCTCGGCCTCGGCCGCGCCCTGCCCGCGCGCGGCTCCGGTGACGACGACGACCTTGCCGTCCAGCCTGTTCGCGGCCCCGCGGTTCACGGGCGCAGCCGCAGGCGCTTGCGGGCCCGGGGGATCGGTACCGGTCCGGCGCCGGGCACGACGGTGTTGGAGACGGTGCCGATGCCCTCGACGGTGAGGGTGACGGTGTCGCCGGGCTTCAGCGGTGGCGGGTCCTGGCGGCCGCGTACGCCCCACAGCTCGGCCAGGCAGCCGCCGTTGCCACAGGTGCCGGAGCCGAGCACATCGCCGGGACGGACGTATGTGCCGCGCGAGGCGTAGGCGACCATCTCCTCGAAGGTCCAGCTCATGTTGGACAGCAGGTCCCTGCCCACGACCTCGCCGTTGACCTCCGCCGTCAGTGCCAGGCGCAGGAAACCGTCAGCGTCCCGGTACGGCTCCAGCTCGTCGGCGGTGACCAGGTACGGGCCGAGGGTGGCGGCGGTGTCCTTGCCCTTGCAGGGGCCCAACCCCACCTTCATCTCGGCGGACTGGAGGTCGCGGGCGGACCAGTCGTTGAAGATCGTGTAGCCGATGATGTGGTCGCGGGCCTGCTCGGGTGTGAGGTCGCGGCCCTCGCGGCCGATGACGGCGGCGATTTCGAGTTCGAAGTCCAGGACCGAGGAGCCGGGTGGCACGGGAATGTCGTCGTGCGCGCCGATGACGGCGTACGGATTGGTGAAGTAGAAGGTCGGCGCGTCGTACCAGGCGTCCGGGACCCCGGCCGCGTTGTCGATGCTGCGCCGTACGCCCTCGACGTGCTCCTCGAAGGTGACGAAGTCCCGTACGGACGGCGGCTGGAGAGGCGGCAGCAGCCGCACCTGCGAGACATGCGGGCCGCCCGGCACGGCCGGCGTGGCGTTGCCCGCCTCACGCAGGGCCGCGGGGCCCGCCCGGAACAGGTCGAGCAGCGAGGCACGGCCGGGAAAGGGGTGAAGGGTGCCGTCGTCATCCACGGTGGCGACGCTGCGGCGGCCGTGGTGTTCGTACGTGGCGAAGCGCATGGCAATCCTGGGGTGTGGCGTAGGAGTGGACCAGGGACAGGGGGGGAGCCAGGGCATGGACCGTTCCGCGCCCCCGGAGCCGAGGGGGATCAGACCGGCGGGGCGACGAAGACGCCGGGGTCGACGTCGTTGAAGGACTCCTTGGCGACCAGCTCGTTCATCGGGTTCGCCGTGCCCCACTGGTCGGTGACCTCGGGCCGGGAGAAGTCGTAGACGTGCGGATGCCAGGTGTCCTCGTCGAGCTCCTCCAACTCCGTCGTGTACTCGACCGTGTTGCCGTGCGGGTCGAGGAAGTACGTGAAGGTGTTGTCGCCCGCCATGTGCCGGCCCGGCCCCCAGACCTTGCGGGCGCCGGAGCGCATCACGCGCCCCGAGCCGCGCATGTACTCGTCCAGGCCGCGCATCTCGAACGAGACGTGGTGCAGGGAGGTGTGCGGGCCTTTGGCGAGGGCCATCGAGTGGTGCTGGTTGCTGATCCGCATGAAGTGCATGACGTCGCCCATGTGCGGGGAGCTGAGCGTGTCGGACAGCCGGAAGCCGAGGTGGCGCTCGTACCAGGCGCGGGTGGCGTCCAGGTCGGGGGAGTTGAGGACGACGTGCGAGAGGCGGACCGGGATGGCCTCCTTCTCCTCGATACGCCGGTGCCGCCGGGCCTCGACTTCCGCCGAGACCTCGATGGTGCGGCCGTCGCCGTCGAAGAAGCGGAAGCCGTAGCCCCCGCCGGGGGTGTCGACCTTGCCCGGCTGCGAGATCAACCGTACGCCGGCCGCGAGGAGTTGCTCGGCGAGCGTGTCCACGTCGGCGGCCGACGCGGCGCCGTAGGACACGAGGTCGAGCCGCTTCTCGTCTGCCTTGCGCAGCCGTACGACGTACTGCTCGGGGCTGCCCTCTGCGGCCAGGAAGGAGATGCCCGAGTCCTCGGCGACCTTGGTCAGGCCCCAGACTCCGGCGTAGAAGTCGAGCTGCTTGTCGTAGTCGGGCACGGCGAGGTCGACGTGCCGCAGGTGGGTGAGCAGGCGGTGGGGCAGGTCGTCGGTCATGTCGGGGCTCCTCAGGAGAGGCGCAGCAGCGCTGCCGCGTTGCCGCCGCGTACGGCGTGGAAGTGGGGGTCGGGCAGGTCCGTGGCGGCGCGCAGCGCGCCGACCGGGTCCTCGGTGCCCATGTCGAAGGGGAAGTCCGAGCCGAGCAGGACCCGGTCGGGGCCGGCCACCCGGATCAGTTCGCGCAGGACGTGCGGGTCGTGGACGAGCGAGTCGAAGTACAGCCGCTTGAGGTAGCTGCTCGGCTCGGACGCGCAGCCCCGCGTGTCCGGTCTGGCCCGCCAGGCGTGGTCGGAGCGGCCGATGTGGGTGGGCAGGTAGCCGCCGCCGTGCGCGGCGATCACCTTCAGGCCGGGGTGGCGGTCCAGCACCCCGGAGAAGATGAGGTGGGAGAGCGCGACGGCGTTCTCCGTGGGCTGGCCGACCGTGTTGGACAGGTACCAGCGGTCCAGGCGCTCGTCGAGCGTGCAGCCGAAGGGGTGCAGGAAGAGCACCGCCCCGGTCGTCTCGGCGAGCGCCCAGAACGTGTCGTACGCCGGATCCGAAAGCTCGCGCCCGGGCGCGTGGCTGGAGATCTCCACTCCGCGCAGGCCCAGGCCGAGGGCGTGGTCGAGGGCCTCGACGGCGAGGTCCGGGTGCTGGAGCGGGACGAGGCCCAGTCCGTGAAGCCGGTCGGGGGCCTGGGCCACGTGGGCGGCGGTGCCGGCGTTGGCCAGCTCCCACACCGTGCGGGCGAGGTCCTCGTCGGCCCAGTAGTGGTAGTGCGACGGGGACGGCGAGACCAGTTGGACGTCGACGCCGGAGGCGTCCATCGCGGTGAGCCGGGCCTTGACGTCCGTCAGCCGAGGGATGCGGTCGCGGACCATCGGGCCGCTGACGGCGAGTGCCTCGGGACCGTTGCGGCGGGCGTCGAGACCGCGGGCGGCGGCCAGCCCGGGGTGTCCGGCGACGGCCTCCTCGACCTGCGGCAGCAGGACGTGCGCGTGGACGTCGATGGTGGGGGTTGCCGGGGTGGCCAGGGCGTCAAGGGTGTCCGGGGTCGTCACGGGGTCTCCTTCAGGGCGGACATCGTGCGGCCGATCAGACCGGGCACGTCGGCGTCACGGACGCCGTCCAGCTGCCACTGGCCGAGCTGCACCGAGGCCTCGACGACCATGCGGACACGGTCGATGCGGCGCTCGTGGTAGCGGGTCAGCAGGTCGTCGAGGGAGTCGCGGGAGTCGAGGGAGCCGGAGGAATCCCACGACTCCTGCGCGCTCAGCAGCTCGGCCAGTACGGAGGCGTCCTCCAGCGACATGGCCGCGCCCTGCGCGAGGGTGGGCGGGCAGGCGTGGGCGGCGTCGCCGACCAGCACGACCCGGCCGCGGTGCCAGGAACCCTCGACGAGCAGCCGGTCGAACCAGGTGTAGTTGACCTTGGCCGGGTCGGTGATACTCGCGGCGATCTCGGGCCAGGCGCCGCCGTACGGGGCTGCCAGGCGCCGCATCTCGTCCGCGTACGAGGCCGGGTCGATGGAGGCGCGGTCGCGGTTGGCCTCGACGAGATAGGCGTAGATGGTGTTCTCGCTGGTGGGGCAGTAGCCGGCGATGTAGCAGGGCCCGCCGAAGGTCAGGTCCGTGCGCTCCAGGCCTGCCGGGCGGGGTGCGGCGACGCGCCAGATGGCCATGCCGGTCGGCTCGGGCTTCTCACTGACGCCGATCATCGCGCGGGTCAGTGAGTTGAGACCGTCGGCCGCGACGACGAGGTCGTAGCGGCCCTCGGTGCCGTCGCTGAAGCGGGCGGTGACGCCGGCCCCGTCCTGGACCAGCTCGTCGGCGGTGGTGCCGAGGCGGACCGTCGCACCGCTCGTTCGGACCGCCTCGCACAGGATCTCCTGGAGCCGGGGCCGCTGCATGCCGATGGTCGCGGGCAGGTCCTCGCCGCCGGTACGGATGTCCTGCTGGACGTGGAACACGTGGCCGTCGGGCGTGGCCAGGCCCACGGAGTCGAAGGCGTAGCCGCTCTCCTGGACCTTGTCCCACACGCCCAGCTCGCGCAGCACGCGCAGCGCGTTGCCCTGGAGGGTGATGCCGGAGCCGAGGACGTTCCAGTCGGGCTTGGCCTCGATCAGGTCCACGGTGATGCCCGCTCGCCGCAACAGCACGGTCACGGCGTTGCCGGAGGCGCCGCCGCCGATGACGAGGACGGTGCGGGGGCGGGTGCGGGGGTCGGTCATGGGGTCTCCCTGCGGTGGGGCCGCGCGACTTCGAGCGGCAGGGTGGTGGTGCGGGACGGACGGGCTGGGCTGCCCGGGCGCGGCCCACCCCGCCGGTACGGAGCGTTACTTGACGGCGATCGGGTTCACGGGGGAGCCGACGGCTCCGGTGATGGGCAGCGGAGCGGCGGTGAGCCAGAACTCGTACCGCCCGTCGGCCGCGCAGTGCTCGGCCAGGGTGTCGAGGTCCCACATCTCGCCGATGAGCAGGCCCATGTTGGGGATGGCGACCTGGTGCAGCGGCTGGAAGGCGTGGTCGAACTCGTTGGGCCGGACCTCGAAACCCCAGGTGTCGGTGGCGATCCCGGCGATCTCGCTGCGGTGCAGCCAGCCCGCGGTGGTGAAGCTCAGCCCGGGTGAGGGACCGCCCGCGTACTCGCCCCAGCCCTCTCGCTTGGCGCGGGCCAGCCGTCCGGTGCGGACGAGGACGAGGTCGCCGCGGCCGACGGTGACGCCGTGCGCCTCGGCGCTGGCGGTCAGGTGCTCCTCGGTGATGGCGAAGCCGTCGGGCAGTTCGCCGTTCCGGCCGACGACCAGGCCCACATCGAGGAGGACGCCCCGCCCGGCCACGTACGGCGCCATGTGCTCGATGCCGGTGACGAGGTCGCCGTCGGAGGTGACGACCTTCTCGGCGGCCCGCCCGTTCCATGCCTTGCCGTGGTCGAAGATGTGGCCGAGGCCGTCCCACTGGGTGGAGCACTGCAGCGGCATCGCGATCACGTCGTCGGCACCGCCGATGCCGTGCGGGAAGCCCTGGTTGCCCAGGGCGGCGTCGGTGCCGGTGTCGAGCATGGTGTGCACCGGATTCGTACGCCGCCGCCAGCCCTTCTGCGGGCCGTTCATGTCGAAGCGCTGGGAGAGCGAGAAGCTGACGCCGTCGCGGACGAGGGCCGCGCCCTCGCGGCGCTTTTCGGCGTCCAGGAAGTTGAGCGTGCCGAGGACGTCGTCCTCGCCCCAACGGCCCCAGTTGGAGTACGCCTTGGCGGCCTCGGCGATCGCGCCCTCGGCGTCTTTCGCGTCAGGCACAGTGGTGCGGTCGATCACGGAGCCTCCTCCGCGACGCAGTGGGTGCGCTGGGCACCGAGCCCCGTGACGGAGCCGTCCATCACGTCGCCGTCGCGCAGCAGCCGACCCCAGTGCATGCCGTTCCCGGCCGGGCTGCCGGTCAACACCAGGTCTCCGGGCAGGAGTCGGGCGGTCTGGGAAATGTACGAGACCAGCCGCGCCACGCCGAAGATCATGTCCTTGGTGGACTCGTCCTGCATGGTCTCGCCGTTGAGCTTCAGGGTGACCCGCAGGTCGGACGGGTCGGCGATGGACCCGGCCGGGACGATCCAGGGGCCGAGCGGGGTGAAGCCGGGCGCGTTCTTGCAGCGCAGCCAGTCGGTGCCGATGGCGGGCATGTCCCGGCGGAAGACGGTGGCCCGGTCGGTGAGGTCGTTGGCGATGGTGTAGCCCGCGACGTGTTCGAGGGCCTCTTCCACCGTGACCCGGTGGGCGGGGCGGGAGATCACCGCGGCCAGCTCCAGCTCCCAGTCGGGCTTCCTGGCCCAGGAGGGCAGTACTACGTCGTCGTAGGGGCCCGCGATCGTGGTCGGCAGGCCGATGAAGACGTACGGGAGGTCCTCGGCGGCCCGTTGGTCCATGATCGCCGCGATCTCCGCGCGGGCCTCCTCGACGGTGCGCGGGTCGTCGGGGGCGCGGTGCGCGACCTCCAGGTCGATCACGTGCTGCCGGTAGTTGGCGCCGGACTGGAAGATCTGCCGGGGCTGGACGGGCGCGTGCACGGACAGGTCGTCCAGCGGCAGCCAGTCACCGTCCGGCTCGTCCGCGAGGCCGCGCAGGCGAGGCAGTTCCTCGTCCCAGCGTTCCAGGAGAGCGAGGGCGGTCAGCGCGGGTTCGTCCAGTGCCGTACGCAGGTCGAGCACGCGGCCGTCCGGCACCACAAGGCCGGGGAACGCGGCGCCGCCCGGAGCGGAGAGAGTGCCGATGGCGAACGGGCCGGTGAAGAGGGGCGCCGGCGTGGCTGCGGATTTCACGGAGATGTCCTCCTGATTGCGGTGCCACCAATCTGGCCCGTACATTGCGATCAGGGAAATCGATTCTCTGGATGCCCGGTATCCAGGAAGGAAATACCGAGGCCCCTGTCTCCTACTCCGTACAGGGATTTCGCGTGAACCTGGCCAGCCTGGACCTCAACCTCGTCGTCGCCCTGCGTGCCCTCCTGGAGGAGCGCAACGTCACCAAGGCGGGCCGGCGCGTCGGGCTCAGCCAGCCCGCCATGAGCGCCGCCCTGGCCCGGCTGCGCCGCCACTTCGACGACGACCTGCTCTCCAGGGTCGGCGGAGGCTACGAACTGACCGCCCTCGGCCTGGCCCTCCTCGACCGCGCCGCCACCGCCTGCGACCTGCTCGAACGCGTCTTCACCAGCCAGGCAGTGTTCGACCCCGCCCATGAGGAGCACGAGTTCACCCTGCTCGCCTCCGACTACGCGGTGGCCGTCTTCGGCGCCGAACTCGCCCGCATCGTCCACACCGAGGCGCCGGGGATCCGGCTGCGCTTCAAGCGGCCCCCGACGGACATCACCGAGAACACCGGGGTGCTGCTGAGCACCGCCGACGGGCTGCTGCTGCCGCACGGCATCATTCGCGGCTACCCCACGGTCGAGCTCTACCGGGACCGCTGGGTCTACCTCGTCGCCGACGACAACCCCGAGGTCGGCGAACAGCTCACCCTCGACGACCTGGCCCGGCTGCCATGGGTGACGTATCAGCGCACGTACGACGCACCCGCCGCCCGCCAGATCGGCATGCTCGGCATCGAGCCGCGCGTCGAAGTCTCCGTCGACAGCTTCCAGCTGATGCCCCTCCTGGTCGCAGGCACCAGCCGGGTGGCCCTCATCCAGGGGCATCTCGCGGACCGGCTCGACGGACTCGTCCCCGTACGGGTCGTGGAACCGCCCTACGACGCCGTGCCGCTCCGGGAAGCCCTGTGGTGGCATCCGGTGCACACGCACGACGCGGCGCACCTCTGGCTGCGGGAGACAGCTGTCCGGGTCGCCGAGACCATCCACGGCAAGGATGATCCCGATCCGGGAGATCGATCGGACAGAGGCTAGGCAGGGCTGGGCCGCTCACCCATAGTCGACCCCAGATCCTCCGCACGCTCCTCTCCTCGGTGTCTCCGTGTCCCGATGGCGTGCCGTCCCTCACCTCGCCACGTGGAGTTCCCGCATGCCCGCTTCCGTGCCTCTGCCCGCTTACGCCGAACCAGTGCCGCCGCCCGGTGCGACCCTTCCGACGTCCGGTGCCGCGCACCGGCTGCGCGTCGCTCTCCTCATGGCCGGCAGCTGTCTGCCGATCCTCGGGGCCGTCCTGATCGCCCCCGTGCTGCCCAAGATGCAGGACCACTTCGCCGACGTGCCCGGAGCGGGCGCCCTGGTCCCGATGGCCCTCACCGTCCCGGCCCTGGCGCTGGGCCTGCTGGCCCCCTTCGCGGGCGTCATCGTCGACCGGCTCGGCCGCAAGCGGCTGCTGATCGTCGCGACCGTGCTGTACGCGGTCTTCGGCACCGCCCCGCTGTGGCTGGAGTCGCTGGGCGCCATCGTGGCCAGCCGCGCCCTGGTCGGTATCGCCGAGGCCGCCATCATGACCTGCTGCACCACGCTGATCGGCGACTACTACAGCGGTCGGGTACGGGACCGCTACCTCGCCCTCCAGACCATGTGCGCCTCCGCCTCCGCGACCGCCTTCTTCGTCATCGGCGGTGCCGCGGGCTCGGCCGGCTGGCGGACCCCGTTCTGGATCTACGCCGTCAGCCTGCTCATCGCCCCGCTCATGGCCATCGGACTGCCGAAGCCGACCGCGGCCACCGGTGCCGCCGCCGAGGACGGGGAGAGCACGGACACCACGGTCGCCCCGAAGCGCTCCTTCCCCTTCCGGCAACTGGCCGGGATCTGCGGACTCACCGTGTTCGGGGCCCTCGTCTTCTACACCGTCCCGGTGGAGATGTCCTACCTGCTGGACGACCTCGGCGTGACGGCGACCAGCGTGATCGGGCCGGCCACAGCCATCGCCAGCGCCGCCACCATGGCCGGCGCGATCACCTTCGCCAAACTGCGCGGGGCCCCGGGGCCCCGGCTGCCACTCGTCTTCGCCCTGTGCGCGGCCGGGTTCGCGGTGATGTGGCTCGCGGACAGCACGCCGCTGCTGATCGTCGGTGCCGTACTCAACTGCCTCGGCACCGGTGTCCTGCTGCCCTCCCTGCTCACCCTCGCCATGTCCAAACTGGACTTCGCCGACCGCGGCAGGGGAACCGGCCTGTGGACCGCGTCCTTCTTCATCGGCCAGTTCATCTGCCCCCTGGTGCTGATCGCGGCGAAGTCCGCCCTCGGCACCCTGGCCGCCGCCGTCGGCCTGCTCGGCCTGGCCTCGGCCGTCGTTGCGGCAGGCCTCTTCCTGACCGCCCGGCGCGGGGCCGCGGCCGTCGCACCGCTGCCCTAGTAGTAGGAAGCCGCACCGCTGCCCCAGTAGCAGGAAGCCGCCCGCGGCGGGTGAGTCGAGGGCGGCGCTGTCCAGCCAGGGGACCGGTGCGGGCACGCCGGCGCGACTGCGAGGTGGCCACGGCGCGGTCGCGCTCGGGTCCTGGTTGAGCTCGCACCTCGGCGTCAGAAGCCGCGGGGCCGGTTCTGCCAACGGGTGGCCGGACGCCTTTGGACGGTGCAGTACGAGGACCGGCGCTCAACCCGGCACAGGTGGTCTCATCAGGCTAGATTCTCGTCGGCTGCCGACAGCAAGGGCTGTCCTACTCGGCCGCGCCGTCGAACCAGCCACGGCGCTGCGCCTCCGCGCCGGCGGCGAAACGGGTCTCGGCGCAGAGCTCGTCCATGAACTCGCTGATGCGTCGGCGCACGGTGCGCGGCGTCAGCCCCAACCTCCGGGCGATGGCTTCGTCCTTGAACCCCTGTTGCATCAGCGCGACGATCTCGCGGCGCTGCCTCTCACGGGCATTGTCGCTGGGCGGCGGAGTGCCGGTCAGGGGACGCGCCTCGCGCCACAGGAGTTCGAAATAGTGGCGCAACGCCTTTACGGCGACCGGCGATGTGAGATGGAGCGCCACGCTGGAACCGGTCGGCGTGAGAGCCAACAGCGCCTGCGAGCCGTCCGTGATCTTCAACTTCATCGACAGCTGCGGCAGGAGTCGTATCACCTCGCCCGCAGCGGCACAGCGTTCGACGATCTCGGCGCCCACGGGATCGCTCAGAAAGGACGTCTCGTAGATGCTCCGGTGCCGTACGCCCCGTGCGATCGACGCGAGCGTGGGAGGCTGCGCCGAACTCGCCTTCAGGGGAAGGTCGTACTGGAAGGTCTCCAGCGTCAGATGCTCGCGGACGGCCGCCGTACCAATGGTGTTGGACAACGCGGCGATGTCGTCGGAGTCGGTGAGCACGTGCGCGAGCCTGTGCGAGGAGGCGTCCTGCGCCTGCCGGTCGGCCAGCCGGCGGATCCGCAGCACCTCCCGCTGGGCGCGGGCGATGATGTCGTACTGGGCGTCGAGCTCGTGCTGTTTGTGGACCAGAGCGGCTTCCACGGCCGGGACCGGCGCTGCGGCCTTCAGAATCGGTGGATCGTGGGGCAACACGTGGGCGAGGCCCAGGGCCAGAAGAGGTGCAGCACTCCTGCCTGACCCCAGGTGAACGTCGGCCTCCTCCAGCGGCGTAGGCCCATCCGTCTCCGCAAGGACGCGATAGCTTCCTGCGATCTCTTCGTTGGTGAGCTCCGCGAGCGTGTCGACGGCCCGGGTCAGCAATTCGGATGTTGCGTCCCCGCGAGTGGCGGATATGTCAATGAGCGGTGCGTCTACCGGTGGCCTGTTGTCCATAATCTTCCTCCCCGTTTTGGACCTTGAGCAGCCCACTCTGCCAATCCTTCGTCACAACTCCCTTGAAGCAAGCGGATTTTGTGCGGAACATTGCCATCGTGGAGCCTTTCCGCAGGTGAGGACGGCGCATGAGGGGGCACCGTGCATGTCGTGTGCCGACGGGCCGGGAAGAGGTCGCACCGAGGGCTCGTTGTCCTACGGGGGCGGTCCGCGCAGGACGGTGGCCGCTCGTGTCCAGTCGGCCACAACTGACCCTGGCGATCGGACCGGGCGCCCAGTGAACTCGCCTGTGTAGTCACTGCAGAGAGCTACGTGCGGTTACACGACGGGGGATGTCGGAGCATGAGCAGCAGCAGCATGACCGCGGCCGGAAGCGAACCGAGGCGATTGACGCTTCGGCCGGCCCACACTGTCGTTCGGTGTCCTGGTCGTTCCGTACCCATGTGACGTCACTGCCCCGAGTGGCCCCGCCGCGCGCACGGCCGCCGCGGGCTCACCGCGGACCCCTCGCGTGATATCCGATCCCGGATCTGTCCAGTCGTGGATCACCGACGCTCCCGACTGTCCCGCACCCGTTGTCCACACCGCGGATGTCTACGGAGACACAGTTCATGAACAGCAGTTCTTCGCCTTTTCCCGCTCGGTGTCCAACCGACCCGCTGCTGCCCGACTCTGGCGCGATCTGTGCGGCAGCTCTCTCTGCGGTAGGGGCGGAGGTCCTTCGGGCCCTCCGGCGTGCCCCCCAAGAGGCCGCCATGGCCGTCGACTTCGACGACACCCTCGCTCCGATCCTCGGCGACCCCGCCGCCGCCCGCCCGCTGCCGCGGGTCATGGCGGTGCTCACCGCGCCGGCCGGGCGTGGGCTGCGCGTCGTGGTCCCGACCGGGCGCCCGGCCGAACACGTGGTGCGTACGGCCATGTTGCGCTCAGGCCCCGACGGGCCGCCGACCACGGTGCTCGGTCACCACGGGCTTCAGCGTGGGGACTCCGCCACGGACCGGCTGAGCTCGCCCCCGCCGCATCCCGCCCTGGAGCAGGGGCGGGCCCGCCGTCCCCGACTGCTGGCGCAGAGCGGCGTCCCCGCGCGGATCGAGGACAAGACGCATGGGCTGTCCCTGCACACGCGCTGCTGCGAGAACCCGCCCGCTGCCCTCGGGCTGATGGAACCGCCGGTGCGCGCGCCGGCCGGCGATCTCGGTCTGCGAGCCGAAGTGGGCCGCCTGGTCCTCGAGTTACGTCCGGACGGCATCGACAAGGGCACCGTCCTGGCCGCCGTCCTGGCCGAGCGGCCCACACGGTCCGTGCTGTACGCGGGGGACGACCTCGCCGACCCGCCGGTCGTCCGCCTGCTGTCCGACCGCTGCGCACGGGGCGGCACCGGCGTCCTTGTGCACAGCGCGCCCATGTCCGAGGACGAGGTGGTACCGGAGCTTGCGAGCAGCTGCGCCCTGCGGGTGTCCGGACCGGACGGAGTCGCGGCGCTCCTGGCCGCCGCCGAGAGAGCTCTCGTGGGCCGACGGCCATGACAGAACTCGCCCCGCGCACGCAGAAGGGCCCCATCGTGCCGCGGTCGGAACCGGTGGCGATCGCGGCGCTGGTGCCCGCCGACTCTCCGCGGTCCGGGGAGGTGGATCTCGCCTACGCCAGGTCACTGATGGAGGTGCGGGAGCTGCCGCCGATCCTGGTGTGCCGACGCACGATGCGCGTCATCGACGGCATGCATCGGCTCACGGCGGCGACCCTGGCCGGTCGTGCCGACATCGACGTCCGCTACTTCGACGGGGACGAGAAAGAAGCGTTCGTCCAGGCCGTGCAGGCCAACCTTCATCGTGGCAGGCGGCTGAGTCAGCAGGAGCGAGCGGCGGCTGCCCGGCGCATCGTGGCCGCCTACCCGCAGTGGTCCAACCGTGCGATCGCGCAGGCCGCGGGCCTGTCCACGAAGACGGTGGCGGCCATCAGACGGCGTTCAACCGGGAACGAGCCCCAGTTGAACAGCAGGGTGGGACGCGACGGCCGGGCCCGTCCCGTGGATCCCTCCGTCGGCCGGGAACGTGCCGCTGCCCATCTGCGTGAGCACCCGGATGCCTCCCTGCGCCAGATCGCCGAGGCCGCCGGAATCTCCGTGGGGACCGCGCGGGATGTCCGAGCCCGCGTGGAGCGGGGTGAGGACCCTGTCGGGCGTCGAGCCGCCGTTCGCGACGAGCGCGTGCTGCTGACCGCCGTCGAGCGGAACAATCGCCTCCGGGTGCCGGACCCGCGCCCTGCCGTGGCCCCGGTCAAGGACCCACTCGCCGTACTGACCCGTGACCCGTCCCTCCGGTTCTCGGAAGCAGGACGGCAGTTGCTGCGCCTGCTGGACAACCGCGCCCTCCTGGATGCCGGGGGAGATGCCCTGTCGGCGGCCGTTCCGCTGCACAACCGGGCGGCCCTGACCGCCGCGGTGTACCAGCACATCGACACCTGGCTGGCGTTCCTCAGCATGCTCGAGCGAGCGGGCTGACCTGCACCTCCGTTGGGGCGGCCGGCGTCTTCAAGACGTCGGCCGCCCCTTTTCGCCTGCTCCGGGGCGCCTCCCCTTCTCGCCGTAATGCATCGGTCAAGAGGCCCCCATGACCGCCGGATTCGCGTCTTGAACACACTTTCCCGCCGCCTATGTTCCCAGCGACATCAGGAGGTGGGTATGGCTCAGAACCAAGGAAACGAAGAGCGCCTCGCGCTGATCGACAACAAGCCCGTGTCGGCGGAGACCGCGGACTGGCTCGGCCGCGTCGACGGGATCGCCCCCGTCATCGAGAAATGGCGCGAGGAAGGCGAGCGCCAGCGGTTCTCCCCGGTGCCGGTTATCGAGGCGCTACGGGAGGCCGGGTTCCCCCGGATGCTCGTGTCCCGTGACCTCGGCGGCTCCCAGGTGACGCTGGAGACCGGGTCCCAGGCGCTTCAGGCGCTGTCCCGTGTCGACCCGGCGGTCGCTTGGCAGATGGGAGTGCAGGCCGCCATCGGCCGACTGTCGGACTACCTGCCCGAGTCGGCTGCGTGTGAACTGTTCCGGGACCAGGACGCTTTGGTGGTCGGCTCGGTCAATCCGACCGGAGTGGCGGAGGCGGTCGACGGCGGCTACCGCCTCTCCGGGCGCTGGGGCTTCGCCAGCGGTTCGGCGCATGCCGCCTGGCTGGTGTGCGCGGCGCGGATCGCCGTCGACGGCACGCCACGGCACACGGAGCATGGCCCGGAGATCCGGATGCTGTTCGTTCCCAAGCAGGCCGTGCGGATGCTGGACAACTGGCGCACGTTGGGGCTGCGCGGCACGGGCAGCGAGGACTACGAAGTCGACGACGTGTTCGTCGCCGACGCGTACACGGTGGCCCAGCGGGACATGTTCTTCGCTCCGCCCGCCCGTCCCTCGCGCGGCTACGGAATCAGTTACTACGACTTCGGGCTGTTCGGGTCCTCGTCGACGGTGCTGGGTGCGGCCCAGGGCGCGCTGCGGGAGTTCCAGCGGCTGGCTGTGGCCAAGAAGCCGATGGCCGGCACGACCACCCTGGCCGCCAGCCACACTGTGCAGGAGCGCTTCGCCCGGGCAGAGGCCCAGGTCCGGGCGTCCCGGCTGCTGCTGGCGGACGCCGCCTGGCACGCCGAACAGTTCGGCGAGGTGGGCGGGGACTCGCTGAGCGCGACAGTGCGGCTGGCAGCGGCCACCGTGGCGGACCAGTGCTGTGCGGCCATCGACAGCCTGTTCACCGTCGCGGGCACCTCCTCGCTGTACTCGAGCAGCATGCTCGAACGCTACTTCCGAGACGCGCATTCGGCCGCGAAGCACATCACCCTGTCGCCGACGAACGTCGAGATGGCGGGCCAGTACCTCCTCGGCGGCGGCCTGAGCATGCGCCGCTGAGCACCATCCCGTCCCTCCTCTCCAGGGAACGGCCACCTCGTCACCGCAATCTGCCCGGAAGGACAACCATGCCGACCATGAAGGCCCTCCAGCTCCTCGCCCCGCGTCAGACCGTCATCGCGGAGGTGCCGCGCCCCGAGGTCCCGGCCGACGGCCTGCTGCTGCGCACCCGCTGCGTGTCGATCTGCTCGACGGACATCTCCTTCTTCGAAGGGCACCTCTTCCCTTCTGAGTACCCGGTCGTCCTGGGACACGAGTACCTCGGAGAAGTCGTCGAGAAGGGGCCGGAGTTCACCCGTTCCGACATAGAGATCGGCGACCGGATCGTGTACTGGGGCCAGACCGACTTCGACGGCTTCGCCGAGTACCGGACGTTGCGCCCGATCTTCTCCGGGGAGGTCAAGGAGGACGTGTTCTGGGCCGACCGGAACTTCTCCGACGACCTGCGGGCCGCCGCCGTCAAGGTCCCCGAAGCCCTCGACGACCTGCAGGCGTCCTTCATCGAACCCACCACCGGCGCGCTGCGCTCGATCCTGGCCAACCCTCCGAAGATCGGCGACAGGGTCCTCATCATGGGCACCGGCCCGATCGGCATCATCGCCGGCAGCGTCATCAAGCGCCTGCTCGCCCCGAACCAGGTGGTGTCGGTGGACGCGAACCCGGTGCGCAACCGGCACGCCGAGGAGCACTTCTCCGAGCGGGCGTTCCTGCCGGAGGAGCTCATCGCCGAGGTCCCGGAGAACACCTTCGACTACGTCTTCGACGCCCTGCCCACCGTCAAGGTCGACGACGAGGAGAAGGACCCCCGGCGTGTGGCGATGCGCCGGTTGAAGCCCAAGGGCCACTACGTGCTGTACGGGGCCTCGCAGGAGATGCAGAAATTCGACACGTGGCTGATGCTTGCCAAGGGCATCAACATCACCGCTTCCCCGTTCGACGTGACCGCGTTCCCGATGCACCACTCCGCGAACGTGATCCAGGCGGCCATGCAGATGCTGGTGTCGGGCATCGTCGACGGCAAGCGCCTGCTGTCCACCGTGCACAGCTTCGACGACTACGACGGCCTCGTCGAGATCTTCAAGAACTACCGCAGCACCACCGACCTCAAGACGATCGTCGACTTCCGCGCTGCCTGAGCGTTCCGCTGACTGTGCCGACATGCGGCGGCGCCGCCGGACGCGATATGTCGTCGATCGTCCGCGGCGCCGTCGTGGCTGGTCGCACCCCGCGGTGGGCCGTGAGCCGACACAACCGCGCGCCCCTTCAGGGCGCTTGCGAACCGCAACGGACTGCGCCGACCCGCTGACAACCTCCCCCGCACACGCTGCCGAACCCGGCGGGCGCCCAGCTCCGCCGTGTCCGCCGGGTTCGGCCCCTCGAGAAGGGAAACCAGGACGTGGACACGCCCAGGATCCGCCATCCCGCGCGGCCGGACGCCGAGTTCGTCGTCGTCGCCAATCGCCTCCCGGTCCACCTGGAATCGCGGGGCACGGACTCCCCGCGCTGGCGGCGCAGCCCGGGGGGGCTGGTCAGTGCTCTGGAACCCATCCTGCACGCCCGGCGAGGCGCCTGGGTGGGGTGGGCCGGCACCACCGAGAGCACCCCTGCCGCCTTCCCCGACCAGGGCCTGCGCCTGCACCCTGTGCCCCTCGACGTCGACGAGCACAGGGACTACTACGAGGGATTCTCGAACGCCACACTGTGGCCGCTGTTTCACGACGTGGTGGCGCCACCCGACTTCGACCGGGCGTGGTGGCGCAGCTACCACCGGGTCAACCAGCGGTTCGCGGAGCACGCGGCGGCCATCGCCGGTCCTGGAGCCACTGTGTGGATCCAGGACTACCAGCTGACGCTGGTCCCGGCGCTGCTGCGCGCCCTGCGTCCCGACGTGCGCATCGGCTTCTTCCTGCACATCCCCTTTCCGCCCCCCGAGCTCTTCCTCCAGCTCCCCTGGCGCACGGAGATCGTGGAGGGGCTGCTCGGAGCGGACCTGGTCGGCTTCCAACTGCCCGGTGACGCACAGAACTTCCTGCAGTTGGTGCGCCGGCTGCGCGGCGGTGAGAGTGTGAGCCGCCCGCACGGTACACCCGTGCTGGGAGCGGTGCGACTGCCGGGCCGGGAGGTCCGCGTCGGCGCGTTCCCCATCTCCGTCGACGCGGCCGACCTGGAGGAACTGGCTCGCAGCGAGGCCGTACAGGAGCAGGCCCGGCGGATCCGCCGTCGACTGGGCGACGGCAGAAGGATCATGCTGAGCGTCGACCGGCTCGACTACACCAAGGGCATCGACCAACGACTGCGGGCCTTCGAGGAACTCCTGGCCGACGGCCGGGTCAGCGCGCGGGACACCGTCCTCGTACAGATCGCCACGCCCAGCCGGGAGCGCGTCGAGCACTACCGGCGGCTGCGTACGCGGGTCGAGGCGCAGGTCGGGCGTATCAACGGGGTGTTCGGGCAGGTCGGCCGGGTGCCGGTCCACTACCTGCACACCACTGTCGACCGCGCCGAACTCGCTGCGTTCTACCGGGCGGCCGACGTGATGCTCGTGACGCCGCTGCGCGACGGTATGAACCTGGTGGCGAAGGAGTTTGTCGCCGCCCGCCCCGACCTGGATGGCTCTCTGGTGCTCAGTGAGTTCGCCGGCGCGGCCCACGAACTCACCGAGGCGCTCCTGGTGAACCCGCATCACCTCGCCGAACTCCAGGACGCCATGGTCACCGCCCTGCACCTGGACGAGGGGGAGCGCAGGCTCCGCATGCGGGAGCTGCGCCGCCACGTCCGCGAGCGGGACGTCCACCACTGGGCCCGTTCGTTCCTCACGGTGCTGGCAGGGGCGGGCCCCGGGTCACTGCCGGCGGACTCCGACGAAGCGCCACCGCGCGCCAGCGTCGCCTGACGCCGCGACCACCACGCCCCGACGACAAGGACGCAGACACCATGACCGCCCCGCCTCCGCGTGTCCGCAAGGCCGTCATCCCGGCCGCCGGACCGGGCACGCGCTTCCTGCCCGCGACGAAGGCGACTCCGAAGGAGATGCTGCCGATCGTCGACAAGCCCGCAATCCAGTACGTCGTCGAGGAAGCAGTCGCCCCCGGCCTGGATGACGTCCTCATGGTCACCGGCCGCGGAAAGCGCACCCTGGAGGACCCCTTCGACCGCAATGCAGAACTGGAGGCGGTCCTCACCGGCAAGGGCGACACCGCCCGGCTCGACCTGGTCCGCGCCTCGACCGACCTCGCGACCGTCCACTGCGTCCGCCAGGGCGACCCCCGGGGGCTGGGGCACGCGGTGCTGGGCGCGGCCTCGCACGTCGGGGCCGAACCGTTCGCCGTACTGCTCGGCGGGGACCTGATCGACCCCGCTGATCCGCTCCTGTCGTCCATGACCGCCGTACGGGAGGAACTCGGCGGCAATCGCCCCGATGGACGTCGGTGCCGAGCACATCCACCGCTACGGCTGTGCGGCGGCCGAGTCCGCGGGGCGGGACGGCATCGTGCGAGTGACCGATCCGGTCGAGAAACCCGAACTCGGCGAGGCCTCCAGCGGCCGCGCCGTCATCGGCCGCTACGTCCTCGATCCGGCCGTCTTCGAGGTTCTCGCCAAGACCCGGCCAGGGCGCGCCGGCGAGATCCAACCCACCGACGCCCTGAGCACCATGGCGCGTGACCCCGGGATCGGCGGCCCGGTCCACGCGGTGGTCTTCACGGGCCACCGCCACGACACCGGCGACCGCGGCGAGTACCTGCGTGTCACCGTCCGGCTCGCCTGCCGACGTGGGGACGTCGGCCCGGGGTTCCGCCCCTGGCCGCAGACCTTGGTCGCCCGCGACCTGGCCGCCTGACCAACCCGTTTGTTCCAGACTTCGTTCGAGGAGGCACCGTATCCATGCCCGCCGACACCCGAGAGCTCGACTTCACCCGCGCCATGGCCCGTGTCCCGGGGCCCGTGGTCGTCACCACCACGGTCGACGAGACCGGCCGCCGCTGGGGATTCACCGCGAGTTCCTTCGTCTCCCTGTCCCTGACCCCGCCGCTGGTGACGGTCAGCCTGGACAAGAAGGCCAGTACGCACGCCGCCTTCGCCACCGCCGACCACTTCATGGTCAACGTACTGGCCCATGACCAGACCGACATCGCCCGGCGCTTTGCGACGTCGGGCGTCGACCGGTTCGCCGCCGGTGACACCGTCCCGCTCGAACGGGGGCTGCCCGGCATCCCCGAGGCGGTGGTCCGGCTCCTGTGCCGCCTGCACGACGTGGTGGACGGCGGTGACCACAGCATGCTCATCGGCCGAGTGCTGGACTGCGTCACACACGTCGACCGGGAGGCGTTGGTGTACGTCGACCGCGGCTTCGTCCGCCCCGCCGGCTCCGCGCCTGAAGTGGCCCGTGCCCACTGAGGCCGGGCCGGATGAGGGAACCCCGCGGCCGAGGCCTCGCGATCCCCGGGACGGCGCATCCCGTGCCCGACCACCTCTGCGCGCTCGCCGGGCACGCGGAGGTGTGTGCCGTACATCCCGGCCGGTACAGGCCCGACATCTGCCTTCGGCATGCCGAACTCCCGGGCGTGCCGGGGGTCACCGATGCGGCATCCGCCCTGGCGCACGCACAGCTCGCCCCGGTGTGGCCGACGCGGTGGCGTGCGCGCGCGTGCTGGAAGTGGTCGCCGAGGCTGTCGTATGACGTTGGTTCAGGCTCTGGTCTCCGACGCGTGCTTGGTCCGCCACGTGGTCTTCTTGGCCTGGTTCCCGCAGGTGTCCATGGAGCACCAGCGCCGGTTGCCCGGGCGGGACGTGTCAAGGAACCAGGCGGCGCAGGTCGGCCCGGCGCAGGCGCGGACCCGCTCCAGCACGGGAGACGTCGCCAGGGTGAGGGCATCGCGGGCGATGTCGGCGAGAACCGCGCCGACCGGGTCGGCCGCAGTGTGGGTCAGCGTGCCGTGCTCGTCGAGCACCGGCACCGGCGGCGCCGCGGCGGCCGCCTGGTTCAGCAGCGCGCGGTCGTCCGCAGGGCATCCGGCGGGGCCGCTCCCGCCGCGGGCCGCCGTCAGAAGCGCATGCACGGCCTCCCGCACCCCCCGTGCCCGGTGCAGGACGGCCTCCGACGGGACCGGGACGACGGTGCCGTCGGGATACGGGCCCAACTGGACGACCCAGGCGGTCAGGGCCTCGGGAGTGTCCAGTTCCTCGGTGGCACCGTCCAGGCCGCGCAGCCTCAGGGTGCGCATGAAGTCCAGGCAGAGCCGTCCGGAGCCACTGCGGAAGCGGGGGGCCGGCGGTGCGGGAGAGACAGCCATGCCAAACAGCCTACTGCGGAACCGGTTTTACTGGTACGTTGAGGGAACCGGTTAAATCGGTTCCTGGTGGCGAGTCGTCACCTTCCCCTTCCGTCCTTTCCTTCCTCTCCTGGTCGAGGTGTGTGTCGTGGCTCCAGGCGTTTCCTCCACTGCGCCGCCGGCGCTGAGCCGGCCCCTGATCCTGCTCCTCTCCGTCGCCTGCGGCATCGCGGTGGCCAACATCTACTTCCCCCAGGCGATCAGCCCACTGATCGCCGACGACCTGCATGTGCGCCCCGCCTCCGCGGCCTTGGTCGTCACCTGCGCCCAACTCGGCTACGCCGCGGGTATCTTCCTGCTGGTCCCCCTCGGTGACCGGCTCCGTCATCGCGGACTGATCACCACCCTGCTCCTGGTGACCTGCGCGGGGCTCGTACTTGCCGGGACGGCCACCTCCCTGCCTGTCCTCGCCGTCGCCAGCGCCCTGGTCGGCCTGACCACGGTCGTGCCGCAGATCCTCATCCCCATGGCCGCCGGCCTGACCGCCCCGGAGCGCCGCGGCGCGGTCACCGGCACCCTGCTCTCCGGCCTGATCGGTGGGATCCTGCTGGCCCGCACGTTCTCCGGCACCCTGGGCGAATGGCTGGGCTGGCGCGCGCCCTACCTCGTCGCCGCAGTCATGGCCCTGATCCTCACCCTCGCGCTGGCCGCCGCCCTCCCGCATACGACACCGAGCACCGACCAGCGCTACCCGGCGCTGCTGGCAGCCTCCCTGCATCTGCTGCGCACCGAACCGCTGCTGCGCCGCTCCTGCCAGTACCAGGTCCTGGTGTTCGCCGCCTTCAGCGCCGCCTGGACCGCGCTCGCCCTGTTCATCACCGGACCGCACTACAACCTGGGTACCCCGGCCGTCGGCGTGCTCGCTCTGGTCGGTGCAGTCAGCATGTTCGCCACCCCCATTGCCGGCCGGCGCACCGACCGGCGCGGCCCCGACGCCGTGAACCTGGTGTGCATGCTGGGCGCCATCGCCGCGGGGGCCCTGCTTCTCACCGGTCGCCTCGGCGGGGCCATCGGACTGGTGGGCCTCGGCGCGGGGATGCTGCTGCTCGACGTGGCCATGCAATCCGGGCAGGTCGCCAACCAGGCCCGTATCTTCGCCCTGCGCCCCGAAGCCCGCGCCCGGCTCAACACCGCATACATGACCTGCGCGTTCCTGGGTGGCAGCGCCGGATCGTGGCTCGGTGTCCGTGCCTACTCCGCCTTCGGCTGGAACGGCGTGTGCGGCCTGGTCGCGCTCCTGGCCGGTCTGGCCCTGCTCCGTCACGTCCTGCGAAGCCGGGAGGTCACGGCCGCCGCAGACGCACGCATGCCGGCGCCCGCCGGGGAGGACGGCGTGCCCGCCGGACGCTGAAGCACGCCCGCCGGCACCGATGAACTGGGCCGAACGCGACGGCCGGAACGGCCCGGTTTCTGTCCCCTGTCACCACCGGGGCAGGGCAGCGAACGGCTGCCGTCGTCCATCGAAACGTCACTGCACACGGTAAGGAGTTGCCATGACCGAGAACCTCTGCCGGAAGAGCACGACCTGGGGTGTGACCCCGACCACGCGTGTCAACGCTCAGGCCCGAGAGGCGGTCGCGAAGTGAGCCAGTGGGACTACGTGATCGTCGGGGCCGGCTCGGCGGGATGCGTACTCGCCGACCGGCTCAGCGCGGACGGTACGGCGCGGGTGCTCCTGATCGAGGCCGGCACGGGGACTCCGGAGACCCGCCCCGAAGTGCAGGTGCCGATCCTCTTTCCGCGCCTCTTCGGCGGAGACCTGGACTGGAACTTCGCGACGGTGCCGCAGCGCGGCCTGGCCGATCGCACCATCCCGATCCCGCGCGGGAAGGCGGTCGGCGGCTCCTCGGTGATCAACGCACAACTGTGGACCCGCGGGCATCGCGCGGACTACGACGCCTGGGCCGAAACGGGGCTGGAGGGCTGGAGCCACGACGACCTCCAGCCCTACTTCGAACGGGCCGAGCAGCGGATCAGCCTGACCGGCCTGCGCTATCCCCTGCCGGTGACCCCGGCATTCCTCAATGCCTGCGCGCACCTGGGATACTCCCCGGCAGCCGAGGTCCAAGAGGGCTACGCCCTGGCTCGCGCAACACACCGCAACGGCCTTCGGCACAGCTCGGCGGACGCCTACCTCACCGCAGCCCGGGAACGGCCGAACCTCACCGTGCGGGCGGACACCCTCGTGCGCCGGGTGCTGTTCGAGGGCACGCGCGCGGTCGGGGTCGAAGTCGAAACGGAGTCGGGGACCGAGACCATCCGCGCGGAGCGCGAGGTGATCCTCGCGGCCGGAGCCGTGGGGAGCCCTCATCTGTTGTTGCTGTCAGGAGTGGGCCCAGCCGAGGAACTGTCCCGTCACGGTGTCCCGCTCGTACAGGACATCCCCTCGGTCGGCCGCGATCTGACGGACCACCTGCTCGTCCCCCTCGCCTTCGAGGCGCAGGGCTTCTGGTCGCCCGGCGCGAACGCCTCGTCCCAGCAGATCGACCAGTACCTGCGGGACCGTCACGGCACCCTGGACTCCATCATCTCCGAGGCGCTGCTCTTCCTGCGCTCCCGCGAAGAACTCGAGGCTCCGGACATCGAGGTCGTCCACCTGGTGGTGCCTCTGGGCGAGCACCAGCGGCCTACCGCACACGGGCTGGCGCTGGGCGTGATCCTCCTGCGACCGCGCAGCCGTGGCGCGATCACCCTGCGCAGCGCCGATCCGCACGACGCCCCCCTGATCGATCCTCGCTACCTTTCCGACGAGGCAGGAGACGACCTGGCGACACTGGTCGCGGGGATACGAGCGGCGCAACACGTCCTGCGGCAGCCGGACTTCGCGCAGTGGATGGGCAAGCCCCTCACGGATGGAGCGTTGTCCGAGGAGGTCGACGACATCACTGCCTATATCCGCACCACGGGAGGCAGTATCCACCACCTCGTCAGCACCTGCCGGATGGGTGCGGACGAGCACTCGGTCGTCGACCCGACATTTGCGGTCAGGGGTCTGACGGGCCTGCGTGTGGTGGACGCCTCCACGATGCCGAGCATCGTACGGGCCCACACGCACGCTCCCGTGACCATGCTGGCCGAACGGGCCGCGGACGTCCTTCTGCAGCTGCAGCAGCGCTGACCAGGCGGAAAACACCAGCAGTCCCGGCCCTGCTCGAGCCCGGGACGCCCTCTGGGCCGTGGAGCGAACGCGCCTTCAGTGCCCACTCCGCTCCGTCGGGCCTGCCTCCACCCGTGAGTCCCGCCACTGAGCAGTGCCGCCGCTTCCATGAGCTGCCCCGGCCAGTGATCCCCCGGCTGGCCGGGGCTTCCCCCGCAGGTCGAGTCTCTGTCGGCGTCGGCTGAAGCGTCGACGTCGAGAACGTGTCCGTGGCGCCCGTGGTTCTCGCGTATTCGGCGGGTTTCCCGGCCTGATGTGCTCCGGCTACTGGGACTGGTCCGACTGGTTCGAGTTCATGGCCGACGTAAAGGCGCCCGGCACCAAGCCGCTGGTGACCCCGGCGGACGGTGAGGCCGACCTCCCGGTGGGCGCCGAGCGGCACTTCCCCCTCTCCGCGAACGGCAACGCCGATCCGGTCTTCAAGAACGTCGACTCGGACTGGAACCCGTTCGACCCCGCTCGTGCGACCGTGGTCTGACATCCCGCAACCCACATGGTTCCGGCCGCGGCTCATCCGGGTGTTCCGTGGGAGCCGCGGCAGTGTGCGGTGCACGGCGGGTCCGGGTGCGGCATGCCGGACGCATGAGCAGGAGTGATCGCGTCCGCGATCCGGTCCTGGGTGCCGCGAAGCCGCGCGTGGACGGCGCTCGTGACTCAGGTGCCGCCCCAGCCCCACGACTCGTCGTCCGGGTCCTCGGTCGCGTACAGGGTGGGTCCGAGGCGCGCGGCCAGCGTGTCTCCAGCCATGCGCGTTTCGACGACTGTGCCGTCGGAACCCACCGTCAGTGCTGCGTAGTACCCCAGCACTCTCCAGTCCGAGGGCATGTGGAAGAAGAATTCCACCGCCTCGTCCGGGTACTCGTCGCGCAGCAGGGGAAGCAACTTCTCCAGAGTGCAACCGCCGCCCAGGCCGCTGAGCATGACAGTCACTTGATCCGGTGCCGACCGCCATGCCCGCACATGTGCGTAGCCCTGTCGGCCATCGAAGGGCCGAACGTCATGCTCATCACGGATCATTTCGGGGTATGCGCGTTCAACGGCCAAGAGGAGACTCCTTCTTCTCAGTGCCCGGCTCCAACGCCCCACAGCAGCGGGTCCACGGTACGGGCGAGACGGCCCCGGATTACCGTCCCAGGCAGTCGGCGCGGGCTGTCCGAGCAGGTCAACGGAGGCTGCTGTGGCGGCAATTCGTCCCCGTTGCGGGCCGGACCGGGGGAGGCGCCGTCCCCTAGACTCGGGTGATCGGCGTGGCGGGCGGGGGAGGCACGGGTGAACGATCGTGAAGCCGGTGATCCCAGAGTCAGGTTTGCGGAGGCGCTGACCCGGCTGCGGCGGCGTCTGCCGGACATGTCGGACGAGACCCTGGCCCGGCGGGCCAGCGCGGTGGAGCTGCCGTCCGGGCGCCGGGTCGCCGTCAACGCGCGCAGGCTCGGTGAATGGGCCGGCGGTCAGTCGGTACCGCGCAGGTTCGAAGCCGTCATGGCGTTGGTGCAGGCCGTCGAGAGGGCGGCCGGAGGCGCGTCCGCCGATCAGCCCACGGTGGCCCACTGGCACCGGCTGTGGCGTACCGCGCGGGATTACCGGAGCAGCCCCGCCCCTGGAAAGCAGCCGCAGCCGCAGTCGCATCCGAATCCGCAGATCGTGATCGGCCGTCCGCCGAGTGATGCCGCCGCACTGCGGCGGCGTGACGGATTGGCCGAGAGCATCGACGCGGGCATGCGAGACGCATCCGTCCGGCAGATCCTGCTCACGGGCGCGGGCGGCGTCGGCAAGTCTCAACTGGCCTCGGCGGCGTTCCACCGCGCCAAGCAGCGGGCCGAGATCCTGCTCTGGGTGCCCGCGGGCGACCGCCTCTCGGTTCTGGGCAGTTACGCCCGTGCGTGGCGGGCGCTGTCCGGGGCGCGCCTCGCGAGCATCGCGGGGGAAGCACCCGCACCCGGCAACGACCCGGGCGGGGACGACGAGACCCAGGCCGACCTGTTCCTGACCTGGCTGAGATCGACCGCCACTCCCTGGCTCGTGGTCCTCGACGACATCGACGACCCTGGCGAACTCTCCGGGCTCTGGCCCGCCGGTGACGCCGGCCGGACCATCCTGGCAACCCGTCGGCGGGACGCCACGCTGCTGCGCCCGGGGGTCCGGGTGATTGCCGTCGGCGTGTTCACCGCCGACGAGGCCACCGCCTACCTGGCCGACCGGCTGCTGCTCGACCTGGGCCCGGCCGCCGGGCATCACGGGCCCCCGGCGCACCGTCGCGAGGATCTGGCGACCCTCGCGGCAGCCCTCGGCCACTTTCCACTCGCCCTTTCCCAGGCGGCCGCCTTCCTCATCGACACCGGCATGGACCTGCCCGCGTACCTGAGCCTTCTGGCGGACCGGCGGGAGAGCATCGCCGGTCTGCTTCCGCCTTCCTCGCCCGCGGACGAGTACGGCGGCACGGTGACGAGCACCCTGCAACTCGCCCTCGGACGGGCGGAGTCCCTGGCACCGCCCGGGACCGCCCGTGCCATGCTCGAACTGATCTCGATGTTCGCGCCCGACGGCATTCCCGAGGCGGTACTGCTCGGTCCGGCGGGGCGCGACTGGCTCGGCGGTGACCCCGTCCCGCAACGGGGCGCCCTACTGGCGTTGCGGGCACTGCACCGGTTGAGTCTGGTCACCCACCATGGACCTGCCGGCGCGGCGGTCGTCGAGGTGCATTCCCTCGTCCAGCGCGCGATCCGCGACGGTGTACCGGCCGACCGTCGCGAACGGCTCGCCACGGCCGCGGCCGACGCGCTGGAGGAGGCGTGGTCCGCGCCGGACTGCGAACCGGAGACGGAGACCGCCCTCTACCGCAGCGCCGAAGTGCTGCTGACGAATGCCGGCGGTCACCTCTGGCACGGCTGCGGCCTGCATCCCCTGCTCCGCCGGTTCGGGCCGCATCTGACCGCTCTGGGCCGTCCTGCCGCGGCCCGGGACATGGCCCAGGGCCTGGCCGACCAGGCGCGGCGGCGGCTGGGCGACGGCCACCGGGACGTTCTGACGCTGCGTTCGCAGGCGGCCCAGGCCGGGGGCGACCTCGGGGACACCACGGCGGCCGTCCGGTCGCTGGCGGAGATCAGGCGTGAGGCGGAGGACAGCCTCGGCCGCGCGGACCCGGACACGCTGTCCATCCGGCTGCACGAGGCGCGCTTCCGGATGGAGTCGGGCCTCATCGACGCCGCGCTGGCCGACTTCGTCACCCTGGCCGCCGAGGCGCGGGCGACGCTCACCGCCGGTGACCCGCTGCTGACCTCCGCCGATGCCTACGTCGCCCTGTGCCGCGGGCTCTCCGGGGACGCCCAAGGCGCGCGCGACGCGTACGCCGCGATTGCCCGGGAACTGGAGCGGGACCTCGGGCCCCGGCATCCGGCGACGTTGAAGATCCTCGCCGACCTCAGCCGGTGGGTCGGGGAGACGGGTGACGTGCGGCTGGCTGTGACCACCTATCAGCAGGCGGTGGACGGCTTGGTCTCCGTCGTCGGCCGGCTGCACCCCGATACGCTCGTCGCCCGGCACAACCTCGCCTACTGGCACGCGATCGCCGGCGACCTCGACGGGGCGATCGAGCAGTTCGTCACAGCGGCCGACGACTCCGAACTCGCGCTGGGCGCCGAGCACCCCACCACCCTGACCTACCAGGTCAACCTGGCCTTCTGGCGGGGCGTCGCCGGCGACACCGCCGCCGCGCCGGGCCGACTGGAGCAGCTCCGGCGGACCTTGGAACGGGTCCTCGGCGCCGATCACCCGCGCACCCTGCGGGTCCGGCAGCAGCAGGCCGAACTCCTGCACCGCGGCGGTGACCACGCCACCGCCGCAGACCGGCTCACCACCCTGCTGGCCGACATGGTCCGGGTCCAGGGCGCCAACCATCCGCGTACCCGGGAGGCCGACCGACTGCTGACGCGGTGGGCGCAGGAACCGGCCGTCGCGGTCTCGCAGGACCTCAACGCGACGGAGAAGGCACCGCGGGCGGCCTCCGACGGGCAGCCCTGACCATCGCGCCCCCCGCCACGGCCGCGACCGTGCCACCGATCGCCACCTGGATGTTGAGCCATTCACGGTCCTGGATGCTCCGAAGGTCCTCCCTCGCCCGCGCCTCGCTCTCGGGCGAGAGCTGGAGATCGTAGAGACGATGTTCGACCTCATGCCGCTCGTCCTGGTTCGCATACGTCAGCAGGCTCAGCACGGCGAACGCGACACCCACCACGATCATGAGTACGCCCACCACGGAAACGGCCCTGCGCATGATGCCCCCTTATGGCAGCGGCTGGAAGGTTGCCGCTGCCGTGCCTTGAGGCTGCCGAACCTAGAGCCGGGGCCCGTTCGCTGTCCTTCGCTGAATGCGCCGGCACCTGCATCGGACCGGGTCAGGAGCGGGATCGCGGGTCCCCGTTCCGGCCCGGTGCGGGAAGACCGGGTGCCCCCAGGCGCCGGGGTGCTGAAGCATTTGCGGAAGGCTGGGCCGCGCCGGGACACGGCGGCGCCTCCTGGTGATCGTCCGGCCGGTGGACCAGCCATCAGGGGCCGGACAGGCGAACGGTAGTGCGGAGCCAGGGACATCGGACATGATGTGCGATCTCGACAGCGGTAGCCCGTGAGGCCGCTGGGGCGTGGGAACGTGGCAGGGGGTTGTCGGGTGGAGCCGTTCGAGGCACTGGAGGCGGGGGATCCCCGGCAGGTGGGGCGGTACCGGATCGTGGCCCGGCTGGGCGCGGGCGGGATGGGCCGGGTGTACCTGGGGCGCTCGCCCGGCGGACGGTTCGTGGCGGTGAAGGTCGTACGCCCGGAGCTGGCCGAGGACGCCGGCTTCCGGCGCCGGTTCGCCCGGGAGGTGGCCGCTGCCCGCCGGGTGAACGGGGCGTTCACCGCGGGCGTGGTCGACGCCGATCCGGACGGATCACCGGCATGGCTGGCGACGGTGTACGTGCCCGGGGTCCCGCTGGGTGATGCCGTGGCAGCGCACGGACCGTGGCCCCAGGCCGAGGTGTTCGCACTCGGGGCGGGGCTGGCCGAGGCCCTGGAGGCCATCCACGCGGCCGACGTGGTCCACCGGGACCTCAAACCGTCGAACATCCTGCTCGCTGCGGACGGACCGCGAGTCATCGATTTCGGGATCTCGGTGGCGGGCGAGGCCAGCGCGCTCACCCGCACCGGCACGGTCGTGGGCACACCGGGGTTCATGTCCCCCGAGCAACTGACCGGCAAGCGGGTCGGACCGGCGAGCGATGTCTTCGCCCTGGGTGCGGTACTGGCCTTCACCGCGACCGGGTCCGGGCCGTTCGGGACCGGCTCGGCGCACGCCCTCAGTTTCCGCGTCGTGTACGAGGAACCCGACCTGCACCAACTTCCGCCGGTCCTGCGGACCCTGGTGGCCTCCTGCCTGGCCAAGGAACCCGACCGGCGGCCCACGGTGACCACGCTGCTGCACGAGCTGGCCGATACCTCCGGCGGCCGGCCGGCCGTACCACCGGCATCCACGCCGACTGCGTCGACCCGGACAGTCACCGAGCCCGGCTGGCTCCCCGAGCCGGTCGCCGCGACCGTGCACTCGCGCACCGCCGCCGTGCCGCCGCCCCCGGCTCCACCACCCGCATCGCCCGAGACGTCCGAGCCCCCGCCCACAGAGCCGGTGCCGGCGGAACCCGGCGCCGGTCGGCCGGAGCGCCCTGCGACGACCCGGCCGAGGGAACAGCACGACTTCATCGTCCTGCCGCCCGGGGCGCGGCTCCCGTCCCTGCCGCCGGTGAAGGCTGCGGGACGCCCGGCCGGGATCACCCGCAGACGGACCCTGCTCGGCCTCGGCGGCGCCACCGCCGCAGGACTCGGCTTCGTCGGCTGGAAGATCCGCGGCAGCGGTTCCTCTGCTCCCGGCGAGCAGCGGTGGCTCTTCCGCGCCGGGGGCTCCCTGTCCTCGTCGCCGGCCGTGGCGGGCGGTGTGGTGTTCGTCGGCAGCGGGGACGACAACCTGTACGCGGTGGACGCCGCGACCGGCAAACGGCGGTGGACGTTTCCCACGGGCGGCGCCGTGCTCTCGTCGCCGGCCGTGGTGGGCGGTGTGGTGTATATCGGCAGCGTCGACGAAAGCCTGTACGCGGTGGATGCCGCGAGCGGCGAGAAGCGGTGGAGGTTCCGCACGGGCAACGCCGTGGAGTCGTCGCCGGCCGTGGCGCGCGGTGTGGTGTTCGTCGGGAGCCACGACGGCAACCTGTACGCGGTGGACGCCGCGAGCGGCGAGAAGCGGTGGAGGTTCCGCACGGGCGGCGCCGTGAGCTCGTCGCCAGCCGTGGCGGGCGGTGTGGTGTTCGTCGCCAGCGGGGACGGCAACCTGTACGCGGTGGACGCCGCCTCCGGCAAACGGCGGTGGACGTTTCCCACGGGCTGGGCCGTGCGCTCGTCGCCGGCCGTGGCGGGCGGTGTGGTGTTCGTCGGGAGCCAGGACGGCAACCTGTACGCGGTGGACGCCGCGACCGGCAAACGGCGGTGGAAGTTCCCCACCCAGCACTTTGTGTCCTCGTCGCCGGCCGTGGCGGGCGGTGTGGTATACGTCGGGAGCGAGGACGGCAACCTGTACGCGGTGGATGCCGCGAGCGGCGAGAAGCGGTGGAGGTTCCGCACGGGCGGCGCCGTGCTCTCGTCGCCGGCCGTGGCGGGCGGTGTGGTGTACGTCGGGAGCAAGGACGGCAACCTGTACGCGGTGGACGCCGCGAGCGGCGAGAAGCGGTGGTACTTCCACACCGCCAGATCCTTGTACGAGGACCCTGCAGTGGCCGACGGGATGGTGTATATCGCTGGTGGCGACGCTGGCGTCTTGTATGCGGTGACGCTGTAGGGGCCGGGACCATGTGGCCGACGTGAGACGGCATCGCCGGCCGGCGTCTGCATGCGTGGAACCGCGCGTGAGTGAACTGTGGAAGTCCGACAAATGCTGTGCAACCGCCGCCCAGGCCGATCGCAAGTCATCGGACGTCGACGTAGTCGGTGACCCGGGCGCTTCTGAGGTAGTGGTCTCCGGTCTCGCGGCTGAGGGCCAGGGCCCAAGTGCCGTCCTTCTCGGCGGTCACCATGCCCATGAGGTGGCCGTGTCTGTCGCTGTCCAGTTCGCAGACGTAGTGGTAGGTGCTGGAGCCGCGGGGTTTGAAGTAGAGGGTGGGTGCGCCGCTGTCGAGCGGCTTCCAGGTGGTGCCCTTCTTGTACTGGAGGGTGCCGCCGAAAGTGATCGGTTGTGACCTGCGGACCCGGTCGGGATGGGCGCGAAAGCCGGTGATGCGGGTGGCGTAGCGGTAAAGGTGGACGGGCTTGGTCGTGCTGGTGCCCAGGTCGGGGTTGCCGTTGAAGCGGGCGCGCCAGTAGGCGTCGGTGTTCCGCGTGGTGAGGGTACGCGCGAACGTCTCGTCGAAGAGCGGTTTGTTGTAGCGGACGGGGACGGGCATGGTGGTGGCGTCCCGCCAGCCGCTCTTTCCGTCCTTGGAGTACTGCAGGGTGACGGTGGGTTTGGCGGGCCAGTGCGCGCGCGGATCTTCGTAGGAGACGTACCCGGAGACATGCAAGGACGCGTCGTCGCTGAGGGAGGCGCTCATGCCGAGGTGAGTGGTGTACGCGACGTGCAGGCTGATGGGCTCACCGTCACCGGTCGAGATCCTCGTACTCCGTCTCGGGCACGCCGATGTCCGAGAGGATGGCCCATGCCTGTCGCCTCATCAGTTGGGCGGCAGCGCCGTCGGTCTTCCGGTGGGAGCGGGCGAGTGCCATGAGGGTGCGGGCCTCTCCGGGGCGGTGGCCGGTCTCGCGGTGTATGGCGAGGGCCTCCTGGCCGAGCCTGACGGCGGTGCCGTGGGCTTCCTCGGCCTCCGCCGTCTCGCACAGGGCTGTCAGGGCCTGGCCCTCCACCACGCGGAACGCGTGGTCGCGGGCCAGGGCCAGTGCCTGTTCGGCGTGGCCTCGAGCTTCGTCGTACCGGCCCGTTTCCTTGTAGGTGAGGGAGAGGCACAGGAGGCTGTCCGCCTCGGCTCGCCGGAATCGCGCCTCGCGGGCCAGAGCGAGAGCCTGCTCGCCGGCCTGAAGAGCCCGGTCCCGCTGCGCCAGTCGTCGGCGCGCGGCGGCGATCGTGTTGAGGATGCCGGACTGAACCCAGTGTCGTTTCGTGTCCTCGACCAGGGCGAAGGCTCGCTCGGCCTGCTCCAGGCCTTCGCGGTGGCGGCCGAGTTCGACATTGATCTTCGCGATGGAGTTGAACATCATCGCGCGGCCGTCGCGGTAACCGGCCCGCTTGTCGGAAGCCACCTCCGGGCCGAGGAGATCGAGTCCGTCGGTGAAACGGCCGAGTTCCCAGTACACCCCGCCCAGGATCTGCAGAGCCGAGTCCGCGTTCCACCAGCTGATCTCCGCCGTGAGGCCGACGGCACGTTCGAGGTGGTCGGCGGCCTCGTGCAGCCGCCCCAGATCCCGGCAGGCCACACCGAGGCCGACCAACCCGAATCCTTCGAAATAGCGATGCCCGGTCTCGCGGAAGATGCGCAAGCCGACGGTGAAATCGTCGAGCGCACTGTCGAGGCGCGCCATGCTCCACTGCGTGAAGCCTCTCAGGCCGATACCCGTCGCCTCGCCCGTCGCCCAACCGAGCTCCCGGCTGATGTCCAGTGCGCGTGTGGCGTGTTCCATCGCCTGTCGGACATGCCCCCGGTCCCACCGCGCCGCTGCAAGGCTGGAGTGCATCGCGGCCTGGCCGAACAGGTCGCTCTCGGTCTCGGCTGCGTCCAGTGCCGTCTGCGCGGTGGTCTGCCAGGTCTTCCGTGACAAATGGATCCAAAAGTGGTTGAACAGCGCCGAGGTCAGGTGCCAGGCGACGGGGCGGGGGCCGTGGTGGGCGGCATGGTTGATGACGGCGAGCAGATTCGCCCGTTCCGAATCCAGCCATGGTCCGGGCGCGGTGGCCGAGGGCATGCCCGGGTGCCTGCCGGGACGGAGGCTGCTGGGCAGCTCCGGAAAGAGCCCGGTCCCCGCGGTGGTTCGGGTGGCGTTCAGGTACCAGATCAGGAGCCGTTCGAGGGCCGCTTCACGATCCGGCGCCGTCTCCTCCTCCAGCGCACGCTCCTGTGCGTACTCGCGGAGGAGATCGTGGAACCGGTAACGCCCCATTGCCGCGGGTTCGATCAGGTGGGCCGAGGCGAGCGCACCGATCAGACGCCGGGCCTGCGACAGCGGCGCATCCAGGAGCGCCGCTGCGCTCTCGGTGGTGAACTCCGCTCCCGGGAACAGGCCGAGGAGGCGGAACAGCCGGCGTGCGCCGGGTGCCAGGACCCGGTACGAAACCGAAAAGGCCGTACGCAAAGGTGAGTTGGCGGCGCCGTCCGGCTCCAGTGCTTCCAACTTGTTGCCCTCGGTCATCTCGGCGGCGAGGTCGGCCGTCCGCAGGGCCGGATCGCCCGCGAGCCTGGCGGCGGCCACGCGCAGGGCAAGGGGGAGGCTGCCGCAGAGCCGGATCAGTTCGTCGACCGCGTGTTTGTCGTCGTCGACCCGGTCCGTGCCGAGGGTCCGGCTCAGCAGGGCGCGGGCCTCGTCCGGCTGGAGCAGATCCAGGGGCAGGGCGTGTGCGCCGTTGTGGGCCACGAGGTCGCCGAGCCGGTTGCGGCTGGTGACGAGGACGCAGCAGGTCGGGCTGCCGGGCAGTAGCGGTCGTACCTGATCGGCGGAGGCCGCGTTGTCCAGCAGGACGAGCATGCGCCGGTCGGCCAGCAGGGTCCGGAACACGCGTCCCTGGGCCTCGTGGTGCGGGGGGATCTCCGACGCCGCGAGCCCCAGGCTGCGCAGCAGCAGTTCAAGCGCTTCGCCGGGTTCGAGGGGCTGTCGGTCGTGGTCGAAACCGTGCAGGTTGACGTAGAGCTGGCCGTCCGGGAAGCGGTCGCGGACCTGGTGTGCCCAGTGCACGGCCAGCGCGGTCTTGCCGATGCCGGCGGCGCCACCGATGGCGGAGATGACCACGGCGTTCACTGGTCCTGGCGCCCGCGGGGGCGCAAGCAGCGAATGGAGCCGTTCGAGTTCGCCGCTGCGGCCGGCGAAACCCGGTGTGTCGTGCGGGAGTTCGGCGGGCACGGCGACCTCGTGCGGTGTGGAGAGCACCGACGCACGCGGACGCAGCAGGAAAGGGCCGTCCTGGTGCAGTACGGCTTCGTGCACCCGACGCAGTTCCTCACCGGGATCGGTTCCGAGCTCGTCACGCAGTCGTACGCGCAGGTCTTCGTAGGTTCTGAGTGCTTCCGCCTGACGCCCGCGGCCGTACAGGGCCCGTATGCGCAAGGCGGTCAGTGCCTCGTCGTAGCGGTCAGCCACCGAAGCCGCCGACAGCCCGCTCAGGTCGTCGAGGGCATCGCCGAACCGGCCCAGCAGGACAAGGCACTTGAGCCGCTCCAGCCGGAACGTCCGTCGGCGTTCCTCCAACCGCTGCCGCTCGTTGTGCGCGAATGGTCCCGGCAGCCCGGCCAGCGGCTCGCCCCGGAACAGCCCGATGACTGCGGAGAGTTGGTCTGCGGCGGTGGCCAGGTCGCCCGACGTGACGGTGCGCAGCGCCTCGTCGCCCCGTTCGTTCAGCTCCGCCGTATCGAGCCTGACCTCTTCGACGACGAAGCGGTACCAGCCTTTGCCGCTGCGGATCACCGACTCCGCGGGCGGGGTGCCTTCCGGATCGAGCACCCTGCGCAGCGAGTTGACGTGCGTGGGCAGCACCTTGTGGCCGCCTGCGGGAGGCTCCTCGCCCCACACGGCGTCGAGCAGCCGCTCATGACTCACCACGGCCCCTTGGTGCAGCAGCAACGCGGCCAGCACCGCCTGCCGCTTGACCGGCCCCAGTTCCCGCGGTTCCCCATCCCGCCAGGCCCGTAACGGTCCGAGCACTTCGCACCGCAGCAGCTGAGGAGAGCGGTCGTCCACCCCGAAGCCTCCGCTTCCCTACGTCATCGGAATTTCATCAGAATTGCAGCACTCCCGACCATGTTGATGGACACGACATCGCACAACTTGCACAACTGAAGGGGGTCCACGTGACCGAAGTGGAGCTGGTGGCCACCGCGTTGGCCACGGGGGCGGCGGCCGGACTCACCGACACCTCACGAGGAGTCGTCCACGACCTGCACACCGTGCTGAGGGACGCGGTCCGCCGACGGCTGTCCGATGGCGGCGACGGCGTGCGGGGTGGATACGGCGTACGGGTGCTGCACGCGTACGAGACGGACCCCGATGTGTGGCGGACCCGGCTGCTCCAGGTCCTGGCCTCCGGGCTGGAGATGGACGAGGAGATCCTCGGGGCGGCCCGCGCAGTGCTCCGCGCGGACCGTCGGACAGGACACGTCATCGTGGACGTGGTCGGCTCATGACGGGTCGGGAGACTCTTCCGGTCGCGCTGCCGAGTGCGGGTGTCGTCATGGCGATCTCGCTCCTGGTGAAAGCAGGCAGGGATCACCGCGAGCTGGGGCGGGAGGCCCGCAGGCTCTCAACCATGAGCGTGCGAGAGCACGCCAAGAACGCGGGCCCTCATGACGTGATCGTGCATGGATCGACACGCGGCGTGCTCGGCGTGGACGGTCAGGACACGAATCCCCTCCAGATCGTCGAGGCGGTCAGAGGAAATCCGCATGACGAGGGTGGATGTGTGAGACTCCTTGTCTGTCATTCCGGTGTATCCGGTGTGGGGCAGGACGTCGCCAATGGTCTGGCGTGCCGGTCCGGGCTCCCACCACCAAGGTCGGCGTCATGCCGAGCCTCGGGTCGTAGGAACCGTTCCTGGAGCCTGGGGGGACCTGGCGGATGTTCCTTCCCATGGCGGGAGGTGAAACTAGCCATGCTGAGAATCGGGTTTGTCCGAGAGTTCTTCGAGGGTCCGGTCGATCTTCCGGGAATTCATGAACTCACGCGCTCGGACTCCGGGGAATGGCAGGAGACCGCGGCTTTCGCCGTCGCGTATCTCACCCGCTCCCCGGTGGTTGCCGAATTCACCGAGACCGAGCAGTGCCTGCTGGGCTGTGGCGAGAACCTCGTAGGCTGCTCGTCACTGTTCACCGACGGCTCCTGGGTCTGGCGCCGCGACCTTCAGCATTACGTGGGACGCCATGGCGTGGTACTGCCGTCGGAATTCGTCGAGCGGATGCGAGAGTGTGGCTGGAAGCCACCTGCCGACGCCGTCGATGCGTCGGTGGCACGTCTGGCGTTGCAGACCGCCTGGCAGGTCGACTGATGTGGAGGGGGACGGCGAAGTGACGGGCTCACGTGCGGAACGGCGTTCCGCCGGCACCGAGACCATGCTGGACGTGCTGCTGCGCTGGACATGGATCCGACGTCGCACACCCGCTCAGGACATCGCCGACTTCGACGGCGGGCAGCCGCTGCGGGTCGTCGGGTTCACCCGGAGCATCGGCGGGGCGGTCAAGGTCTCGGCCGGCAAGGGCAGGCAGATCGCGCGGTTGCGGCAGGGCCATCTGCGGCTCGCCGCGGGTGAGCCGCTGCTCTGGAAAGACGCGCGGGGAGACCGGAGCGCGACCCTTCAGGCGCCCTTCCGGCTGCGGCCGGCGGCCGGGAAGGTCCGGCCGGCGCCGAAGTTCGAGCGGTACGAACTCGTCACGGCCGCGGGGACGTACGACCTCGCGGTGCCGAAGAAGGACGGGGAACTGGTACGGCACGCGTTCGGCGGCGGGGCGGGGCCCGGGTGAGCGACGGCGGCCGACCGGTTTGAGCGCCGGTGTCTCCCGCGCGCTCACGGATGACGGTCGTTCGCCGTCTCGCCCGGCGTCGGGTCGGAGGCGTCCCGCAGCTCCTCCTCGATCTGCTGGATGAGGGGGTGATCCGTGGGATGCACCCGCAGGTAGATGTCCCGTGCCGTGGTCAGGTCCTCGCGCCAGCGGAGCGGCCGGCCCCCGCTCCCCTTGCGGATCAGGGCCCGGCGGTGACGGGCCTCGGCCACATAGGGGTGCTGGGAGCCGTACTTCTCGGTGTAGATCCGGATGGCGTTCTTGACCTCCGTCAACGCCGCCTCGCTGTTGCCCTGGTCGTGGAGGAGATGCGAGTAGCGCACCAGTGCGCAGGCCCGGTCCGGGTGGTCCCGGTCCCCGTCCATGTGGGGGGCGGACAGCACCTGGTCGAAGATCCGTTTCGCCTCGGCGAGGAGACGCTCGGCCTCCCGTTCCCCCGGTGAGGAACGCTCGCGCGCGGGGGAGCGCCGGTCGTCCCGTCCCCGGTACCTCGCCGCCCGCTGCCTGAGCGTCTCGCCCAGATGAACGGACGAGGAGAGAACGACCGGATGGCCCACCGCGTAGCCGGCACACTCCAGGACGTCCAGCGCGCTCCGCAGGTGTTTCTCGGCTCACTCCAGGTCGTGGGAGTCCAACAGGGCCAGCCCGAGCGCCTGGTGGACGAACGCCGTACGGTTGCGTCGCGCGGGCTCGCCGTCCCCCGGTGCCCGCTCCAGCAGCTGCAGTGCCTCCCGGTGCAGGTCCAGCGCCTCACCGAGCCGCCCCTGCCGCCAGCGGACGAGGCCGAGGTCGCACAGACCGTCGGCGATCTTCACCGGGTCGGTCTCGGACAGTCTCCGCAGGCGCAGCAGTGTCTGGGCCGCAGCCTCGGACGCCCCGTCGAAGTCACCGAGTTCGCGCAGGACCCGCCCCAGTTGCATGCGGCTCTCCAGCGTGCGCGGGTCGCGGTCGCCGTCGAGACGCAGCCGTATCTTGAGCGCGTCCTCGGCGAAACTGCGCGCCTCGGGCAGCTCGGCACTCAGTACCTTGAGCCGGCTGAGGGACACCAGGGTGTTGGCGACGAGCGAGTTCTGGCGGCCCCAGAGATTCTCCCGCTGGCGGAGGGCGTCCATCAGCAGCCGCTCCGCCTCGGTGCGGTCGCCCTGCACACGGAAGTACTCGCCCATGCTCTGCAGCAGGGTGGAGGTGTTCTCGTCGACGACCCCGAGTCTTCCGCAGTGGTCGAGCACCACCCGGGCATGCGGGAGCAGTTCGACGCACTGGGGCCAGGTGCTCTCCTGCTCCGGGTCCTCCGGGAACCAGCCGTTGACCAGGCACACCGCGGCGGCCGCGTGGAAGGTCTGTTCCGCCTCCGGCATCTCCTCGCGGATCACCGCCTGCACCTGGGTGTGCATCACGAGCTTCGCCTCTCCCGTGAGCAGCGAGGAGTTCCTGGCCGTGTCCTTGATACGGCGGTCGCGCGACGGCTGTACCACCCCCTCGGCGAGGGGCCTCGGCAGGAGGTCGGTGCGCTGTCTGTCGGCTTCGAAGAAGTAGCTGGGTATGCCCTGCGGTGCGAGGAAGGCGCACAGACGCAGCAGCAGCCCCGCGAGCGCGTCCTTCGTCTCGGCCTGGTTGAAGGAGTGGATCCAGGCCGGGGCACCGCTCGGGCTCGTCTCCGCGCGGGCGGACGGATCGACCTGCGAGGGAAGGTCCAGGGCCTGGAGGTACGCGTCGATGTCGGGCTCGTCGCGCAGGGAGGCCGCCGCGGGTTCCAGTGCCAGGGGCAGCCGTCCCAGCCGGTCGACGATCTTCGCCAGTCCGGCTTCGTCGTCGATCCCGCTCTCGTTGCGCAGGAAGGACACGGCCTCCTCCGCGGTGAACGCCTCCAGGGCGATGCGGTGGTGGGGAGCGCTGCGCTGCCAGACGGGGTTGACGGAGGTGATCAGAACCTGGCCGCCGTTTCCGGTGTCGGGCAGCAACTGCCGGATGGTGGAGTCGTCCTCCGCCCCGTCGTAGATCAACAGCGCCCTGGTCCTCGGTAACTCGTTGGACAGCAGGTGCTGGAGCGTCTGTTCGGGATCGCGGTCCTCGTGCTGTGCCCGCGCACCCGTCTGCTGGTCGCGCAGGTCCTGGAGCCTGTGCGCCAGGGCGAGGAGACTGGCGCGGGCGGTCGGGGCGTGGGCCGCCTCGACCCGCCAGATGACGTCGAACAGATCCTCGTACCGGCGGGCGTACTCCAGGGCCAGCCGCGTCTTGCCGATACCGCTGAGGCCGTGGATCGCGCAGGTGCGCCCGCCGCCCGAGACGTTCACCGTGCCGAGGACCGCGCGCAGCAGGGCGAGCTCCTCGCGCCGCGCCGCGAAGTGCGACACCGCCCGTCTGTCGAAGTTGGTGACGAGGGGCCCGAGGGCCGGATAGCGCGGTTCGACCTCGCCGACCACGTGGGAGGCCGTGTACTCCGGCAGGGGGACCGCGCCGGCCTGGTGCAGCCGTGCGTCGATGGTGGCCGCCGCGTCGTCGGCCGTACGGCCGGCCAGCGTCAACACCTCACAACCGGCCCATCGCGTCAACGGGGGATCGTGGTGCGTGGTCACCAGGGCGAGTACGGACTTGCCGCGAGCGCGGGCCACGCGCGTGTGCTCGGTCGGGTGAGGCGTGTCGTCCAACGCCCGGGACACGATGATGAGTTCATGATCGGGAGCGACCTCCGGGGGAGGCGGCACCAGCTGCTCCGCCGGCGCCCACGGCCGGGTGGAGGTGAGATACCCGATCCGTCTGAGCCGCCAGGCCACCCAGTGTGCCCAGGGTTCGTCGCCGTGCGGATGGCTGATCAGCACCTGCGGCGGAGTACCCGCGGCGCGCGCCCGCAAGGAGTTCCCCGAGTAGGCGCCGAGACCGGTGCCCGCGGCCAGCAGGCAGATCACCAGGAACTGCGCCCATCCGCCGACGAACCTGACCCCGGCGAGGGCGCCCGCGGCCACGGCCGCGCCCGTGACAGCCAGCACCTGGTCCAGACGTCGCTTGCCCCGACTGTTACGGCGCATGGGATCCCCCCGCCCGACACCGTTCCCCCATGTGAGGCAACAATTATGGGGCGAAGAACGCCTTTTGGCGCCCCCGTTGCACAACTCACCCGCCGGTGGCTCGCCCGACCTCGCATGATGGCTGCGGCGGCGGCCAGCCGTTATCGTGACTCCCCATCAAGCGGCTGCCTCGGGTGTTTTCTCCGACGACCGCCCTCGCCACTTGCGAGGATGCGACGACCGCCCGACGGGCCGGACCGGCATGGTCGCAGTGGGCCTCGCGGTGCTTTGGAAAGGTACTTCAGTGAACGACTCCGCCTCCCCTCAGACGGGCCGTCAGCCGTTTCTGGACGCTACGGTGATCTGCCTGTCCGCGCCGTCGTTCGCGATGTCGTCCGAGGACGGACAGCTGCGGGGAGCCGGGATCGACGGCTTCTACGACCAGGACCGAAGGCTGCTGCACACGCTCAGGCTGCTCGTCGACGGCCAGGAGCCGGAACACGTCGCCCATCGCCCCGAGGGTTCCCGGGAAGCGCTGTTCAGGGCGGTGTGCCGGTCCTCGGAGGACCCGACGTCGGCTCCCTGGCTGCTGGTCGCGCGGGAGCGCGCCGTACGGCGTCCGGACCGGGGCGAGTCGGGCGATGCCGTTCTGTTGCAGAACGTCAGCGGCCGGACGGCCCGGTGCACCGTCTCGGTGGTGGCCGCCACCGATCTCGCCGACGTCGCCACGATCAAGGCGGGCCTGTCGGTCGACGACGTTCCCTGCGAGCAGGTGGAGGGCGTGGTCCCCGCGGTGCGGTGGCACAGCCCGCACGACAACAGCGAGGTCGTGCTGCGGATCGAGCCCGTACGGCCGGACGCGGGCGGGCCGCTGCCGCGGATCACGCCGGTCGAAGGCCGGCCCGGGCAGGTGGAGTTCCGCTGGGAGCTGCTGCTGCGGCCGGACGAGGAGTGGTCCGTACACCTGCTGGTGCAGGGCAAGACCACGACCGTGGCGGGCTATCCGGTGCCGCCGCGGCAGGGCACCCCCTGGCAGCGGGCCGAGGTGGACGGGCACGAGCGCATGGCCGCGCTGCTGGAGCGGGCTCTGGCCGATCTGGAGGCGTTGCGGCTCGCCGATCGGAACAGCTCCGCCGAAGAGCGTGAGGATCAGTTCGTGGCCGCGGGCTGCCCCTGGTTCCTGGGCCTGTTCGGCCGGGACAGCATCTGGGCGGCCCGCATGATGCTCCCGTTCGGGACCGGGCTGGCCCGCGGCACGCTCTGGGCCCTGGCCAGGCGCCAGGGCACGCGCCACGACTCGTTCACGGACGAGGCGCCGGGCAGGATCCTGCACGAGTTGCGGCCCGCGGAGACGCGCCACGGAGACGGCATGGTGTTGCCTGCCCGCTACTACGCGTCGGTGGACGCGACTCCTCTGTTCGTCGTGCTCCTGCACGAGGCATGGAAATGGGGCCTCGCCGAGGAGGACGTCAGGTCGTTGCTGCCGTATGCCCGGGCCGCCATGGGCTGGGTCGAGCAGGCGATGGGCGGCAATGACCTGATCAGCTACGGCAAAGGCCGGGCGGACGGGCTGCTCCACCAGGGGTGGAAGGACTCGCCCGACGCGATCCGTGACGCGGAGGGACGGCGTGTCGACCCCCCCATCGCCCTGTGCGAGGTGCAGGGATACGCCTATCAGGCCGCCATGGGATACGCCGAACTCCTCACCGCTTTGGCGGGAGAGGAGAAGGAGGCCGAACGGTGGCGGGAACGGGCGGAGCGGTTGCGCGCCGCCTTTCACCGGTTCTTCTGGATCGACGGTCCGGACGGCCGACGTTATCCGGCCATCGCCGTCGACGGGAGCGGGCAGCCCGTCACCGGCCCGGCCTCCAACATGGGGCACCTGCTGAACTCCGGCATCCTCCAGGACGACAAGGAACACCGGTGGGTGGCTGAGGCGCTCATGTCGGACGAACTGCGGACTCCCTGGGGAATCCGCACCCGATCCGCGCAGCTGGCCGGATTCAATCCGTTCAGCTACCACGGCGGATCGGTCTGGGCGCACGACTCCGCCATCGCCGTGCACGGGCTCGCCACCACGGGTTTCGTCGAGGAGGCCGCGACTCTGCTGGGTGGCATGCTCGACGCGGCCGCACACTTCGACTACCGGCTGCCCGAGCTCTACGCGGCCTACCCGTCGTCCCGGTTCGGGCAGCCGGCGCCGTATCCCCCCTCCTGCCGGCCGCAGGCGTGGGCGGCGGCGTCCGCGGCACTGCTCTGCTCCGCGATGCTTCGGGTGGACGCCGACGTTCCCGGCCGGCGGCTGACGCTACGGCCGATCGCGCCCTCACTCATGGCACTGAATTCCCCCTACTCTGTTCGGGGATTGAGGCTCGGCGAACGCTCGGTCGACGTGCGCGTGGACATCCACGGCGGCACGGAAGTGCTGGGTGTCGACGACGAGGAGTGGCGTATCGACGTGTCCGGGTCCCGCACGACCTGACGCAGAACGGTCCCCGACGAGAGGGAGATACGTGATAGGCGGTGGGCCAACAGAAACGCGGTGCTCCATAGCCCTCGTGCACTGGGCCTTTCCGCCTACGGTCGGAGGCGTCGAGTCACATCTGGCCGACTACGCCGCCCTGTTGGCGCGCAGGGGCTACCGAGTGACCCTGCTCACCGGCGAGCCCCGGCCACAGGCGGTCGACCAGGTCGACATCCTCACCCACCCCCTGCTGCGGCTGGCCGAGTACCACCGCACCGCCCGGGACCGGGGGACAAAGAGGTTGACGCCGCTCGAACAGCGTCAGGCCGCGGAACTGCTGGACTGGCTTGCGCGGACCGTGGACAGCCGTGGCATACAGATCGTGCACGGACACAACCTGCACCACTTCTCGCCCGTACCCGCTCTGGCGCTGAGCCGGCTGCGGGAGCGTACCGGCATGCCCTTGCTGCACACGTACCACAGCATCTGGCCGGAGGATCCCTGGACGGCTCAGTTCTGCCGGTCATGGGACGGCCACTACGTGGTGTCGGACTACCTCGCGTTCGCCTGCCGTACGCATCTGGGCATCCGCGCCCGGCGCACCTATCTCGGGATCGCCACCAGCCGCTTCCGCGATCTGCCACCGGCCCGCGACAACGGCTCCAGCACCGTGCTGCTGCCCGCTCGTCTCATTCCGGACAAGGGCGCGGAGCTGGCGGTCCGCATGGTGGGCCGACTCCGGCAGACGGGTCTGTCCGTCCGCCTCGTGCTGACCAGCCCGCACGAGGTCGTGGACTGGCACGAGGAACAGCAGGGGTTCCTGCTGCGGCTCAACCGGCTGATCGACGATCTGAACCTGCGCTCCCATGTGGATCTGGTACCTACCCCCAAGGAGCTCATGCCACGGCTGTACGCACAGTCCCACGTGGTCGTGTACCCGTCCGACTATCCCGAGCCGCTCGGGCTGGCACCGCTGGAGGCGATGTCCGCCGGACGGCCCGTCGTCGTCACGGCGACGGGTGGTCTGCCGGAAGCCGTCATCCACGGCGGGACGGGGTACGTCGTGACGCCCGGAGACCTCGATCAGCTGGGTGAGCGGGTGCGGAGTCTGATCCTCGACCCGGAGCTCTCCAGCCGGCTGGGACAGCAGGGACGCAGGCATGTGGAGCGTCAGTTCAACCTCCACACCTACGTCGACAAGATGTCCACGCAGTACTCGGCCTTGGTGGAGGACCGCGTCGAAGGCCTGCCCCGGAGCGGTTAGGCCACCCGGCGTCGTCACCGGCGGGCACGGCTCGACACCGCAGCGGGCGGGGACGGCTCGCTCACCTGCACCGCGGGCGTCGGCGACGACTCCGCCCGCGGCCTCGGGGTCCTGGTCCGGCCCACCGGTTCGAAGCTCGGCCCGACCGAGGCAAAGTCGTGGTCCGCGGAGAGTGCCGTCACCTCTGATGTGACCCGCCGGCCTCACGGCACCGGGCCGGCGATGGGCATCCTGCTGTGGATCCCCGGGATCGGAGCGTCCGCGATGAGACGGCGCGGGAGCCCCCGCAGGACCGTCCCGGGCCGTTGTTTACGTGTTACCGCCAATAACCGCCGGCCCGCTTTGGCGGTCCGCTGCCCTGCGCCACCGACCGGGACCCGGCTAGCGTCCCGGCATGAGGCGACGCAAGCGCATCGGAACGAGCCGTGCCGTGTCCTTACGACGCGTGCGGGACAGGTCGATCCAACGCCGGGAGGACATCCGGCCCGGCGGCTGGACCAGACGGTTCGGGCGCCGGGCCGAGCAGGCCCGGCCCTGGCTCCAGTTCCTCGCGGATCTCGCCACGCTGCTCGCGCGGCTGGTCCGGTAGCCGGTCCGGGGACTGGGACGCCTGGTCCCTGACGCCGTGTCCGCACGGACATCCGCCGCCCTGACCGTCACCATGGGATGGACGGGGCTGGACCAGTGCGCGGAGGAGCCGTATGTCAGGAACCGGGCCGGCGGGCGGCTACTCCGCCACGCCCCTCGCCAAGAAGCTCGGCATCAAGGCGGGGCACCGGGTACGGCTCGACGGCGCGCCCGACGGGTGGGACATCCCCGGGCTGCCCGACGACTGCGATGTCGCCGCCGGCGGTTCGCACGGCGCGGACGTCGTCCTCACCTTCCATCGCGAGTACGCGCGGCTCGCGGCCGAGGCGGACGGACTGGTCGCCGGCCTCGCGGACGACGCCGCACTGTGGATCGCCTGGCCGCGCAGAGCCGCCGGACATGTCAGTGACATCACCGAGAACGCCCTGCGGGAGGTCTTCCTTCCGCTCGGTGTCGTCGACGTGAAGGTCGCGGCGCTGGGGGAGGACTGGTCGGGGCTGAAGTTCGTGCGGCGGAGGGAGAACCGGCGGGGGTGAGACACGGTGGGCCGTTCGAGGGATTCCTGCACCCGTGAACGGCTAGCATCGCGCCGGTTGATGCCTGTCGGACGAGGGGACGAGGTGGGAGATGGGCGCGCCGAGGGTCGCCGTCGCCGTGGTGACCATGGGGAACCGGCCCGACGAGGTCGACGCCCTGCTGCGGTCCGTGGCCAAGCAGGACATCGCCCCGGCCCGGATCGTGATCGTGGGCAACGGCTGCCGGCTGCCCGAGTTCGCCGAGCGGCTCTCCCTGCCCGGCGAGGTCACCGCCCTCGACGTCGAGGAGAACCTCGGCTGCCCCGGCGGCCGGAACGTGGCGCTCGCCCGGCTGCGGGAGTTCGGCGACGTGGACGTCGTGGTGGAACTCGACGACGACGGCCTGCTCGTGGACGCCGATGTGCTGCGCCGCGTACAGGAGTTGTTCGCGGCCGACGAGCGTCTCGGCATCGTCGGCTTCCGTATCGCCGACGAGAGCGGCGAGACCCAGCAGCGGCACGTGCCCCGCGTCGGCGCCTCCGATCCGATGCGCGGCGGCTATGTCACCGGGTTCCTGGGCGGCGGGCACGCCTTCCGCATGGCCATGCTCGCCGAGACCGGGGACTGGCCCGCCGAGTTCTTCTTCGCCCACGAGGAGACCGACCTGGCCTGGCGGGCCGCCGACCGCGGCTGGCACATCCTGTACGCGCCCGAACTGCTGCTCCAGCACCCGAGGACCTCACCGGCCCGGCACGCCATCTACTACCGGGTCAACGCCCGCAACCGCGTCTGGCTGGTGCGCCGCCGGCTGCCCCTGCCGCTCATCCCGGTGCACCTCGGCGTGTGGACGGCGCTCACCCTGCTGCGGACCTGGTCGGCGAGTGGACTGCGCGCCTGGTTCGGCGGGTTCGTCGAGGGCCTGCGGGAACCGGCCGGCGAACGGCGGCCGATGCGGTGGCGAACGGTGTGGCACCTCACCCGGCTGGGACGCCCGCCCGTGATCTGAGGGCTCATGGTCCCGAGGACAGGACGAGGGCCCCGGTCGTTCACCTCCGCCGACCGGGACCCTCTCGCGTCCCACGGATCCGGCCGCGACGGCGACACTCCCCCGAGTTGCGCGTCGTACGCGCGCGCCCTCGGGCCAGATCCGATGTAGTGATCACATCAGGTTGCGCCAACAAATCGCTAACATTGGCCAACGCATCTATGTTTTGTGGTTCGCCGGTTGGCGCGAAGTCGACGGCAGCAATGGGGAACTGACTGTGTGCAGGGCCGGGAGCGGTAGCGGATTCCGGCAGCGGCCTGCGTCGGACGGCTGGCGGGAAACCGCCGTGGAGAGGGCGGAAATCCGCCAGAAGTGGGCGGCGTGATGGGGCGCGGATCGCAGTCGGGGCTGCGGTTCGGACTGCTCGGGCCGCCGATTCTGTACGACGGTCATGGCGGGGCGGGGGTGCGTGTCGTCGGCAGCCGCAAGCAGCGGATCCTGCTGGCCGCGCTGCTCCTCGAAGCGGGCCGGGTCGTCTCCGCCGAGGCCCTCAAGGACGCCCTGTGGGGCAGCACCCCGCCGGCCTCGGCGAAGGCCTCCCTGCACAACCACGTCTCCCGGTTGCGGCGGCTGCTCGACGACCCCGAACGCCTGCAGGCCATGGCCCCCGGCTATCTGCTGCGCGTCGCGCCGGGCGAACTCGACGTCCAGGTCTTCGAGAGCCACGCCGCCCGGGCCCGCGGCGCGCACGCCGACGGGAACTGGACCGAGACCGTCCGGGCGTGCGCGGCGGCGCTCGCGCTGTGGCGGGGCGCGCCGCTCAGCGGGGTCCCGTCCGAACTCGTCGGATACGCCCTGGTCCAGCGACTGGAGGAGGCCCGACTGCTCCTCCTGGAGTGGCACTACGACGCCGAGCTCGCCCTCGCCGACACCCGGCCGGGCGCCCTCGTCCCCGAACTCTCCGCGCTCGCCGCCGAGCACCCCCTGCGCGAGTCCTACCACCGTCAGCTGATGCTCGCCCTCCACCGCACCGGCCGCCAGGCCGAGGCCCTCGCCGTCCACCGCGATCTGCGCACCCGCCTGGTCGAGGAACTCGGCGTGGAGCCGGGCCCGGCGGTCCGCGAGGCACATGTGGAGGTGCTGCGCGGGGGAGACGGCGGAGGGAGGACCGAGGCCGGGACTCGGGCTGAGGGTGCTGTTCGGGATGACGGGGATCACCAGACCGGAGGGGAGGGCGCAGCAGGCCGTTCGGGAAGGGCCGTTGACTTCGGCGAACCCCGCGAGGAGGGCCGGTCGACCCCTCCCGGTGCGCTCCCCGCAGGCGCTACGCGCGAAGATGCCCCGCCCGGCTCCCATCCGTCGCGTCCCGCCCCGCATCCGTCGCGCCCTGCCGCCGAACCGCCGTCCCACGCCCCCGCCCCCGAGGACGAGACCCCCCTCCCCCTGCCCCGTCCGGCCCAACTCCCCCCACCGCCCGGTCACTTCACCGGCCGCGAAACCGTCCGCGACGACCTCCGCGATGCCCTCACCCTCGGCGGCGGCCCGGCGGTCGGTGTCATCAGCGGCATGGCAGGCGTCGGCAAGAGCGCGCTCGCGTTGCACGTCGCCCATGGGTTGCGGGAACGTTTCCCTGACGGCCAGCTCTACGTCAATCTGCAGGGCGCCACCCCGGGAATGACCCCCCTCACCCCGGCCCAGGCCCTCACCGCCCTGCTCCGCGACCTCGGCGCCGACCCGCGCAGCATTCCCGAACACCCGGACGCGGCAGCCGCGTTGCTGCGCTCACTGCTCGCGCCCACCCGCACGCTCATGGTGCTGGACGACGCCGCGAGCGCCGCGCAGGTACGGCCGCTGCTGCCGGCCGGATCCGGCTGCGCGGTGATCGTCACCAGCCGTTCCCCCCTGACCGCCCTCGACGACGCCCACCGCTTCCCGCTCACCCCGCTCTCGGCCGAGGAGAGCGCGGAGTTGCTGCGCGCGGTGTCGGGCCGGGACAGCCGGGACGGTCCCACTGATCACATCACCCCGGTCACCCCCGATGCCGATGTCGATGCCGTCACTTCCGCCACCGCCATAGACGCCACCCACCCCCTCATAGAACTCACCGGCCGCCTCCCCCTGGCCCTCCGCGTCGTGGCCGCGCGCCTGGCCGCCCGTCAGGCCCTCACCCCCGACGTCCTGGCCGACCAACTGGCCGCGACGGAAGACCGGTTGCGGCACCTGGAGTACGACGACCTCTCCGTGCGCCGCTCCCTGGCCGTCGCCCACGACGCCCTCGCCGCCTCCGGCCGCCGGTCCGACCGCGACGCCGCCCTCACCCTGTGCCGCATCGGCGCCCTCGACCTCCCCACCTACGGCGTCCCCCTCGTCGCCCGCCTCCTCGGCGCCGACGGCACCGACGAGACCCGTGCCGAGGACGCGCTCGACCGCCTCGTCGACGTGGCCCTCCTGGAGGAGACGGCGTACGGCCGCTACGCCCCGCACGGCCTGGTCCGCGACTTCGCGCGGGAACTCGCGGGCACCGGGCACGCCCCCGACATCGCCCGCACCGCCCTGCGCTGGTACGCGGCCGTCGCCGAACGCGCCCTCACCGCGATCGTCGAACCCGGCCTCGACCTGGAGGACCGCCGCCGCCCGACCGCCGCGCAGCCGCCGGAGCACGCGGCACATGTGCTGGCCATCCCGCCGTTCCCGTCCTCCCAGAAGGCCTTCGCCTGGGGCGAGTCGGAGCTGGAGAACATCGTCGTCCTGGCCGAACGGCACACGGACAGCCCCGACGAGCGCACCGCCGCCCATGTCTCGACCCTGCTGCGCCTGCTCTCGCCCTTCCTCCAGCGCAGCGGCCGGGTGGCCGAGACGGAGGTCCTCGGCCGGGCCGCGCTCACGGTGGCGCGGCGGCTCGGTGACGAGGCGGCCGAGGCGTGCGCCCTGGGCGACCTCGCCGGACTGCACTTCCTGACCGGCCGGCACAGCGAGGCCCTCGCCCTCAACGACCACGCCCTCGCGATCTGGCGGCGGCTCGGAGAGGACTCCTGGACCCGCCGCTGCCTCAACAACCGGGGTCTCCTGCTCGAAAGCCTGGGCCGGTACGCCGACTCGGGCGAGGCACTGCGCCAGAGCCTCGCCTACTCACGGCAGTTGAACGACCCCTTCGGCGAGGCAGTGGCCCACAGCAACCTGGGCAACCTGTACGAGCACACCGACCCGCGCGCCGCCATCGAGCAGCACCGGCGTTCGCTCGCCATCGGCGAGGAGACCGGCAGCGTGGTCGTCCGGCACTCGGCACACTGCAACATCGGCTACGCCCACCTCACCCTCGGCGAACCGGCCGCCGCGATGGCGCACTTCGAGGAGAGCCTGCGCATCCTCGGCAGCCCCGGCGACTGGCACGGCGAGTCGCAGAGCCGCCTCGGCCTGGTCCGCGCCCTGCGTCTGATCGGCCACGGCGAACGCGCCGCCGCAGAGTGCGCGGAACTGCTGCGCCGCGCGGACGCCCGCGCCGACCGCTACACCGGCGCCCTCGCGCGCCACCAGCACGGACTCCTGCTGCGTGAACGGGGCAGAGCGGAGGAGGCCCACGAGCAGTGGCGGGCCGCTCTCGACGCGCTGGACGGGACGGACGAGAAGACGGTGCTCCAGGAGCTCATCGCACTGCTCGACGACTCCGGCCTACGGTGATCACTTCGCGTCCGCATAGCACTCCACCACCGCCGTCGTGAACGGGAACCGCACCGGTGTCTCGCCGAACGTCAGCCGCCCGGCCAGGTCCGACGCGTCCCTGATCGCCGCCACGACCGCCTCGGTCTCCTCCTCGGGACAGTGCACGATCACCTCGTCGTGCTGGAAGAAGACCAGCTCGGCCGCCATCCCCGTCAAGGCCTGGCGCAGCGCGGCGAGCAGCAGCAGGGTCCAGTCGGCGGCGCTGCCCTGCACCACGAAGTTCCGGGCGAACCGGCCGCGGGCGCGGGTGTTGGTGGAGGCGTACCCGGGCCCCCAGCCGTCTTCCACAGGTCGCTCGACCGGGTCGTCCTGCGGGATGCCCGCCTCCTCCGCGTCGCCCGCACCGGCCGCAGGCGGACATGTCCGCCCCAGCCAGGTCCGCACCAGCCGGCCCTCCTCGCCCGCGCGGGCCGCGTCGTCGACGTACGCCACCGCCTTCGGGAAGCGGCGTCTGAGCGCGGCGAGGTTCTTGAGGCCGTCGCCGGAGGTCTGGCCGTAGACCGCGCCGAGTACGGCGAGTTTGGCCTGGCCGCGGTCGCCGGAGAACGCGCGGTCGGAGACGGCCTGGTAGAGGTCGGTCTCGCGTCCTGCCACCTCCATGAGCCCGGGGTCGCGGGAGATGGCCGCCAGCACCCGCGGCTCCATCTGGTCGGCGTCGGCGACGACGAGCCGCCAGCCGGGGTCGGCGACCACCGCACGCCGAATGACCTTGGGGATCTGAAGGGCACCGCCGCCATGGGTGACCCATCGGCCCGTGACGGTCCCGCCCGCCAGGAACTCGGGCCGGAACCGCCCGTCCCGTACCCAGTCCTGGAGCCAGGACCAGCCGTGGGCGACCCAGATGCGGTACAGCTTCTTGTACTCGACCAGCGGCTTCACGGCCGGATGGTCGACGGACTCGATCTCCCACCGCCGGGTGGACTTCACCTTGATGCCGGCCTGCGCGAACGCCTTGATGACGTCGGCGGGCAGATCGGGCCGCACCCGGCGCCCGAAGGCCTCGGACACCTGGTCGGCCAGCTCGGCGAGACGCCGGGGCTCGCCGCCGCCGGCATACCGCTCGCCGAGCAGTTCGTGCAGCACCCGGCGGTGGGTCTCGGCGCTCCACGGCAGCCCGGCGCGGTTCATCTCGGTGGCCACCAGCATCCCCGCCGACTCGGCGGCGGTCAGCAGGCGCATCCGGTCGGGGTGCGCGGTGGTGTCGTGCCGCCGCTGCTGGTCGGCGTAGACCTCGACGAGGTCGGTCAGCGGCACATGGGCGCTCTGCGGCTCGAACAGGGGCGACTGCGAGCCCGGTTCGGCCGCGCGCTGGGGCGGGTCGGGCGGTACGGGACCGCCGCGCAGCCGGGCCAGGGCGGCTGCGGCCGAGCGGGGCTCGCCGTATCGCCCCGCGTGGCCGAGCAGGAGGGTCTCGGCGTCCTCGATGTCGTAGCACCGCTCCACCCGCACCCCCGCGGCGAGCAGACGCGGATAGACCTCGGCGGTGGACCGCCACACCCACCGCGCCACCTCCGGCCGCCCCCGCACGGCCGCACCCAGATCCGCCTCCCACCGCACCGGCCCGGCAGGCATCCCGTCAGGACCGAGGGCGGCGACCTCCACACCACCGTCCTCGGCCGGAGCGAGAGCCCAGCGGTCGTTCATGGTTGCGAGTGTGACACCAGGGTCTGACAACAGACCTTCCGGACATCAGGACGGCGCCTCGCCGCCCCGGGCTCGCCGAACCTGGTCCCCTCAGCCCTGCTCTCCCTGCAGCTTCAGGTAGCCCTCCAGCTCCTTGGCGATGGCGGCCTCCACCGGCCCTTTCTCGATGCCGAGGCCGGACAGGACCCCCGTGCCGTGTTCGAACTCCAGCAGGGCCAGCAGGATGTGTTCGGTGCCGATGTAGTTGTGGCCCAGCCGGAGGGCCTCGCGGAAGGTGAGTTCCAGGACCTTCTTGGCGTCGGAGCCGTACGGGATGAGCTCGGGGACCTCGTCGGCGGCCGGCGGGAGCGCCTCGGTCGCGGCCTGGCGGACGGCGTCGAGGGTGACGCCCTGCGCGACGAGCGCCTTGGCGGCGAGGCCCTCCGGTTCGGCCAGCAGTCCGAGGACGAGGTGCTCGGGACGGCCCTCGGGGTTGCGGGCGGTGATGGCCGCGTTGTGGGCCGACATCACCACGTTGCGGGCCCGCAGGGTGTACCGGCTGAAGCCCTGGTCGGCCGCCAGGTCCGTCGACTCCTTCGGCACGAACCGCTTCTGCGCCGCCTGCCGGGTGACCCCCATGCTCCGTCCGATGTCCGTCCAGGAGGCACCCGAACGCCGGGCCTGGTCCACGAAGTGGCCGATCAGATGGTCGGCCACCTCCCCGAGGTGATCGGCGGCGATCACCGCGTCCTGGAGCTGGTCGAGGGGCTCGACATGGACCTTCTTGATGGCCGTGATGAGGTCGTCGAGCCGTACGGATGACGTGATGTTGGGGTTGGTCGTCATGTGTCAACCGTAGGTTGACGCGCATGGGGTGTCAACCCTTGGTTGACACCGAAGGGTGTCCACGCGCGCGTGCCGTCGCCGCTACTTCGGCGACGACACCACCAGCCGCACCGCCAGCCCCGTGAACACCGACCCGCTGAAGATGTTGAGCCCGCGCGCCACCCGCCGACTGCGTCGCAGCAGCGCCGAGAGCTTCCCGGAGAGCAGCCCGGTCAGGCCGTCCACCACGACGCCCATCACGGTGATCGTGAGCCCGAGCACCAGGAACTGCCCCCACACGTGGCCCATCTCCGGCGCCACGAACTGGGGCAGGAACGCCACGTTGAACAGGATCACCTTCGGGTTGAGCAGATTGGTGACGGCCCCCTGCCAGAAGGCCCGCCGCATCCCGGGACCGGCCGGCGCCCCGTCCTCACCCGGCACCGAACGGTCCCGGAACGCCTTCACCGCGAGGTACAGCAGATAGGCCGCACCCGCCCAGCGCAGCACGTGGTACAGCGTCGGCAGGGCCTGGAACAGTGCCGAAAGACCGAGCGCCGCCGCGACCGTGTGCACGAACATCGCCGAGGCCACCCCGAGCGCCGCCATCACCCCCGCGGCGGGCCCGCCCCGGCCGCCCATCGCGACGATGAACATCATGTCGGGGCCGGGAGTGACACAGAGCGCGAAGGCGGCGACGAGAAAGGCCGCGTAGAGAGACATGTCCACCATGCCGCCATGCTCGAAGCGGCACACGCGCGTGGGCGACCGATTTTCGGGGAGTGAGACGATCGCCCCGTGAGCAGCAGTAAGAACAACAGCGCGAGCGACAGCCCGAGCGGCACCGTCGACCGCGCCTTCCGGGCCGCCCTCTACGCCGACGACGACACCGCCCTGGACACCGGCGCTTCCCTCCTCGCCGCCGACCCCGAGGCGGACGCCGAACTGACCCGGCGCGGCACCGAGTTCGTGGCGCAGGCCTGGCGGCGCGGCTGGCAGCCCGCCGATGTCGTACGGATCGTGCGACGCGAACTGGACGACCCGCACGTACGCCTCGCCACGGCCCTGATCAGGGCGCAGGCCCCGGAGGACCGCCCGCGCGGCCACCGCTGGGCCGCTCAGCTGGCCCAGTTGGAGGAGCCCGGCGCGAACACCCCCCGCCCCGACCGCTTCACGCACGCCACCGCCGTACTCGAGCTGTACCGCCTGCTGCTGCGCCTGCCCGCGCTGGAACCGCTGGAGGAGCCCCGGCGGGAGCACGCGGGCGACGACCGCATGCTCGGCCGTATCCGGGCCCTGCTCGCCAAGGCGGAGGCGACCGGCTACCCCGAGGAGGCGGAGGCCCTCACCGCCAAGGCGCAGGAGCTGATGGCCCGGCACAGCGTCGACGAGGCGCTGCTCGACGCACATGCGCCCACCAAGGACGCCCCCGGCGCCTGCCGGATCGGGGTCGAGCCGCCGTACGAGCAGGCGAAGGCGGTGCTGCTCGACGCGGTCGCCACCGCCAACCACTGCCGGGCCGTGTGGAACGAACCGTTCGCCTTCTCCACGGTCGTCGGCTTCGAGGGTGATCTCGCGGCGGTCGAGCTCCTGTACACCTCGCTGCTCGTGCAGGCGCAGTCCGCGATGGCGAAGGCGGAGGCGGCCCAGCGGGCGGGCGGCCGCGGGCGCACCAAGACCTTCCGGCAGTCCTTCCTCGCGGCCTACGCCCACCGCGTCGGCGACCGCCTGCGCACCGCCGCCGAGGCCCCGGTGACCGACGACCTGCTGCCGGTCCTCGCCTCCCGCGAGGTCGCCGTCACCGACCGCATGGACCGGCTGTTCCCGCAGACCACCACGACCCGCCTGCGCGGTGTCAGCGACGAGGCCGGCTGGACCGAGGGCGCCCGCGCGGCCGACCGGGCGCAGGTCGGACACCGGCCCCGGCTCAGTCCCCGACCGGGGAGAAGGCGCTGACCGAGGCGTTCGGGTCACCGGCGTTGTCGCTCCGGCCCTGGACCGGGCCGTACGACCACTTGTAGCTCTTCGCGGTCCCGGCTCCCGGCAGGGCGATGTTCAGGGTCTTCACGTCGAGGCTCGCCTTGGCGCCGGCCTCGCCGCGCGTGTACGTGAGGGTGAAGGTCGCGGCCGTGCCCTTGGCCAGGGTGAGCTTCGTGGACTTCGTGCCTTCGCCGGGCGACACGCTCGCCGACGAGTCCGTGGCGTTCAGGTCGATGCCGGGAAAGCCGTCCAGCGTGCACTCGGCGCTCTGGTTGGTGAGCGTGACGGGGATGTTGCCGGTGTCCCCGGCGGCGGGGGCCACGTTGGCGGGTCCGACCTCCACGTCCATGGCGCCGATCCGGCACGTGGTGCCGTTGCCCGGGCTCGCGGCGGCGCTGTCGTCACCACCGGAGGAGCCGGAGCTGTCACTGGAGCAGCCGGTCAGGAGCAGGGCCGCGGCGAGAGCGGTGACGGCGAGGGGGGCGGCGCGCATGTGAAGTCCTCTGATGTGAGCGATCCGGTGCATGGATCATCACGCATGACGGGACGCTGCGGTTGCCCGCCCCCACCGTCGCCTTCCGCTACGACCCCGCACTCACCGACGGGAACCCGCTCGGCAGCTTGCCGCCCTCGGCCCGGGTATAGGTCTCGGCGCCGATGCCGCCCTCCCAGTTCACCTTGAGAGTGTCCTTGCCGACCGACTCGATCGTCCCGTCCGCCCGGTCCTTGCTGCCGTCCGTGCACTTCAGGCGGATCGTGTCGGCACTCGCGGAGCCGCTGCACACCGTGCCGCCGGTGACGAAGAGCCCGGCCCGGTCGCCGTTGACCAGCAGCGCCACGGCCTTGCCGCCCGTGGTCGCCAGCCAGCTGCCCGCCACCTCGCCGGACGCGGACGAGGAGGACGTACCGCCGGTCCCCCCGGAAGTGGAGGCCGAGGCGGACGCCGACGACGAGCCCGCCGTACTGGAGCTCGGCGACGGCTCGTCGTCCGAGCCCCCGCCGCTGCACGCGGTCAGGACGAGCGCGCCCACCAGTCCCGCGGCCGCGAGCCCGGCCCGCCGACGCGGCACAGGGCGCGAGAGGATCGCCGTAGTCACTGGAGACTCCAAGCTGTAGCGGTCTGCCGGACGGATCGCAGCAAGCTACCAGCACCACCCGTGAGAGTTACCAGGACGATGTGCGGACACCTGGCAGATATCCCGCGTGCGCCTGCTCCCGCAGTCCTACCCGGGACAGCCCGAAGGCCCGGAAGTAGCCGCGCGGCCGTCCGTCGACCTGGTCGCGGTTGCGCACGCGCGTGGCGCTCGCGTTCCGCGGCTGCCGTCGCAACTCCTCCTGTGCGGCCAGCCGTTCGGCGTCCGTGGTGGAGGGGCGGCGGATGATCTCCTTCAGCTCGGCCCGCCGTTCGGCGTACCGCGCGACGATCTCCTGGCGCTTCTCGTTCTTCGCGATCTTGCTCTTCTTCGCCATACCGGTTCCCCTCAGATCCGCACGCCGCGCGCGCGGATCCGCGCCACGGCCGCCTCGACGCCGATCGAGTCGACGGTCTTGATGCCCTTCGTGCTCAGCCGCAGCCGCACATGCCGCCCCTCGCTGGGCAGCCAGTAGCGCTTGGACTGGATGTTGGGGTCGAAGCGGCGCGAAGTGCGTCGGTGGGAGTGGGAGATGCGGTTGCCGAAGCCCGGCTGGGCCCCGGTCAGCATGCAGTGGGCGGACACGGGTGATGCACCTCTCTCGGAGCGGGCGTGTAAATGGAATTCATTTTCAGTAAGATAGCAGCATGGCACGCACCGAACTCCGCCCGGTCATCAGGCTCCGGTCCACCGCCGGGACCGGCTTCACCTATGTGACCCGCAAGAACCGCCGCAACGACCCGGACCGTATGACCCTGCGGAAGTACGACCCGGTCGCCGGCCGTCACGTCGACTTCCGAGAGGAGCGCTGATCCTCGTGCGCCAGGGAATCCACCCCGCCTACGGCCCCGTCGTCTTCCGCGACCGTGCCGCGAACTACGCCTTCCTGACCCGCTCGACGATGACGAGCGAGAAGACGGTCGAGTGGGAGGACGGCACCACCTACCCGGTCGTCGACGTCGAGATCTCGAACGTCAGCCACCCCTTCTACACCGGCACGGCCCGCGTCCTGGACACCGCCGGCCGCGTGGAGCGCTTCGAGCGCCGGTACGGAAAGAAGGGCTGATGCTCTCCGTCGTGATCGTCGGCGGGCTGCACGCCGACGCCCGCAAGGCGGCCGTCGGACAGCTGCTCGCCGACGTGCCGGGCAGTGTCGTCCTCCACCACGACCTGGCGACGGCCGCGGCCGGCACCGTCGTACGGACGATCCGCGACGCCACCGGCATCCTGTCCGCCGGCGAGACACCGCTGGTCAACGACTGTGCGTGCTGCGCGCTCCGGGAGGACCTGGTTCCGGAGCTGCGCCGCCTGGACGCGGCCGGGACGCTCCGCCTCGCGGTTGTCGAGCTGTGGGACTCCGTCGAGCCCAAGGCGATGGCCGAGGTGGTCGCGGCCGGTGGTCTCACGGTCACCGGTGTGATCACCGCGGTCGACCCGGCACTCGTCCTGCCCTGCCTCGGCAACGGCGACGACCTCGCCGAGCGCGGTCTCGCCGCCGCGGCCACCGATCAGCGCACGGTCGCCGACACCTTCGCCCGCCAGCTGGAGTACGCCCCCGTCCTCGCCGTCCTCGACTCCCCGGAGGCCGACGAGGAGGACCGTGAGCTGCTCGCCCAGCTCCATCCGACGGCCCGCCAGGTCCCGATCGGAAGCGGCCGCCGGACGGACCCGGCGGTCGGCACCCGCCCTCCCGTACGGCACTCCGCGCACTCTCCGCTGGTCCGGGCCGCCCTCGCCGGATTCGACGTGGAGTCCGCCGCTGCGGCCCAGCACCCGGCCTGCGCCCTGCTGCCCGCCGAGGCCGACGCGCACGGTGTGTCCACGCTCGTCTGGCACCGTCGTCGGCCCTTCCACCCGGAGCGGCTGTACGAGGCGCTGGAGGACATCACCTGCGCGGCGGCCCGCAGCCGGGGCCGGTTCTGGCTCGCCGACAAGCCGGACGTGCTGCTGCACTGGGACGCGGCCGGCGGTGCCCTGTGCGTGGAGAGCGCCGGTCCCTGGCTGGCCTCGCTCCCGGACGCGGCGTGGGACATGGTCCCGCCGGTACGCCGGGCGGCAGCGGCGATGGACTGGCACCCCGAGCACGGCGACTGCTGCCAGCACCTCGTCTTCACCTCGCCCGGCCTTGACCGCGACGGCCTCGAACGGCTCCTGGAGTCCTGCCTGCTGACCGACGCCGAGTATTCCGCGGGGCGCGACGCCTGGAAACGACTCCCGCCCGCCTTCGACACCCTCCTGGAGGTCTGATGCCTCGCAACCCCGACCGCAGGCCCGTCAAGAACCGGCCCAACCCGCTGGACGCGGCCAAGGTCACCTCCATCGACTACAAGGACACCGACCTGCTGCGGAAGTTCATCTCCGACCGGGGCAAGATCCGCAGCCGCCGCGTCACCCGCGTGTCGGCCCAGCAGCAGCGACTGCTCGTCCGTGCGATCAAGAACGCCCGCGAGATGGCACTGCTGCCCTACTCCAGCAGCTGAGGCCCTATAGGTAGGCCTTTCCCTACGGTTGACTCGTAGGGAAAGGCCTACCTATTCTCCTCGGTATGACCATCACCCACGCCTCCTTCGTCACTCTCCCCGTCACCGACCAGGACCGCGCCCTGCGCTTCTACACCGATGTCCTCGGTCTGACCGTCACCGCCGACCGGGACCTGCCCCAGGGGCGCTGGCTCCAGGTCGCCCCCGAGGGTGCGCAGACCGTCTTCACGCTCTCCGGTCCGGGCATGGGCGGCTTCGAGCCCGGCTCGGCGCGGGGGATCATGTTGGTCACGACCGACGTCGACGCGGACTGTGCGCGGCTCACGGAGGCCGGGACCCCTGTGCAGGGACCCGACGAGTTCCCGTGGGGCCGCATGGCCTCCTTCACGGACCCCGACGGCAACGGTCTGACGCTGCTGACGGAGGCACACCAGTAGGAAGGCCGGCATGACCGCATCCGGGGCCGTCGAGGCCGGGACCACCGAGGCCGACGCCGACCGCGTCTTCGCCGCGCTCGCGAGCGCCGTGCGCCGCGAGGTGCTGCGGCTGCTGCGGGACGGGGGACCGCAGCCCGTCCAGGCCCTGGCCGACCACTTCGACATGCGGCGCCCGAGCCTGTCCGAGCATCTGCGGGTGCTGCGGGAGGCGGGCCTCGTCTCCGAGCAGCGCTCCGGCCGGCAGCGCATCTACCGGCTGGAGGCGGCCCCGCTCGCCGAGGTGCAGGACTGGCTCCATCCGTACGAGCAGTTCTGGCGCGGACGGCTGAAGGACCTGGGCGCGCTGCTGGACCGTATGCCCGACGATGACGTGACATGAGCAACGCACCCGACGACGACCTCACGGTCATCCGCGTCGACCACTTCTTCCCGCACCCGCCGGCCAAGGTCTGGCGCGCCCTCACCGAGCCCGACCTGCTCGTGCAGTGGCAGATGCAGGGGGCGGAGGCGTTCCGGCTCGAGGTGGGACACCGGTACACCCTGACCTCCGTCCCGAGGCCCAACTCGAACTTCTCCGGCACCGTCGACGTGGAGGTTCTCGCGTTCGAGCCGCAGCGGATGCTGAGCCTCCGGTGGACCGACGCCGATCCGGCCAACTCCGCGGACTGGACCGTCACATGGAAGGTGGAACAGGAAGGGCGCGGAACGCGTCTCTTTCTAGTGCACGAGGGTTTCGATCCCGACGACCCCGCTCAGCTGATGGCCCGGACGATCATGGACGGGGGCTGGCGGACGCATGTGATGCGGGCTCTGGGGCACACGATGGAACGTATCTAGCGCCCCACGCGTCACATCTGTAACCGCAGGAACACCCCTCGTGCACGTGCATCTGCTCATGCATCTGCACGTGAACAGAGCTATGATCCGGACCAGTTGACCGCTGCATCACTGGCCACAAGGCCACCGCACCACCGGGGAGCGACCTGTGGACCTCGACGTGTACAACGGCATGACGGCCACGGCTCTGCGTGGGGTGGCCTGGCAGAAGAGCCGGCACAGCAACTCGCAGGGTTCCTGCGTGGAGTTCGCGCGCCTGCCCGACGGGGGAGTTGCGGTTCGCAACTCCCGTTTCCCGGACGGCCCCGCGCTCGTCTACACGCGCGCGGAGATCGAGGCGATGCTCCTCGGTATCAAGGACGGCGAGTTCGACCACCTGATAGCGGGTTGAGCCCCGGTCACCTGCGGGTGACCGGGGGTAACCACTCCAGCGCACGGTGTAACGCGCGTAGAACCGTGGCGTCGTAAAAGGCCGCGATGTATCACTCGGTGGAGGCCGCGGCCGGACCGGCGTGCGGCTGGAGCCGGAACAGCGCCCAGACCAGCTTGCCGCCCAGCGTCCCCGCCATCGGATGCCAGCCCCAGCTGTCGCTGAAGGAGTCGACGAGGAACAGCCCGCGCCCGGACTCCGCCGAGAAGTCGTCGGAATCACCCGCGACCGGACTGTCCTGGCTGGGGTCGCGCACCGCGCACACCAGTCGCTCGGTCCACCGCATCAGGTGCAGCCGCACAGGCGGATTCTGCTCCTCGGTGTGCACACCGGTCACCGGCACCGCGTGCCGCAGCGCGTTGGTGACCAGCTCGGAGACCACGAGACAGATGTCGTCGAAGTGGTCGCTCAGCTCCCAGTGCTCGAGCGTTCTGCGGGTGAACCGCCGTGCGTCGCCCACCGCTTCGTAGCGGGCGGGCAGCGAACAGGAGGCGGCGTCGGACACGGCCGCAGGATCCAGCGGCGGAAGGCCCTGCCTTAACGGCTCGAGCATGGTCGATCCATTCATCCCCATGCGAGGCACTCCCGGGAACTCGCGGTCGTTGCGATGCAGCGGTTGCGCGGGACCATGGTTTCGGATGAGCGATGCAGATGCAAGGTGCAGATGCACGTGCAGCTGACCGAATTGGACCCACCCGTACCGCTTGTTGGCCATTTTTTCCGCCATCTTCTCCACTACTTCTTGTCTCTTCCTCCTCTCTACCTGTCTCGGCCCTGTGCAGAATCTTTGGCTTCTTTCCATATCTGTAATCGGACGAGTACTGCTCGGAGTGTTTTAGTGGCAGACTTCGGCCCCTGAAGACGTTGGGGAGGCTGGCGAACGTGAGCGCGGGAGAGCCCGGATCGGTGGTGCGGCGGATGCTGCTCGGCTCGCAACTCAGGCGACTGCGGGAAGCGCGGGGCATCACGCGCGAGGCGGCGGGCTACTCGATCCGCGCGTCCGAGTCGAAGATCAGCCGGATGGAGTTGGGCCGGGTGAGCTTCAAGACGCGTGACGTGGAGGACCTGCTGACGCTCTACGGCATCACGGACGAGCAGGAGCGGAAATCGCTCCTGTCTCTCGCCCGCGAGGCCAACGTCGCGGGCTGGTGGCACAGTTACTCCGACGTCCTGCCGAGCTGGTTCCCCACCTATGTGGGTCTGGAGGGCGCCGCCTCCCTCATCCGCGCCTACGAGGTCCAGTTCATCCACGGCCTGTTGCAGACCGAGGCGTATGCACGTGCAGTGGTGCGGCGCGGTATGAAGGGCGCGAGCGAGGCGGACGTCGAGAAGCGTGTGGCGCTGCGCCTGGAGCGGCAGAAGTACCTGGCCGACGACGGCGGTCCCGAGTTCCATGTGGTACTCGACGAGGCGTCGCTGCGCCGGCCGTACGGCGACCGCGAGGTGATGCGCGGACAGCTCCAGCACCTCATCGAGCTCTCCGAACGCCCCAACATACGGCTGCAGATCATGCCGTTCGGCTTCGGCGGCCACTCCGGTGAGAGCGGCGCCTTCACGATCCTCAGCTTCACGGAGTCCGATCTGACGGACGTCGTCTACCTGGAGCAGCTCACCAGCGCGCTTTACCTGGACAAGCGCGAGGACGTCGCGCAGTACGAGAAGGCGCTGAAGGAACTCCAGCAGGACAGCCCGGGCCCGGACGAGAGCCGGGATCTGCTGCGCGGTCTCCTCCAACTCTCCTGAGCGCGCAGGATCTCCGCCAACACTCCTAGGGTTCTCCCCAGAAGATTGCTCAGCGTGCCCAACTGGCGTGCTGCGCCAGTACGATGACGTGTGATCAGACCGTGACGTTGATCGTGTGTCTGCTAGTGATTTGGGGATCACATGTCGTCGTACTTCACCGACCTGGCCCAGCAGTACATCGACGGTGAGTGGCGCCCGGGTACGGGCTCCTGGGACATCATCGACTTCAACCCGTACGACGACGAGAAGCTGGCATCGATCACGATAGCCACGGTCGACGAGGTCGACGAGGCGTACCAGGCCGCCGCCCGCGCACAGAAGAAGTGGGCCGAGACCAACCCCTACGCCCGCCGTGCGGTGTTCGAGAGGGCGCTCCGGCTGATCGAGGAGCGTGAGGGGGAGATCGCCGAGGCGATCATCGCGGAGCTCGGCGGCACCCGCCTGAAGGCCGGCTTCGAACTCCACCTCGCCAAGGAGTTCCTGCGCGAGGCGATCAATCTCTCGCTGCGTCCCGAGGGCAGGATCATCCCCTCGCCGGTGGACGGCAAGGAGAACCGCGTCTACCGCGTGCCGGTCGGCGTGGTGGGTGTGATCAGCCCCTTCAACTTCCCCTTCCTGCTGTCGATCAAGTCGGTCGCCCCCGCGCTCGCGCTCGGCAACGCCGTCGTCCTCAAGCCGCACCAGAACACGCCGATCGTCGGCGGCTCCCTGGTCGCGAAGATCTTCGAGGATGCGGGGCTGCCCGCCGGTCTGCTCAACGTCGTCATCACCGACATCGCCGAGATCGGCGACGCCTTCCTCGAGCACCCGATCCCGAAGGTCATCTCCTTCACCGGCTCCGACAAGGTCGGCCGCCACGTGGCCACCGTCTGCGCCCAGCACTTCAAGCGCTCGGTCCTCGAACTGGGCGGCAACAGCGCCCTCGTGGTCCTCGACGACGCCGACCTCGACTACGCGGTCGACGCCGCCGTCTTCAGCCGCTACGTCCACCAGGGCCAGGTCTGCATGGCCGCCAACCGCGTCCTCGTGGACCGGTCGGTCGCCGAGGAGTTCACCGAGAAGTTCGTCGCCAAGGTGCGGACGCTGAAGGCCGGCGACCCGCGCGACCCCGAGACGGTCATCGGCCCGGTCATCAACTCCTCGCAGGCGGACGCCATCTCGGGTGCCGTCGAGCAGGCGCTCGCCGACGGCGCGACGGCCCTGGTGCGCGGCACCAGGACGGACAACCTGGTCGAGCCCTCCGTCCTGACGGACCTGCCCGCGAACTCGCCCCTCCTCAAGCAGGAGCTCTTCGGTCCGGTCGCCCTCCTCGTCACCTTCGACGGCGAGGAGGAGGCCGTCCGTCTGGTCAACGACACCCCGTACGGCCTCAGCGGCGCCGTCCACACCGCGAACATCGAGCGCGGTGTCGCCTTCGCCAAGCAGATCGACACCGGCATGTTCCACGTCAACGACGGCACCGTCCACGACGAGCCGATCGTCCCCTTCGGCGGCGAGAAGCAGTCCGGCATCGGCCGCCTGAACGGCGACACCATGCTGGACTCCTTCACCACCACCAAGTGGATCTCGGTCCAGCACGGCCGGAGCGGCTTCCCGTTCTGATTTCTGGCGTACGACCGCTGCCGCGCGGGCCTTTGAGGACCGGAACTGTCCTCAAGGGCCCGTAGCTTCGTGGGTGTCGGGGGGAAGGCCCCCCGAGCCCGACGAAAGGCGGCGGTCATGGTCACTCACGTTCCCGCGGAGGAGTACGGCGACGAGCGCGGAGCGCTCCTGTCCTTCCTGGAGGAGCAGCGCGGCGGGGTCCGGCGCGCGGTGCTCGGGCTGACGCACGAGCAGGCCGTGAGCCGGCCGAGCGTGAGCGAGCTCTCCCTGGCCGGGCTGGTCAAGCATGTCGCCGAGACCGAGCAGGGCTGGATCGCCCGCGCCAGGGCCGAGGAGCCGGCCGTGCACCGGGACCCGTCGAACTGGCACGAGTGTTTCGCCCTGGTCGACGACGAGACCGTCGAGTCGCAGCTGGCGTACTGGGAGAAGGTGGCCGCCGAGACGGAGGCGTTCGCCCGCTCGGTGCCGAGCCTCGACGACACCTTCCCGCTCCCTGACCAGCCCTGGTTCCCGCCCGGGGGCCGGGTCTCCGTGCGCTGGGTGCTTCTGCACCTGATCCGGGAGACGGCCCGGCATGCCGGGCACGCGGACATCATCCGCGAGTCCCTCGACGGGAAGACGGCGTTCGAGCTGGTTGCGCTCGCCGGAAAGTGACGTCCTAACCTGGACCGCATGTCAGCGATCCGTCTTCTCGTGCTCGGCGCGGTGCGCCAGCACGGGCGGGCCCACGGCTACCAGGTGCGCAACGACCTGGAGTACTGGGGCGCGCACGAGTGGTCCAACGCCAAGCCCGGTTCGATCTACCACGCCCTGAAGCAGATGGCGAAGCAAGGGCTGCTGATCGAGCACGAGACGGCGCCGTCCACCGCGGGCGGCCCGCCGCGCACGGAGTACGAGATCACCGAGGCCGGCACCGAGGAGTGCTTCAGGCTGGTGCGCGAGGCGCTGACCTCGTACGACCAGAAGATGGACGTCAAGTCGGCGGCGATCGGCTTCATCGTCGAACTGCCGCGCGCCGAGGCCGTGGCGCTGCTGAAGGAGCGGATCCGCGGGATCGAGGCGTGGCGTTCCTCCGTCACCGAGCACTACGTGCCCGAGGACGGCCCGGAACAGCTCGGCCACATCGGCGAGATCATGAACCTCTGGATCCACACGGCCGACGCCGAGGCGGAGTGGACCCAGGGGCTCATCGCCCGTATCGAGGGCGGGGCGTACACCTTCGCCGGGGAGGGCGCCCCGTTCGTCGGTGTCCTCGCCGAGGGCGAGGAGAACCCGTACGCGACGGGGGAGCGGCACCCCGGGGACGCTCGCTAATCAAGTTTGACGAATGCGCTCCGCAGCGTTACTTTGGGCATGTAGTCAAGTTTGACTACATGCTGATCCTGGAGGGTGCCTCGATGACCGACGTGATCGTCGCGGAAGGCCTGCGGAAGCGGTACGGCGACAAGGCCGCCCTGGACGGGCTCGACCTGAGGGTCGCGCGCGGAAGCGTCCATGGCGTGCTCGGCCCCAATGGCGCGGGAAAGACCACCCTGGTCCGCGTCCTGTCCACCCTGTTGCGCCCGGACGAGGGCCGCGCCGAGGTGGCGGGCCACGACGTGGAGAGCGAGGCCTATGACGTACGGCTGCGGATCGGCCTGCTCGGCCAGCACGCGGCCCTCGACGAGGAGCTCGGCGGCCGCCAGAACCTGGAGATGTTCGGCCGTCTCTACCACCTGGGCGCCCGCCACGCGCGTGTGCGCGCCGACGAACTCCTGGAGCACTTCGGCCTGGCCGACACCGGGCGCAAGCCGGTCCGCGCCTACAGCGGCGGCATGCGGCGCCGCCTCGACCTGGCCGCTTCCCTCATCCGCGACCCGGAGGTGCTGTTCCTGGACGAACCCACCACCGGCCTCGACCCGCGCGGCCGCTCCGAGGTGTGGGCCGCGGTCCGCTCCCTGGTCGGCGGCGGTACGACGGTCCTGCTGACCACGCAGTACCTGGAGGAGGCCGACCAGCTCGCCGACCGCATCTCCCTCGTCGACCGGGGCCGGGTCGTCGCCGACGGCACGGCGGACGAGCTGAAGGCGCGAACCGGCGGCGACCGCATCGACGTGGTCCTGCGGGACGGGGTCCAACTGGGCGCGGCCGTCGCCCTGTTGCCTCTCGACGCGTCCGGGGTCTCGGTCGACCCCGACCGCCGACTGCTCAGTGCCCCGGTCACCGACCGGATGGCGGCGCTCTCCGGTGTCGTACGGGCTTTGGAGGCGGCCGGAATCGAGGCGGAGGACGTGGTCCTGCGCCGGCCCACGCTGGACGAGGTGTTCCTGCACCTCACCGGTGACGACCACCGAGTGAAGGAGGCCGTGTGAGCACGTACGCGCTGACCGATTCCTGGACCATGACCCGGCGCGAACTCGCCCACTGGGCACGGCAGCCGGTGCGGGTCCTCGTCGGGCTGGTCTTCCCCGTGATGCTGCTGCTGATGTTCGGCTATCTCGTCGGCGGCGGCCGGGGCGTCGAGGGGGAGTACGTCGACTATCTGGTGCCGGGGATGCTCGCGCTGACCATGGCGTTCGGGCTGGAGGCGACCATGATCGCCGTCACCCAGGATCTCAACAAGGGCGTGATCGACCGCTTCCGGTCCATGCCGATGGCCAACGGGGCCGTTCTGGTGGGCCGTTCGGCCGCCGACATGCTCCAGTCCGTGCTGAGCCTGGCCGCGATGATCGGCGTCGGCCACGCGATCGGCTGGCGGGTCCACGGAGGCGTCGGCGGACTCCTGGCCGCGGTGGGCCTGTTGCTGCTCTTCCGGTTCGCGATGCTCTGGATCGGCATCCATCTGGCGATGGTCGCCGGGAAGCCGGAGATGGTGCAGGCCGTGCAGATCCTGGTCTGGCCGGTCGGCTTCCTGTCCAACGCCTTCGCGACCCCGGACTCCATGCCCGGCTGGCTGGGCACGGTCGTCGACTGGAACCCGATGTCCCAGACGGCGACGGCCGTCCGCGACCAGCTGGGCGGCCCCGGCGGCGAACCGGGTCACCTGTGGGCCGCGGTCCTCTGGCCGCTGGCCCTTCTGGCGGTGTTCTTCCCGCTGGCCCTACGGCGGTTCGCGCGCCTGAGCCGCTAGAGCCTCACCGGGTCGTCGGTCAGCGGACCGGGGTTCCGTCCTCGTGCACCTGCATCTGCGGACGCCCGGTCACCAGCAGCCAGGCCGGCAGGGAGGCGATGCACAGCAGCGCGAGGATCGCGGGCGAAGTCACCAGCACGGCGGCGACGAACAGACTCACCCAGGCCTGCCGGGTGACGGCCAGCAGCATGCCCAGTACCCCGGCCCCCACGCCGAGGGCCGGGTGCACGGCGTCCACGAGCGCGTGGGCGCACAGCCCGAAGGCGACGCCGACGAACACAGCCGGGAAGATCCGCCCGCCCCGGAAGCCGCAGGAGGCCGCGACGAGCAGTGCGGCCAGCTTCACCACCGTCATCGTGGCGTACTCCCCGGCCGACCAGCCCGCCGGATCGGCCGCCAGTTCGCCAATCTCGTCGAGCCCCTTGAAAAGCGTCAGATGACCCCCGACGGCCGCGAGCAGCCCCAGGACGAGCCCGCCGACCGGAAGCGCCACCATCGGGTGCCGCAGGCGCGCGAACGCGCCGTGGACGTACGGGAAGGACAGCACGGCCACCATGCCGAGCAGCGCGGCGGCCGACGCGACCACCAGCACCGCCAGCAGATCGCCCCAGTCGGGCTGCCCGAACGCGGGCAGCCCCAGGTCGAAGGTCGGATCGGCCACCAGGGTGGTCGTCAGCGCGCCCGCCGCGGCCGCCGCCAGCGGCCCGAAGACGTTGTCCCACAGCGCGCCCCTGAGCTGCCGCCCGGCCAGTGCCTCGGAGATCACCAGCGCCGCCGCCACCGGCGTTCCGAACAGCGCGCCGATCGTCGCCGCCTCCGCCAGCGCCGGCCACAGCCCGCGCGGCAGTCGTGGGGCCAGCCGACGCCCCAGCCAGAACGCGAGCCCCACGTTCACCGCGATGATCGGGTTCTCGGGGCCCAGGCTCGGGCCGCCCGCGAGCGTCAGCGCGGTCGCGAGGACCAGCCCCGGCAGCACGGCGGGCGGCAGCACGGGAGCGTCCAGACCGGTGGTGGCCGGATCGGGACCGGCGTGCCCGGGCACCTTCCACACCACCAGACCCACGGCCACCCCGGTCGCGGTGAGCATGACCAGCATCCACAGCACGGAGTAGCGGCCCACCCCCAGCGCGTCCGGCAGGGTCCGCCACAGCACGTGCTGGAGCTCCTCGGCCGCCGCGCTCACCCCGAGGAGCAGCAGACTCGCGCCCACCCCGACGACGAAAGCAGGGAGGATCAGCGGCAGCAGCGCGCGGGCCGGGGTCGCCGGGGCGGCGGATGCCTGCTGCGCGGTGTCCTGGGCCACGGGCACACGATAAGCGGACAAAACGGTCGGGACATCCGGAGATGTTCATGCCGGGCTTGCACCTCACGCGGCGTGAGGAGCCACCGTGGAGCGCGTACCGAGAAGGGAGCGGACGAAGTGAGCTACTCCGTGGGACAGGTCGCGGGCTTCGCCGGCGTCACGGTGCGCACGCTGCACCACTACGACGACATCGGCCTGCTCGTGCCCAGCGAGCGCAGCCACGCGGGCCACCGGCGCTACAGCGACGCCGACCTTGACCGGCTGCAGCAGATCCTGTTCTACCGCGAGCTCGGCTTCCCGCTCGACGAGGTCGCCGCCCTGCTCGACGACCCGGCCGCGGACCCGCGCGCGCATCTGCGCCGCCAGCACGAGCTGCTGACCGCCCGGATCGAGAAGCTGCAGAAGATGGCGGCGGCCGTGGAGCACGCCATGGAGGCACGCACGATGGGGATCAATCTCACGCCGGAGGAGAAGTTCGAGGTGTTCGGGGACAAGGACCCGGAGCAGTACGCGCAGGAGGCGGAACAGCGCTGGGTCGGCACGGAGGCGTACGCCGAGTCGCAGCGCCGCGCAGCCCGCTACACCAAGGACGACTGGAAACGCATGCAGGCCGAGGTCGCCGACTGGGGCGAGCGCTACGACGCCCTGATGGCCGCCGGTGACGCACCGACCTCCCCGGCGGCCATGGACATGGCCGAGGAACACCGGCGGCACATCTGCGCCTGGTTCTACGACTGCCCGTACGAGATGCACCAGGGCCTGGCCGAGATGTACGTGTCGGACGAGCGCTTCAAGGCGTTCTACGACTCCATGCGCCCCGGTCTCGCCGAGCACCTCAGGGACGCGATCGGGGCGAACGCGGCCCGCCACACTGCTTAGGCCACGCCACGCCCAGCCCCTGACCCGGGGTCTACTCCCGGGTCAGGACCACCGCCGTGCCGTAGGCGCACACCTCCGTGCCGACGTCCGCCGCCTCCGTCACGTCGAAGCGGAACATCAGCACGGCGTTCGCCCCACGCGCGCGTGCCTGCTCGACGAGCCGCTCCATGGCCTGGTTGCGGGTCTGCACCAGCGTCTTCGTGAGCCCCTTGAGCTCACCGCCGACCATCGACTTCAGCCCGGCACCGATCTGGCTGCCGATGTGCCGGGAGCGCACGGTCAACCCGAAGACCTCGCCCAGCACCTCCTGGACCCGGTGGCCGGGTACGTCGTTCGTCGTCACCACGAGCACGTCTGGCTGGGGCCCCTGGCCACCGCCGTATTCGTCAATACCCATGGCTCACAGCTTTGTCCCAGACCGGGCACAGTGCATCCTGGGGAGCCGCATGGAACCTGGGCCATCACGGCTGCGTTGATACTTTGGGCAGCCAGTCCCAGCCCGCACCCACACGCAGGAGCCACAATCCCGTGACCACGCTCGCGCTCGGCCCCGAGTGGCTCAGCCCCGACTATCTGATCGAGACCTTCAGCCTGCCAGGCATCCTGCTGATCGTCTTCGCCGAGTCGGGCCTCTTCGCGTTCCTGCCGGGCGACTCCCTGCTGTTCACGGCGGGCCTGTTCGTGGCCGAGGGGAACTTCATCAGCCAGCCCCTGTGGCTGGTCTGCACACTCATCGTGCTGGCCGCCGTCCTCGGCGACCAGGTCGGCTACATGATCGGCAAGTTCTTCGGGCCGAGGCTCTTCAGCCGCCCCAACTCCAAGCTCTTCAAGCAGGAGAACCTGGAGAAGGCCCACGAGTTCATGGAGAAGTTCGGCCCCAAGGCCATCGTCCTGGCCCGCTTCGTCCCGATCGTGCGCACCTTCGCCCCCATCGTGGCCGGCGCCGGCCGGATGAAGTACCGCACCTTCCTGACGTACAACGTGATCGGCGGCGTGGCCTGGGGCACGGGCGTCACCCTCGCCGGCTACTGGCTCGGCCAGATCGACGCCATCAAGAAGAACGTCGAGGCGATCCTCGTCCTGATCGTCCTGGTCTCGGTGGTCCCGATCATCATCGAGTACCTCCGGGAGCGCGGAAAGAAGAAGCGGGCGGCGGCCCAGGCCCCGCCCCAGCAGCCGTACCAGCCCATGGACGACGCGACGACCCAGCTCCGCCGCATCCCGTCGGACGACCAGCAGCCCCCTCAGCAGCAGAACGGCTACGACCAGTACTACGGCCAGCAGCCGCAGCCGCAGCCGCAGCAGCCGCAGCAACAGCAGCCGTACGCCCAGCAGTACCCGCAGAACTACGGCAACCAGCAGTACGGCCAGCAGAGCCAGCAGAACCCCTACAACCAGGGGTACTGAGCACTGCCGGGGGCGCGGGTCAGAACCCCCGCGTCCTCTTGGCGGCCCGCCGCTTCCCCGCGGAACCGACCCTCAGGAACAACCGGGAGATCTCAGATCCCAGGTTCACCCCGATGGCGATGGCCATGGCAAGCGCCGCCGCCTTCGACAGCGACACCAGCCCTTCGTCGACCTGGCTCTGAGCGATCGACAGCAACCCGAAGTACGTGGCGGACCCCGGCAGCAGGGGCCCGATCGCCGCGGTCGTGTACGGCAGGGCGGACGCGAACCGGTACCGGGACAGCAACTGCCCGAACAAACCGACCAGTCCCGCCGCGACAGCCGTGGAGGCAACCGGGGAGAACTCGCCGGTGTAGTGCATCGCGCCGTACACACACCAGGCCACACCGCCGTTCAACGTGACGGCCAGCACGGTGGATCGTTCCTGCTGAAGCAGCACGGCAAAGGTCAGCGACAGCAGCATCGACGCCGCGATCTGCCACAGCGGCCGCGAATCCGTCGACAGCGCCTCGTCGGGGTTGAGATGCGCCCCCAGCTGCACGCCGACGTAGAGCATCACCAGCACGCCGACCACGATGCCCACGAAGAAGTACATGACCTCGAGGAGCCGGGCCGACGCGGTGATGTAGAAGCCGGTCAGCCCGTCCTGGACGCCCGCCACCAGCGCCCGCCCGGGCAGCAGCGCGAACAGCCCACCGGTGATGACCGCGGACGCCTTCACGTCCGCGTGGGCCAGCGTCAGCGCGATCCCGATCGCGGCGGGCGGCATCGCGGCGACCGTGAACTGGTAGAACTCCGGCAGCCCGCGCCCCGCGCACAGCCACGCCAGCCGGTCGCCGAGCATCGCCCCCAGCATGGCCGCGACGAACACGAGCAGGTCACCGCCGACCAGCACGGAGGCCGCCCCCGCGAGCAGCCCGCTCGCCGACGTGAGCACCCAGGTCGGATACGGGTGCCGGTTGCGGCGGATCTCCGCGAGCCGCCGGTAGGCGTCCTCCAGGGAGATGGCCGTCTCGGGGTCGCTGAGGTCGTCCACGAGCTGGAACACGGCCGCAAGGCGCGTGTAGTCGGTGCCGCGCCGCCGTACGGTCCTGGAGGCCGTCACGGGATCGTCCACGAGCGACGGCTGGTACGTGATCGACAGCAGGGTGAAGGTGACGTTCGGCTCGCAGCGGTCCAGGCCGTAGGACCGGCAGACGGCGAACATCGCCGCCTCCACGTCCTCCGCGCCCTCACCGCCCGCGAGCAGCAACTCGCCGATACGCAGGGTCAGGTCGAGCACGCGCGGGACGGCCGGACCGGCCTCGTCCTCGGGCTTGTGCACCAGCTCCGGCGCGGGCCGCTCGGCCACCGGCATCCGCAGCATCGTGCGCATCCGGTCCTGCCAGGGCACGTCCTTGGTGAGGCTGACCACCGGTATGCCGGTCGGCGGGGTGAACGCGGGCGGCGCGTCCTTCGCGCTGTAGGTGCGGGGCGTACTGAACGCCGACCCCTCGGGCTCCGCGGTCGGCGGCTGCGGGACGTCCAGCCCCTTCGGGAGCGCGAACTCGGACGTGGTCTCCGGCTCGCCGCCGATGGTTCTGGGCATGGCGAGCCCGTCGGGAACGGCGAACTCGGACGTGATCTCGGAGTCGTAGAAACTCCTGGCCTCGTCCGACTGCGGCTTGCGGTGCTCCGCCTCCGTCACTCCGTAACGCTCCCTGAACGACACATTCCGTAGGCCTCAGTATGCGCGGGCATGCTGACGGGCCGCACGCGTGCGCGTGCGGCCCGTCAGAGGCACAGGGCTCAGTGGCCGCCCTGGTCCTTGAAGCGCTTGTAGGACCGCTCGATCTCGGCCTCGGCATCGACGCGGCCGACCCAGTCGGCGCCCTCGACGGACTTGCCGGGCTCCAGGTCCTTGTAGACCTCGAAGAAGTGCTGGATCTCCAGGCGGTCGAACTCGGAGACGTGGTGGATGTCGCGCAGGTGCTCCACCCGCGGGTCCGTCGCCGGGACGCACAGCAGCTTGTCGTCACCGCCGGCCTCGTCCGTCATGCGGAACATGCCGATCGCACGGCACTTGATGAGGCAGCCCGGGAACGTCGGCTCGTCAAGAATGACCAGCGCGTCCAGCGGGTCGCCGTCCTCGCCGAGGGTGTTCTCGACGAAGCCGTAGTCGGTCGGGTAGGCGGTCGAGGTGAAGAGTCGACGGTCCAGGCGGATCCGACCGGTCTCGTGGTCCACCTCGTACTTGTTCCGCGAACCCTTCGGGATCTCGATCGTGACGTCGAACTCCACCGGTGGCTCCTCCATGATCAACACATAGTTCTGGTGGTTAAGTGTCCCTCACGCTGGTGTGTGATCGCGAAAGGGGCTGTTGGTCGTGCCTGAACTGAGGCCTTGGCGGGCCGCGAGACCGCATGCGACGCGGGTCGCAAACGCCGTACGACCGCGTCTGGCACGCGCCGCGGGCGCCGTACGTCCAGGACTGACCCGGGCCACGGACGCCGTACAGCCGTATCTCGCACGGACCGTCGCCGCCGTGAAACCGCAGGTCACACGGCTTGCACGGATTCCTCGCCCGAAGACCGTCAAGACCTGGCAGTACACCGCCGGCGCCGCCACCGCCGGTCTGGCGCTGGCCGCCACCGTGGCGACCGCCGCCGGTCCGTGGGACTCCTCGGGTCAGCGTACGGCCGAGCGGGACCGGGCGGTCGCCCTCGAGCGGACGGGTGGCACAGATCACGGAGGCGATTCCGGTACGACGGCCGCCGGGCCGCGCCCCGCTCCGAGCGCCCCGTCCGTGCTCACCGCACTGGGCGGCGCGGCCAACACGGTGAAGTCCGCCCCGACCGGCACGGCGCTCGCCGCCGTCCTCGACCCGCTCCTCGGCAACACCGCACTCGGCACCCGCCACACGGCGGCCGTCGTGGACGTCGCCACCGGCAAGCGGCTCTACGGCGCGGGTGCCGGCACGGCACTGACCCCCGCCTCCACCACGAAGATCGCCACCGCCGTCGCCGCCCTGTCCGCCCTCGGCGCCGACCACCGCCTCATCACGCGCACGGCCCTGGAAGCGGACACCAAGGAGCTCGTCCTTGTCGGCGGCGGCGACCCCACGCTCACCGCCCGCGCGGACGCCGAGGGCTGGGCGAGCCTGCGCGAACTGGCCGAGGAGACCGCCACGGCCCTGAAGAAGCGGGACATCACGACCGTCACGCTGTCCTACGACAAGACCCTCTACGCGGGCTCCGAGATCCACCCGATCGGGGTCAACGACAACCTCGCCCCCGTCAGCGCCCTGATGGTGGACGAGGCCCGCACCGACGACACGGCCAGTGGACCGGCGCCGCGTACGACGGACCCGGCGGCGGCCGCGACCCGCACGTTCGCCCGGTTCCTGTCGGACAACGGCATCAGGACGACCTCACCCGGACCCTCCAAGGCGACCGGCCGCGCCGAGAACCTCGCCGAGGTCCTCTCGCCACCCCTGTCCGCCCTGGTCGAACGCATGCTGACCAACAGCGACAACGACATCGCCGAGGCCCTCGCCCGCCAGACCGCCGTGGCGGACAGGCAGCGCGCCGACTTCGCGGGCGGCGGCAAGGCGATCCGTGCCCAGCTGAAGAAGCTCGGACTCCCGCTCGCCGGCGCCGACTTCCACGACGGCAGCGGACTCGACCGCGCCGACCGGCTCACCGCGAACCTGCTGACGTCCCTGCTGGTGAAGGCGGGCGACCCGGCCCACCCGGACCTGAGACCCGCCCTCACCGGCCTCCCGGTGGCCGGCTTCACCGGCACCCTGACCAGCCGTTACACGGACGGCGCGGCAGGCGTCGTACGGGCGAAGACCGGCACCCTGACCGGGGTGAACACCCTGGCCGGGACGGTCGTGGACCAGGACGGCCGGCTGCTGGCCTTCGCGTTCCTGACCTCGGACACGACGGATCCGGGAGCGGCGCAGAGCGCGCTGGATCGCACCGCCTCGGCGCTGGCGGCCTGCGGCTGCGGCTGACCCGGCGCCCGCCTTGCCCTCCCGCGCGGCCTGCCCCAAGTGGGAACGCTCACGTACGGTTGACGCATGACGAGCATCGGTGGTGCCGAGATGGTCGACTGGAATCTCGCGGTGGCGACCGCGACCCGGCTCGTGCGGCCGGGCCCCGACGTGAGCCGCGACGAGGCCCGGGCCGTCGTCGCGGAACTGCGCCGGCACGCCAAGGCCTCGGAGGAACACGTCCGCGGCTTCACCCGGATGGGGACGGAAGGCGTCCACGACACTCCCGTACTCGTCGTCGACCGCCCCGGCTGGGTCCGGGCGAACGTCGCCGGGTTCAGGGAGATCCTCAAACCGCTCCTGGAGAAGATGCAGGAGCGACGCGGCAACACCCCCGGCGGCGCGGTCCTCGGGGCCGTCGGCGGCAAGGTGACGGGCGTCGAGCTCGGGATGCTCCTGTCGTTCCTGTCCTCCCGCGTCCTCGGCCAGTACGAGACCTTCGCCCCGGCCACCCGCGAACTCCCGGCGGGGGAGAACGGCGGCGGCCGACTCCTCCTGGTCGCCCCGAACATCGTGCACGTGGAGCGCGAACTCGACGTCCAGCCCCACGACTTCCGCCTCTGGGTGTGTCTGCACGAGGAGACGCACCGCACGCAGTTCACGGCCGTGCCCTGGCTGCGTGACCATCTGGAGGGCGAAATCCAGTCGTTCCTCGGGGAGACCGAGGTCGATCCCATGACCGTCCTGGAGCGCATCCGGGAGGCCGCCCAGTCGCTGGCCGGCGGGCGTCCCGAGGGCGAGGAGGAGGACGACGGCGGACGCTCCCTCGTGGAGATCGTGCAAACGCCGGCCCAGCGGGAGATCCTGAGCCGCCTCACGGCCGTGATGTCCCTCCTGGAGGGCCACGCCGACTTCGTCATGGACGGAGTGGGTCCGGCCGTCGTACCGAGCGTCGCCGAGATCCGCGAGAAGTTCCAGCAGCGGCGGGCCAAGGGCGCCTCTCGCCTGGACATGGCTCTGCGCAAGCTGCTCGGCCTGGACGCCAAACTCCGGCAGTACCGCGACGGTGAACGCTTCGTGCGGGCCGTCGTCGACCAGGTCGGCATGGACGGCTTCAACCGCGTGTGGACCTCCCCCAACACGCTCCCGACCAAGACGGAGATCGCCAAACCGGCGGACTGGGTCGCGCGGGTGCACCGCAAGGCCGAGTCGTGAACCGTGTACGGACGTCGTGAGAGGAATCCGGCCGACGGCAGGCAAACGCCCCTTCAATCACCCGTCCGAGGGACCGTGAGCGAGGGGTAGGCGTGCAATGCTCGGGGAACGCCCCGGTTCTGTCACCATCTACACACTCTGAGTGACCGAATCTCGGGCTCACCCCCCGAAAACTTCATGAAGGGAACCGGACATGGGTCCCCATCCTGCGGTCGCGGCGATACGCCTGGCGGTCCGCCGCGTCCTCCACGACGTCCTCGACGACCATCACGCTTCTGCTGACCGTGCCGCTCCTGGCGAGCAGAGCTCTCACGAGCGCCCGCCGTCGCCGCTCGTACTCGTGGCCTGCTCCGGCGGTGCCGACTCCATGGCTCTCGCCTCCGCCCTCGCCTTCGAGGCTCCCAAGCTCGGCATCCGCGCCGGCGGCGTCACCGTCGACCACGGCCTCCAGCCCGGCTCCGACCTGCGCGCCGAGGAAGTCGCCCTCAGGCTGCGGGAACTCGGCCTGGACCCCGTCGAGTCCACCGCCGTGACCGTCGGCCGCGAAGGCGGTCCCGAGGCCGCCGCGCGCGACGCCCGCTACGCCGCCCTCGACGCCGCGGCCGAACGCCACGGCGCCGCCGCCGTCCTGCTCGGCCACACCCGCGACGACCAGGCCGAAACCGTCCTGCTCGGCCTCGCCCGCGGCTCCGGCACCCGCTCGCTGTCCGGCATGGCCGCGGTCTCGGGGGCCGACGGCCGTTATCGCCGGCCCTTCCTCGAACTCGACCGGCAGATCGCGCGCAAGGCCTGCATGGTCCAGTCCCTGCCCGTCTGGGACGACCCGCACAACACCGACCCCGCCTACACGCGCTCCCGGCTGCGCCACGAAGGCCTGCCCGCCCTGGAGAAGGCGCTCGGCAAAGGAGTCGTCGAGGCCCTCGCCCGTACGGCCCAGCTCTCCCGCGACGACGCCGACGCCCTCGACGCCTGGGCCCGCCAGGCCGAGGCCTCCGTACGCGACGCCGCGGGCCTCCTGGAGTGCGCCAAGCTCTACGCCCTGCCGCCCGCCGTGCGGCGCCGCATCCTGCGCCAGGCGGCCATCGAGGCAGGCGTCCCGGCCGGTTCGCTCTTCGCCCGTCACATCGAGGAAGTCGACCGTCTGATCACCGGCTGGCGCGGCCAGGGAGCCATCAATCTCCCGGGCAAGGTCGTCGTCCAGCGGCAGGGTGGCAGACTGGTAATTCGGCAAGGCTGAACGCTTGCTCCCCTCGGGGAGCGACGGACGGCTGGTGGGACGACCGAAAGTGATGCGGTGGACGCGAAAGACATGGGTGCCGACCTCAAAGAGGTACTCATCACCAAGGAAGAGATCGACGCGAAGCTCGTGGAGCTCGCCGCGAAGATCGACGCGGAGTACGCGGGCAAGGACCTGCTGATCGTCGGCGTCCTCAAGGGCGCGGTGATGGTCATGGCCGACCTCGCCCGGGCGTTGTCCACCCCTGTCACGATGGACTGGATGGCCGTGTCCTCCTACGGCGCGGGCACCCAGTCCTCCGGCGTGGTGCGGATCCTCAAGGACCTCGACACCGACATCAAGGGCAAGCACGTCCTGATCGTCGAGGACATCATCGACTCCGGCCTGACGCTGTCCTGGCTGCTGTCCAACCTGGGCTCCCGCGAGCCGGAGTCGCTCAAGGTGTGCACCCTGCTGCGCAAGCCGGACGCCGCCAAGGTCGCCATCGACGTCGAGTGGGTCGGCTTCGACATCCCCAACGAGTTCGTCGTCGGCTACGGTCTCGACTACGCCGAGAAGTACCGCAACCTCCCGTTCGTCGGTACGCTCGCGCCCCACGTCTACGGCGGCTGAGCCAGACGGCTCAAGCCCTGTAAGACGATCGGGAACCCCAGCGGGTTTCGCGCCGTTGGAGCATGCAGACGGGTTCGTGAAGCCCTCCCGTGCGGCTTCGGCCCACAATGCTGGGGTACCGTCAGAAGAACTGTCTTATCAAACTCACTATGGCAGGAGGGACGGGGCGGCACCGCTCCGTATGGATGGACGTGAAGCGATACTTCCGTGGGCCGGTCATGTGGATCGTGCTGGCCGTCCTTGCCGTGGTCGTGTTGATGCAGGTCGTCGGCTCGTCCGGTGGCTACAAGACGGTGGACACCGGCCAGGTCGTCCAGGCGATCAATGACAACAAGGTCGAACAAGCCAAGCTGACCACCGGCGACGAGAACACCATCAAGGTGCAGCTCAAGGACGGCGAAAAGGTCGAGGGCAGCTCGAAGATCCAAGCGAGCTACATCGGCGACCAGGGCGTGACCATCGCCAACACGCTGCAGACCAAGTACCAGGACAAGCAGATCCCCGACGGGTACACCGTCTCGCCGACGAAGCAGAACGCCTTCGTCGGGATCCTGCTCTCCCTGCTCCCCTTCGTCCTCATCGTGGTCGTCTTCCTGTTCCTGATGAATCAGATGCAGGGCGGCGGCTCCCGGGTCATGAACTTCGGGAAGTCCAAGGCGAAGCTCATCACCAAGGACACCCCGAAGACGACGTTCTCGGACGTCGCAGGCTCGGACGAGGCGGTCGAGGAGCTCCAGGAGATCAAGGAGTTCCTCCAGGAACCGGCGAAGTTCCAGGCGGTCGGGGCCAAGATCCCCAAGGGCGTACTGCTGTACGGCCCTCCCGGCACCGGCAAGACCCTGCTCGCGCGCGCCGTCGCGGGCGAGGCCGGTGTCCCCTTCTACTCGATCTCGGGTTCCGACTTCGTCGAGATGTTCGTCGGTGTCGGTGCCTCCCGAGTCCGTGACCTCTTCGAGCAGGCCAAGGCGAACGCCCCGGCGATCGTCTTCGTCGACGAGATCGACGCGGTCGGCCGCCATCGCGGCGCCGGCCTCGGCGGCGGTCACGACGAGCGCGAGCAGACGCTGAACCAGTTGCTCGTCGAGATGGACGGCTTCGACGTCAAGGGCGGTGTGATTCTCATCGCCGCGACGAACCGGCCCGACATCCTCGACCCGGCCCTCCTGCGCCCCGGCCGCTTCGACCGCCAGATCGCGGTCGACCGACCGGACATGCAGGGCCGTCTGGAGATCCTCAAGGTCCACCAGAAGGGCAAGCCGGTCGCTCCGGACGTCGACCTCTCGGCCGTCGCCCGCCGCACCCCGGGCTTCACCGGCGCGGACCTGTCGAACGTGCTGAACGAAGCGGCGCTCCTCACGGCGCGCAGCAACAAGAAGCTCATCGACAACCACATGCTGGACGAGGCGATCGACCGCGTCGTGGCGGGCCCGCAGAAGCGGACCCGGATCATGTCGGACAAGGAAAAGAAGATCACCGCGTACCACGAGGGCGGACACGCCCTGGTCGCGGCGGCCTCCCCGAACTCCGATCCGGTCCACAAGATCACGATCCTCTCGAGAGGCCGTGCTCTGGGCTACACGATGGTCCTGCCGGACGAGGACAAGTACTCGACCACGCGCAACGAGATGCTCGACCAGCTCGCCTACATGCTGGGCGGCCGCGCTGCCGAGGAACTGGTCTTCCACGACCCGACCACCGGCGCCGCGAACGACATCGAGAAGGCCACGGCGACCGCCCGCGCGATGGTCACGCAGTACGGCATGACCGAGCGTCTGGGCGCCATCAAGTTCGGCGGCGACAACACCGAGCCGTTCCTCGGACGTGAGATGTCGCACCCGCGTGACTACTCGGAAGAGGTCGCCGCGCTGGTCGACGAAGAGGTCAAGAAGCTCATCGAGACCGCGCACAACGAGGCCTGGGAGATCCTGGTCGAGAACCGCGACGTCCTCGATCAGCTGGTGCTCCAGCTGCTGGAGAAGGAGACGCTGAACAAGGAGCAGATCGCCGAGATCTTCGCTCCCATCGTCAAGCGTCCCCCGCGGCCGGCCTGGACCGGCTCCTCCCGCCGCACGCCCTCCACCCGTCCGCCGGTGCTCTCCCCCAAGGAGCTCGCACTGACGAACGGCGCCAACGGCGCGGGCCCGGCGATCACCACCGCCAAGGCCACCTCGTCAGAGCCGGTCACGGACCCGGTTCCCGAGGAGCGCCCCGAGAGCTGACGCTCACCCGTCCCGCCCCGGTGACCTCACCGGACCCGGAATGGATGCCGCGCCCCCCAGGTTTTAGCCTGGGGGGCGCGGCGTTTTCGGCCGTGAGGGACTCTAGGAACGAGGCACCAGATGACCGACCCCGTGACGCTGGACGGCGAGGGCTCCATCGGCGAATTCGACGAGAAGCGCGCCGAGAACGCCATCCGCGAGCTGCTGATCGCGGTCGGGGAGGACCCGGACCGAGAGGGCCTGCGGGAGACTCCGGCGCGGGTGGCCCGGTCGTACAGGGAGATATTCGCGGGGCTGTGGCAGAGGCCCGAGGACGTGCTGACCACGACGTTCGACCTGGGGCACGACGAGATGGTGCTCGTGAAGGACATCGAGGTGTACTCGACCTGTGAGCACCACCTGGTGCCGTTCCGGGGCGTCGCCCATGTCGGGTACATCCCGGCCACCACGGGCAAGATCACGGGGTTGTCGAAACTGGCCCGGCTCGTGGACGTCTATGCTCGCCGGCCGCAGGTGCAGGAACGGCTCACCACGCAGATAGCGGATTCCCTGATGGAGATCCTGGAGCCGCGTGGCGTGATCGTCGTCGTGGAGTGCGAGCACATGTGCATGTCCATGCGGGGCATCCGCAAACCCGGTGCGAAGACGCTCACGTCGGCCGTGCGCGGTCAGCTGCGGGACGCGGCGACGCGCAACGAGGCGATGAGCCTCATCATGGCGCGCTGACCGGTCCGGCTGTTCTCGGGCCTTTGTTTAACGGGCCTCTGTTTCGGGCCTCACGCAGTCGACGCGGCGCCCGTGTTCCGGTCGTCGTCCTCCGGAAGCTTGCACACGCGCTCCAGGAAGATGGCCGCCGCTATCACCGCGATCCCGGCCAGGACCGAGAAGCCGGCGTAGATGGCCTGATCGCGGCGGGCGGGGATGTCGAGGGATTCCAGGAGGAAGACGCCGGTGCCGCCGTACATGCCGGAGACGAGGGCGGCGACCAGGGCGCTGGCCTGGCCGAAGACGACCGCGCGGGCGGCCATCAGCGGGTCGACGCCCTTCGCCTCGGGGACGCGCTCGCGCTGGGCCTTCAGGCGGGCGCGGATGGAGAGCGCCGTGGCCATGAGGACCACGGCGATCAGGGCGAGAACGATGGGGGCGGCCAGCGGGACGCTGGGCAGGGTCCCGACCGAATTCCACAGGCGGGCGCCCGCCCAGGACAGGATGCCGGCCACGGCGAACACGCCGGCCAGCAACCTGATGCGCAGCTCTCTCACGGTGCCCCTTCAGCTCCCCCGAGGTCCTTGGGCGGTCCCACGGACTGTGGTCGTCTTGACCTTAACGGCTATTCGGGCAGCTGGAGTTCCAGGTCCTTGCGGGGTTCCACGCCGTTTCGCGTGACGGTGTCGAGGAGTTCGGCGACCGGGCCGCGGCCGGGCAACTGGGCCTCGGGTTCCACGTCGTGCCAGGGGACGAGCACGAAAGCGCGCTCATGGGCGCGGGGGTGGGGCAGGGTGAGGACCGGATCGTCGGAGACCACCTCGGCGTACGCGACGATGTCGACGTCGAGGGTGCGCGGGCCCCAGCGCTCGTCCCGCACCCGGTTGAAGGCCTCCTCGACCGCGTGCGCCCGCTCCAGCAGGGAGGACGGGGGGAGCGTGGTCTTCAGCACGACGACCGCGTTGAAGTACGACGGCTGGCTGTCGGCCGCCACGCCCCACGGCTGCGTCTCGTAGACGGGGGAGACGGCCTTGATGCGGACGCCGGGCGTGTCCTCCAGGGCGTCGATGGCCCCCTGGAGGGTCTCCAGGCGGTTGCCGAGGTTGGAACCGAGGGAGAGCACGGCCCGCTTCGGGTTGTGGAGGGTGGTGTCGGCGGCGTCCACCTGCTGCACGACGGAGGCGGGCACCGGCTGTACGGTCGGGTCGCTGTGACCCGCGGCGAAGGACGCGGTCATACTCGGCTCCGGGTGATGGTGACGGTCACGTCGTCGAAGGGCACGGTGATCGGTGCGTCGGGTTTGTGGACCCTGACCTCGACCTCCTCTACCCCTTCGTGCTTCAGACAGGCCTGGGCGATGCGCTCGGCGAGCGTCTCGATGAGGTTGACGGGTTCGCCCTCGACGACGGCCACGACCTCCTCCGCCACGATGCCGTAGTGCACGGTCTTCGTCAGGTCGTCGTCGGCGGCAGCCGGCCGGGTGTCCAGTCCCAGGACGATGTCCACGATGAAGGTCTGGCCCTCCTCGCGCTCCTTGGGGAACACACCGTGGTGCCCGCGGGCCTTCAGGCCGCGCAGCGCGACACGATCCACGCGAATCACTCCTGCAATCGTCGGTGACGGCCGGTCCGTACCGTGTGCGGGCGGTACACCGGTCTCGAACGAATCTACCTGCGAGCACGGACGGGGCCGGGCCACGGGGGCGCGGGCCGGGGCCGGGGTCCGCAGGTTTCACCGTGTGTTTCCCCTGGGGAACCCGGCGGCTCACGGGTTGGTAGCCGCCCATACCCAGGGGTTCGTGATTCCAACCACTTATTGGTTCGACGGGTTCAGGAAGGGGTTTCCCCGTCCTCGTCCTCGTCGTTCTCGGCCAGCACCGGAGAGGCGTGGTGGGACCACATCTTCCAGCCCTCGGGGGTGCGGCGGAACACGTTCGTGGCGACCACCAGCTGGCCGACGAGCGGTCCGAGCTCCTCGCCGCCCTCGGGCGCCGGGCCGCCGCTGAGGATGTTCTCGGTGCACGTCACCAGGGCGGTGTCGCCGGTCACGGAGACGTGCACGTCCGTGAGGAAGAACTGGATGTAGTCCGTGTTCGCCATGATCAGCGCGTACGACCTGAGGACCTCGCCGCGGCCGGTCAGCACGGGCCAGCCGGGATGCACGCAGGAGACCACGCCGACGTCGGCCGGGTCGTGGTACTCCTCGTCGACGCCCAGGTCGGCAGGGGTGAGCCAGAACGAGGACAGCTCCTCGAAGTCACCGCGCTCCAGCGCCTCGTAGAAGGCGGTGTTGGCGGCTTCCACCTGTTCCACGTCGGTGTGGGGGGCGCTCACCGGGCTCCTTCCACGGCGCGGGCGACCCGTACCGCGTCCGCCGTCGCGCGCACCTCGTGCACGCGCACCGCCCACGCGCCGGCGTGCGCCGCGAGGGCGGAGACGGCGGCCGTGGCGGCATCGCGCTCGCGGGCGGGCGGCGGGGCGCCTTTCGGACCGGCGAGGACACGGCCGAGGAACCGCTTGCGGGAGGCGGCGACGAGGAGGGGGTGGCCGAGGCGGAGAAGGCGGTCGAGGTGGGAGAGGAGGACCAGGTCGTGCTCGGCGTCCTTGGAGAAGCCGAGGCCCGGGTCGACGACGACACGGTCGGGAGAGACGCCGCCCGCGAGGACGGCGTCCACACGCGCGTGGAGCTCGTCGACGACCTCGGCGACGACGTCGGCGTAGACGCCCTTGACGTTGCCGCCCTCCAGGAAGCCGCGCCAGTGCATGACGACGAAGGGGGCGCTCGCGTCGGCGACGACCGGGATCATCGCGGGGTCGGCGAGGCCGCCGCTGACGTCGTTGACGAGGGCCGCGCCGGCGGCGAGGGCCTGTTCGGCGACGGAGGCGCGCATGGTGTCGACCGAGACGGTGACGCCTTCGGAGGCGAGGCCGCGGACGACAGGGATGACGCGCCGGAGCTCCTCGTCCTCATCCACCCGGGTGGCTCCGGGGCGGGTGGACTCGCCGCCGACGTCGACGAGGTCGGCACCCTCCTCGACGAGGGCGAGGCCGTGCTTGACGGCGGCCGTGGTGTCGAACCAGCGGCCGCCGTCGGAGAAGGAGTCGGGGGTGACGTTCACGACTCCCATGACCGCGCAGCGGTCCCATTCCGGAAGCCCGGCGACGTACCCGCGTCCGCTCTGCTTGCTCATGCGTTCAGCCTAGGCCCAGCGTGCAGCGGCGGGACCGCGCGGCCTGTGGCTCAGGCCGCTCTGACGTCCCGCTCCGCGACCGCGTGGGCACACACGCGTGCGGTGTGCGAGCGGCGGCGCAGGAAGCGCGGCAACGGGAGGGCGAGATTGACGAAGCCCTCCGCCTGCATGGCGGCGAAGCCGATGCGCGGGAGGTCGCCGGAGGCCCGGTAGACGACGAAACGGGGTTCCCAGCGGGGCTGGAACTTGGCGTTGAACTTGTACAGGGACTCGATCTGGAACCAGCGGGACAGGAAGACCAGCAGACCCCGCCAGGCGCGCAGCACCGGACCCGCGCCGATCTTCTCGCCGCGTGCCAGCGCCGCGCGGAACATGGCGAAGTTGAGTGACACGCGCGTGATGTCGAGTTTCGGGGCCGCCTGGAGGGCGGCCACGATCAGCAGTTCGTTCATGCCGGGGTCCGCCGAGCGGTCTCGCCGCATCAGGTCCAGGGAGACGCCGTCCGTGCCCCACGGAACGAAGTGCAGGATCGCCTTCAGATCGCCGTAGGGACCGGGCTGCCCGTCCGCCTTGTGGGCGGTGGCGATGAGGCAGTCGCCGTCGGCGAGGTCGCCGATGCGGCCCAGGGCCATCGAGAAGCCGCGCTCGGTGTCCGTGCCGCGCCAGTCGTCGGCGGCCTGCCGCACGCGCTCCAGCTCGGTCTCCCCGAGGTCACGGACGCGCCGCACCCGGGTCTCGTAACCGGCCCGCTCGATGCGCTTGACCATCTGGCGCACATTGCGCATCGCGCGGCCGGCGAGCGAGAAATCCGCGACGTCCACCACCGCCTCGTCGCCCAGTTCGAGGGCGTCCAGGCCGGTCTCGCGGGTCCACACCTCGCCGCCGGTCTCGGAACAGCCCATGACGGCGGGCGTCCAGGAGTGCGCCTGGGCCTCGTCCATGAAGCGCTCGATCGCGCCCGGCCAGGCCTCGACGTCACCGATCGGGTCGCCGCTGGCGAGCATCACGCCGGAGACGACGCGGTAGGTCACGGCCGCCTTGCCGCTGGGGGAGAAGACGACGGCCTTGTCGCGGCGCAGCGCGAAGTGACCGAGGGAGTCACGGCCGCCGTGCTTGGCCAGCAGGGCCCGCAGACGGCTCTCGTCCTCTTCCGTGAGGTGGGCGGCCGGGTGCTCGGGGCGGAAGGCGAGGTAGATCGTGGTGATCGCCGTGAGCAGACCCAGGGCGCCCAGGGAGGCGCCGACGGTCCACGAGGTGTCGCCCTGGTAGTCGACGGGGCCCTCGAAGCCGAAGAGGCCGTACAGGACGTGCGTGATGCGATCGGCCAGGCTCGGGTTCCCGACCATGCGGTTCGGGTGGACGCTGACGATGATCAGCCCGAGGACGAGGGAACCGGCGCCCATGAGGACGAAGTTGGCGAGCGCGCGCCAGCGGCTGCGCGGGTCGGGCAGCGCCCTGAACTGGTCGCGGTGGCGCAGCAGCGGCGCGAGCAGGGCGAGTGAGATGGCCGCCCCGACGAGTGAGTGGCGGTACGTGAACTGCGCCAGCGCACCCGCCGGCAGCAGTGCCACGGCCGCCCGCCAGGCCCGGCGCTTGCGGCGCCTGAGGCCGTGGGCGAGCAGCAGCAACAGCACGCCGGTGCTGAGCGAGAGCGCGGCCGCGAACGGGCCGAGCGCGCCGGGCAGTACCTCGGCCATGGTGTGCATACGACTGTGCCGGAAGCGCGGAAAGACGCCGGCGGCGATGTCCAGAAGACCTACGAGGGCGCAGGCTCTGGCGACGAGGACGGGGACGGCCTCGGGGCGCGGTCCGTGCAGTGCACGCCGCAGCCGTGTTGATCGGATCGGAACCCCGCCCGACATTTCCTCATCTGTCCTGACAGACATCGCATCCCATGGTTCTGCGAGTGACTCTGGATCCGGAGCCCCGATTCGGGCATCCGGCGACATTGCGCCCTCTAGGACGGTGTCTCGTGAGGAGAGGTTCACTCATCTCCTCAAAGCCGTTTCAAAGGCCGAGGAAAGCGAAAGCAAGCAATGGGTCTCTTGAGCAACAACACGCTGGTGCCGGCGGTCCTGTCCGCAGTGGCGCTGTTCGCCGGCACGGTGTGGCTCTGGCCACGGTTGGCGCGCCCGGGTTGGCGGCCCGTCAGCGGCCGTATCGGACTGCTGCTCACGACGCAGGTCCTGATCTTCGTAGCGGTAGGACTCGCCGCGAACCAGGCCTTCGGGTTCTACGCCTCCTGGGCCGACCTGTTCGGGCAGGAGACCGACCAGGGCGTGGTGGTCGACCACAACCCGGGCCAACGGTCGAGCGGGCCCCTGACGGTGACGGAGATAGGGGACGTGCCCGGCAAGGGCGGCTCTCGGCCGTCGTTGGCCGGTCAGGTCCAGACGGTCGACATCGTCGGCCCCAAGTCCCACATCGCCAGCCCCGCGTACGTCTATCTCCCGCCGGAGTATTTCCAGGAGCGCTATCGAACGCGTACCTTCCCCGCCGCCGTCGTACTCACCGGTTATCCGGGCACCGCGCGGGCGCTGGTGGACAAACTCCACTATCCGCGCACAGCTCTGGAACTCACCAAGAGCGGCCGTATGCAGCCGATGATCCTCGTGATGCTGCGGCCGACCGTGGCACCGCCGCGGGACACCGAGTGCGCGGACGTTCCGGGCGGTCCGCAGACCGAGACGTTCTTCGCGAAGGACCTTCCGAAAGCGATCAACGAGCACTACAGGGTGGGCAAGGAGCTGGGGAACTGGGGAATCATCGGGGACTCCACGGGCGGCTACTGCGCGCTGAAGCTCGCCATGCACCACCCCAAGGTGTACGTCGCCGGGGCGGGCCTGTCCCCGTACTACAACGCGCCCGTCGACCCCACCACGGGCGACCTCTTCCAGGGCGACAAGGCGCTGCGCAACCGCGCGAACCTGTGGTGGTGCCTCAAGCACCTGAGCGCGCCGGACACCTCACTGCTCGTCAGCAGCAGCAAGGTGGGCGAGAAGAACTACAAGGACACCCTGAAGTTCATAGAGCGGGTGAAGGCGACGGAAACGACTCGGATCTCGTCGATCATCCTCGAAAGCGGCGGGCACAACTTCACCACCTGGCGGCGGGAGATCCCGGCGACCTTGGAGTGGATGAGCGGGCTGCTGTCCGGTGATCAGCGATCGATGAGTGATCGGTGAGTGATCAATACGCCGAATTCGGCGGCCGCTCCGATTCCTGATGTCGTGTGAAGGCAACGAGGTGGCTGTGTTTTTACGGGGCGTGGCACCACGATTCGCCTACGCGCGGTAAGTTTCTGGCCATGCCACGTGGACGTCACCGCCATTCCCCGCCCTTGCACAGGCTGCTGCCTCCGTCGGCGATCGCTGGCGTCTCCCTCGTCTGTGCCTTCGGCCCCTGGGTGTTCTCGCAAGAGGCCGTGCTGCGCGTGATAGCCGCGTTCGCCGCGGCGGTCGCCGTCGTGGGGGCGGCCGTCATGCGCCGGTGGGACGCGCAGGCGGGCAAGCAGGTCGCGGACCTCACGCGCGCGCGTGCCGGCGACGAGTGGCGGCACGAGGAGCGGGTCGCCGAACTCGAGACCGATCTCGAGGAGTCGCGCGAGCTGCGCGTCAAGCTGGAGCAGCGGCTGCGGGCGAAGCGGACGGAGCTGGCGGGGCTGCGCAACGAACACGCGGCACTGCTGCGGCGGTACGCCACGGCGGAGACCGAGCGGGCGAGCGCCCTGGAGGGGCGCCGGCTGCTGGAGATAGAGGCCGCCCCGGCGCGTGCGCTGCCGGCGGCGCAGGCCGACGCGGAGGCCGTGGCGGTGGTTGCCGAGGACGAGTCCGAGGCCGCGGTCGAGGTGGAGACCGAGGTGGAGACCGAGGTGGAGACCGACGTCTCCGAGGCTTCGGAGGCCTCGGAGGTGACTCCGGAGCGGCCCGCGATCTTCTCTCCGGAGGGGTCCCGGCTGTTCCTGCGGGCGAGCGCGGCGCTGAAGCGGCTCGACGCGGACGGCGACGGGGCCACCAAGACGAAGGCCGAGCAAGAGGACGAGCCGGAGGACGAGCCGGAGCCCAAGGGTGCCGCGAAGAGCGGGCCCAAGCCCGATCCCAAGGTCAAGGCCGGCTCCAAAGGCCAGCCGGTGAACGCGGCTTCCGGCGCGGCGGACGCCGTCGGCACCCAGGCGGAGGCCGCGCAGGAGGACGAAGCGCAGGGGAAGCCCGAGGCGGTCGACGGGCATGAGCACGCGGCCGCCACCACCACGGGCAGAGCCGCCCAGCCGCAGCAGCGGCCCGCCGGGCACTTCATCGCGCCGACCGCGGTCGCGGTCGTGCCCGCGGCTCCCGTGCGGCGCCCGCGGATCGAGGGCGGGTTCGACTTCTTCGGTACGAAGGCGGGTACCTCGCGGGACGCCCTGGAGGCCGTGCAGAACGAGGACCTCGCCGACGTCGTCGGCCAGGAGGCCCTCGCCCTGCACAAGGCCGAGTCGGAGGCGGAGTTCAAGCCGGCCGACGAGGGCTCGCGGGGCGTCGGCCAGGTCATCGACCTGACCGCCCACGACGAGACGGAACAGATCGACCTGAAGGGACTGCGCAGCGCGGTCTCCTGATGGACGCACAGCTGCTCACCAGGGGCACGGTCAGACCATCCAGCGGTCGGGCCGTGCCCCTTTCCGTCCCGTCCGCGACCTCTCCGCCTGCGACTTGAGCAGCTCCGCGGCCTCCTGGGCGTCCCTCAGGCGGGCCGTGACGGTCTTGTTCGCCCCTGTGTCCACATGGACATCGGCGACCCGCCACAGCCGCTCCCAGGGCCCTTGCGTGAGCCGCACGCTCTGGACCTTGGCGTGCGGGACGAGCGCCAGGCTCCGCCGCAGCAGCCCCTGGCGTGCCGCGAACACCGAGTCGGTGACGGCGAGTCCGTAGCCGCGCCACCACACGGGCACGCACCGGCCGGCCCGCCGCGGGGGCCGCGACAGCGGCGGCACGGTCACGCCGGGCAGCACGCGCGCGACGACCGCCTCGGCGACCTCGCGGGGAGCGACCGGCACCAGCACGGAGTTGGACGAACCGGCCACGTCCAGTTCGACCCGGACCCAGCCGCGCCGCCGCCACAGCAGCGGCTCCACGATCCGTACGGTCTGCACCCGCCCCGGCGGCACCGTCTCGTGGGTGCGGTCCAGGAGACCGTGGTCGATGCGCAGCCCGTCCGGGGACTCGCCGACCGTCCAGTCGTACTCCGTGACGAAGCGTCCCACGCTGCTCGCGCCCGCGGCGCCGAGCAGCGGCAGGGCGGTCGCGAGGACCGTCCAGACGCTGTGGGTGGCCATCCACAGCAGCGGTGGTACGACGAGGGCGGCGACCAGGCTGCCCCAGGTGGCGCCCGTCAGCACGAGGGAGAGCGCGAGATCGCGAGGGGGCGTGTGCAGCAGCTCGCGCGCCGGAGCCTCACCCACCTCGTGCGCGGTCTCGGGAGCGAACCCGGCGGCGCGCGCGAGGAGTTCCGCGCGCAGGGCCCGCGCCTCGCGCTCCCCGAGGAAGGCCAGTTCGTCCTTCTTGTCGGTGCCCACGACATCGAGCCTGAGCTTCGCGACGCCCGCCACGCGCGCGAGGAGCGGCTGGGTGACGTCGATCGCCTGGATCCGCTCGAGCCGGATGTGCGCGGTGCGCCGGAACAACAGCCCGGTCCGGATGCGCAGTTCCGTGTCGGTCACCGCGAAGTGGGTGAACCACCAGGTGAGAAAGCCGTACAGGGCGGCGGCCGGGACGACGACGGCGAGCGCGATCAGCAGCGTGGTGGTCGTCAGCCGGGTCAGCTGGCGCTGCGTCTGGTCGGGGTCGTGCACGGCCCATCCGATGACGACCGCGACCGGCGCCCACGCCCGCCTGAGGGGCGTTATGGGATGCAGCCGCCGCTCGGTGACGGGTTCCTTCTCCGGCTTCTCCTGTACGGCGTCGTCGACGCCCGGCGCGGTCACAGGCCCGCCGATCGGGCCTCGCCGAGTTCGGTGAGCCGGTCGCGCAGCCGCTCCGCCTCGGCCGGGTCGAGGCCGGGGATGGTCGCGTCGGTCGCCGCGGCCGCCGTGTGCAGCTGGACGCTGGCCAGCCCGAAGTGCCGTTCCACGGGCCCGGAGGTGACCTCGACCAGCTGCATGCGGCCGTACGGCACGACGGTCTCCTCGCGCCACATCACACCCCGGCTGATCAGCAGGTCGTCGGCGCGCTCGGCGTAGCGCCAGGAGCGCCAGTTGCGGCCGAGCATCACCCAGCCCCAGCCGATGAGGGCGAGCGGCAGCAGCGCGAAGGCCGCCCACGCGGGCCCGCACAGCAGCCCGAGCAGCAGCCCCAGGACCACGGCGAGCAGTCCCAGCCACACCACCAGCAACAGCAGTCGCATCCGCAGCAGCCCCGGCGGCAGCCCGGTCCACACCGGTTCGTCGTCGGCGACCTCAGTGTTCTGCCCGCTCCCCGTCTCCATGGGGCCAGCGTACGTAGGAGAGACTGTGTCCATGACTCCTACGACGGAGACCACGGTCGGCATCGGCGGCGCCACGGAGAGCACCGACATGGTGCTCAACATCGGACCGCAGCACCCGTCCACCCATGGTGTGCTGCGCCTGAGGCTCGTCCTGGACGGCGAGCGCATCATGAGCGCGGAGCCGGTGATCGGCTACATGCACCGCGGTGCGGAGAAGCTCTTCGAGGCGCGCGACTACCGCCAGATCATCATGCTCGCCAACCGCCACGACTGGCTGTCGGCCTTCTCCAACGAGCTGGGCGTGGTCCTCGCCGTGGAGCGGATGCTCGGCATGGAGGTCCCCACGCGCGCGGTGTGGACGCGCACGCTGCTCGCCGAGCTCAACCGGGTGCTGAACCACCTGATGTTCCTGGGCTCGTATCCGCTGGAACTCGGCGGCATCACCCCTGTCTTCTACGCGTTCCGGGAGCGGGAGGTTCTCCAGAACGTCATGGAGGAGGTCTCCGGCGGCCGGATGCACTACATGTTCAACCGCGTCGGCGGCCTCAAGGAGGACCTGCCGGCCGGCTGGTCCACGCGCGCGCGTGCCGCCGTCTCCGCCGTGCGCTCGCGCATGGACCGCTTCGACGACCTGGTGCTCGGCAACGAGATCTTCCGGGGTCGCACCCGGGACGTGGGCGTCCTCGCGCCCCAGGCCGTCCACGCGTACGGCGTCAGCGGGCCCATCGCGCGTGCGTCGGGCGTCGACTTCGACCTGCGCCGCGACGAGCCGTACCTCGGCTACGGAGAGCTCCAGGACACGCTGAAGGTGGTCACGCGCGAGGAGGGCGACTGCCTCGCCCGCTTCGAGGTCCTCCTGGAGCAGACCCACAACGCCCTCGACCTCGCCGACGCCTGCCTGGACCGGCTCGCCGAGCTGCCGCCCGGACCGATCAACCAGCGGCTCCCCAAGGTCCTCAAGGCGCCCGAGGGGCACACGTACGCCTGGACCGAGAACCCGCTCGGCATCAACGGCTACTACCTCGTCAGCAAGGGCGAGAAGACCCCGTACCGGCTGAAGCTGCGCTCGGCCTCGTACAACAACATCCAGGCCCTGGTCGAACTGCTGCCGGGCACGCTGGTCGCGGACATGGTGGCGATCCTGGGATCACTGTTCTTCGTGGTCGGGGACATCGACAAGTAGGTCGGCGAGCGGCCCGTCGAGGGGTGCGTCCGGAACTCCGGCGGACAGGCCCACGGGCTGGAGCAGCCAGCCGAAGTCACCGAGGCCACCCGCCGCGGTGAGCTCGGCGGCCTCTCCGGCACGCGCGAGGGCGCGTACGTATTCCGCGGGCCGCGTGGACGCGAGCGTGAGCGAGGGGCGTGCGCCCTCGATGCCCAGGGCGCGCAACGCGTCGCGTTGGGTCAGCACGCGCCCTCCGGGGAGCGCGCACGCGTCCAGCGCCACATGGGCCGTGAGGTCGCATGACCCGTCCGGTACGGGTGCCGTCTCGCGCCCTGCACGGAAACCGGTGAGTGTCCCGAACAGGGGGCGTGAGGATGCCGTGTGCGTGTAGTCGACGGCGACCGCGAGCCCCCGCTCCACCGCGGCGACCGCCGACGCCCACGCCTCGTCCCGGGGCAGGCCGATCTCGGCCCGCAGCCCCTCCTCGGGCGGCAGTGGCCACCACCGGTCCAGCCACTCGGCCTCCGCACCGGCGACCGGCTCCCCGAGACGCTCGCGACCGTCCCGCCGTACGAGCACATGTCGTGGGACGCCCGTGGAGTCCGTCTCGGCGATCTCCACGGGTACGTTGTCCAGCCATTCGTTGGCGAACAGCAGCCCGGTGATGTTCTTCGGGGGCCCGGTCAGCCACTCGACCCGGTGATCGAGGGCCTCGGGGCGGTCGGCGAGCTCGACCGCGTACGCGCGCGTGCGGGCGGCCACGTCGGCGGGCAGGGCGGCGAGGACGCCGGTGGCCAGCTCGCCCCGCCCCGCGGCCATGTCGACGAAGTCGAGCCGTGCGGGCCGCCCGAGCGCCTCGTCGACGCGGCACAGGAGCAGGGCCACGGCCTCGGCGAACAACGGCGAGGCGTGCACGGACGTACGGAAGTGCCCGGCCGGGCCCTCCGACCTGCGGTAGAAGCCGTCAGGGCCGTAGAGGGCGGCCTCGGTGGCGGCCCGCCAGCCGCTCCAGTCGCCCGTCGGCCAGGCCGTCGTGTCATCGGTCACGCCGTCAGGCTAGGCGCACGGGGGAAGGGGGCCTCCACCTTGGGGAGTACGCGCGGGCGGTACGGATCGGTCCTCCGGTTGACCCCTGCACACATCACGCTTCCCTACGCTGGGTTACGTGCAACGCCTCTATGACTTCCTCCGCAGGCACCCGACAGGGGTCGACGTCTTCTGGGCCGTCCTCCTGTTCGGGATATCGCTCGCGAGCGAAACCGCCCGTGGGGAGTCCCGAGGGGCTGAGCCCCCGTTGGCGATCGTTCCGATCGTCCTGCTGTTGTGCCTGGCGATAGCGCTGCGCAGGCGCATGCCGGAGCGCATGCTGCTGTTGGCCATCGGGCTCGGCGTGGTGCAGCTCGCGCTGGACGTGGAGACCACGAGCGCCGACTTCGCCTTCCTGGTGATCGTCTACACGGTGGCCGCCACGGGCGCCCGATGGGCCTCCCGGCTGGCGTTGACGGTCGGCCTGTGCGCGGCTCCCTTGGCACAGATGCGCTGGTGGAACGAGAACACCAGCGGCCTCGGCAACGTCGCCCTCATGATCTTCCAGACCGTCCCGTTCGCCCTGGCCTGGGTGCTCGGCGACTCGATCCGCACCCGGCGCGCCTACTTCGCGCAGCTGGAGGAGCGCAACGCCCGCCTGGAGAAGGAGCGTGAGGCGCAGGCGAAGGTCGCCGTCGCAGCCGAGCGCGCCCGCATCGCCCGCGAGCTGCACGACGTCGTCGCCCACAACGTGTCCGTCATGGTCGTCCAGGCCGACGGCGCCGCCTATGTCCTCGACGCCGCGCCCGACCAGGCCAAGAAGGCACTGGAGACCATCTCCTCCACCGGCCGCCAGGCCCTCGCCGAGATGCGCCGCCTGCTGGGCGTGCTGCGCACCGGCGAGCACCAGGAGGGCGGCGAGTACGTTCCGCAGCCCGACGTCGAACAGATCGAGGACCTCGTCGAGCAGTGCCGCGGTTCCGGCCTCCCCGTCGACTTCAAGATCGAGGGCACCCCGCGCCCGCTGCCCAGCGGCGTCGAGCTCACGGCGTACCGCATCGTGCAGGAGGCGCTCACCAACACGCGCAAGCACGGCGGCCCGAACGCGGGCGCGAGCGTGCGCCTGGTCTACTTCGACGACGGCCTCGGCCTGCTCGTCGAGGACGACGGCAAGGGCGCTCCGCATGAGCTGTACGAGGAGGGCGGCGCCGACGGCGCGGGCCACGGACTGATCGGCATGCGCGAGCGCGTCGGCATGGTCGGCGGCACCCTGGACGCGGGTCCCCGCCCCGGCGGAGGATTCCGCATCAGTGCGCTGCTGCCGCTCAAACCAGCGCATTGACGCCGACGCACGCCCCCTGTTGACACCTGTCACGCCCCCTGGCGACCTGCCGTACGACCCCGAGGAAACGGAAGAGGCCCGATGACGATCCGCGTGATGCTCGTCGATGACCAGGTGCTGCTGCGCACCGGGTTCCGGATGGTGCTCGCAGCCCAGCCGGACATGGAGGTCGTCGCGGAGGCGGGGGACGGCGTGGAGGCACTCCAGGTGCTGCGCTCGACCGCCGTGGACGTCGTCCTGATGGACGTCCGCATGCCGAAGCTCGACGGTGTGGAGGCCACCCGCCGCATCTGCTCGGAGCCCGAACCGCCGAAGGTGCTGATCCTGACCACCTTCGACCTGGACGAGTACGCCTTCTCCGGGCTGAAGGCGGGGGCCTCCGGCTTCATGCTCAAGGACGTGCCGCCCGGCGAACTGCTCACCGCGATCCGCTCCGTGCACAGCGGCGACGCCGTGGTCGCCCCCTCGACGACCCGGCGCCTGCTCGACCGGTTCGCGCCCATGCTGCCCGCCACCGGCAAGGAGCCCCAGCACAAGGAGCTGGAGCGGCTCACCGGCCGCGAGCGCGAGGTCATGGTGCTGGTCGCACAGGGGCTCTCCAACGGCGAGATCGCGGCCCGGCTGGTGCTGTCCGAGGCGACGGTGAAGACCCATGTCGGCCGCATCCTGACCAAGCTGGGCCTCAGGGACCGGGTGCAGGTGGTGGTCCTCGCCTACGAGACGGGATTGGTACGCGCGGGCGGGCACGGCTGAGGCACGGCCCCGGTCGGGCTACCTCAATATTCCTTCGAGGAAGTCGCTGCCGAGCCGCGCCACCACGGTGACGTCCAGCTGGTGCAGGACGTACCGGCCGCGGCGGCGGGTGTTGATCAGGGCCGCCTTCTTCAGGACGCTCAGGTGCCGGGATATCTCCGGGGCCGTCATGCCGTGCACCTGGGCGAGTTCGCTCGTGGTGCAGGCGCTGCGGGCCAGATGGCGGCACAGTCGCATCCGGACGGGGTGGGAGAGTGCGGTCAGCCGCAGGGTCAGCTGCTCGACCGAAGGCGGGGAGGCGAGCTCGGGGGAGCCGACGGGGTAGTGCAGGGCGGGTTGCCAGCCGTACCGGTGCAGGACGCTCAGGTGCGGCCGACCCAGGCTCGTGGGGATCAGCAGCAGACCGCCCTCCGCCGTGGCGCTGTGTCCGATGCCCAGCTTGTCGACCGTGATGCGGCCCTCCGCCTCGTCGAGCGTGACCGCCGGCGACACCGCGGTGAGGGCCTCCGCGAGGCCCTTGCGGCGCAGCAGGTCCGTCTTGTGGCGGGCGTCCGCCGCGAGTTGGGGGCGCAGGCGCGCCCAGGTGTCCGCGAAGAACGCCTCGTCGCAGTCCTCCACGAACTGCCGGAACCAGGCCCGGATCCGCGGCGGGCCGGCCAGCAGCCGCTCGGCGAACCCCACCTGCTGCGGTCCGCGGGCCGCGGCCAGCTCCAGGGCACGCCGGTGCAACGCGCCGTCGGAGAGCACACTGGGGCCGTGCGAGGAATACGGCAGCGCGCAGGTGAACTCCAGCGCCGCGTCCACGAACTGTTCGTCCGTCAGCTTGTCGAGCAGGTCCAGATCCTCGGCGATGCAGGCCCCGGGGAGCGTGGTCCGGCCCGCGATGCCGGCGAAGGGCATGAACAGGTCCGAGAACGTCGTCCGCCACAGGAAGTCCGCCTCGCACATCCGGTCGGCCAGATGCGGGTCGAGCCGGGCGGTCACGCCGGTCACCCAGGCCTGCAGCCCCGGATGGTGGCCCGGCTCGGCCAGCGCGTGCAGCGCCATGCCGAGCTCGGCCAGGGGCGAGGGCACGACGGCGACCCTCTCCGGCCGCAGCCCCGCGATGTCGATGCGCACGCTCATGACCTCATGGTGCACCTCGCCACTGACAACGCCGTCCTCGATTGACGGCGGTCGTCAATCGACGCGACGCGGCTGTCGTTTGCGGCGCAGCCTGGGGTCTCGGCAGCCCCGTCCCGCCGGCTCCCGGCACCCAGGGCGCGCGGGTCGCGCGCGAACGCCGACCCGCTAGCCGCTGACCTGCCCCAGCCGGGCGACGAAGTCCGCGGCCGCCGTCTTCACGTCCGCCGCCGTCCACTCCAGGGCCGCACCACGGACGTTGACCTCGGTCATGGACAGGCCGGGGCCCTTCTCGTCCCAGGGATGGATGAACAGGGCCGTCCCCGTCTCCTCCGACTGCCGGATCGCCGCCTCGGAGAGCTCGTCGACGCCGTACGGCAGCCAGACCTGGAAATCGAAGGTGTGCGGCACCTCGGGGTGGACCCGCGCCCACGGCACCCCGGCCTCCGCGAACCCCTCGCGCAGCGCGGCGGCCACCACGCGCGCGTGGGTGACGTACTCGGGCAGCCCGGGCAGTTCCCGCTCCAGTCCGGCCAGGGCCGACAGGACGGTCGGGAACTGCTGGAAGACCGCGCCGCCGTACCGGTGCCGCCAGGTCTTCGCCTCGTCGATCAGGGTCTTCGGGCCGGCGAGTGCGGCCCCGCCGAAGGCCTGGAGGGACTTGTAGAACGACACGTACACGCTGTCCGCGAGATCCGCGATCTCAGCCAGGGGGCGGCCGAAGTGGACGGTGGTCTCCCACAGGCGCGCCCCGTCGAAGTGCACCACGGCGTCGCGCTCGCGAGCCGCCTCCACGACCTCGGTGAGCTCCTCCCAGGTGGGCAGCACGAAACCGGCGTCCCTGAGAGGCAGTTCCAGCATCAGCGCCCCGAAGGGCTCCTCGAAGCCGCGTATCTCGTCGGCCGTGGGCTGCCGCGGCTCGCTCGTCACATGGACCGGGCGCAGACCGGAGACCTCCCGGAAGGCATCGCGCTCGTACACCTCCGGATGGGCCAGGGCGTGCAGGGCGACGGTGGGATTGCCGGTGCGGCCCGCCCAGCAGCGCAGCGCCACCTGCTGGGCCATCGTGCCGGTCGGGAAGAAAGCGGCGGCCTCCTTGCCGAGGAGTCCTGCGACCTTCTCCTCCAGGGCCTCGACGATGCCGTTCCCGTAGAGGTCGGACGGCTCGTCCAGGTCGTAGAGCGTGTCCGCCCCGTCGAGCAGCGACAGGCGCTCGCGGAGGGGTGCGAGCAACCCCAGGCGTGCCAGCGTGCGCTTCGCGCTCCGGTACGCGCTGATGCGCCGTGCACGGCGGCGCAGAAGCCGTTCCGCCTCCGTGAGCTGCTCCGGTTGCACCCCGTCGGCGCCCTGCTCCGGTCGTGCCTCGTCCGCCGCCTGCCCCGCGCTCTGCTCCGCTGTGTCACTCATGCCCGGATCATCTCCTGCCCCCGGGCCGCGGGCCCACGGATTTCCGCGCTCCCCGGCGCACGCGAGAACCCACAGCCTGTGGACAACCGGACGCCCCTCGAACCGATCGCGTTAACATGACGAGAAATCGTCCGGTACCCAGATGCGGACTGGAACGGGAAGGCCGCCGTCGCGTGAGTACAGTCCAACAGCCAGACAACAAGGACCGCCCCGCGCGGCTCACCGTCGGCGTCGTCGGCGCCGGCCGGGTGGGACCGACGCTCGCCGCGTCCCTCCAACTCGCCGGGCACCGGCCGGTGGCCGTCTCCGGGGTCTCCGACGCCTCCAGGAGGCGGGCCGCGCTGATGCTCCCGGACGTGCCGGTCGTCACCCCCGAGGACGTCTTGCGGCGCGCCGACCTGGTGCTGCTGACCGTCCCCGACGACACGCTGCCCGGTCTCGTCGAGGGACTCGCCGAGACCGGTGCCGTGCGGCCGGGGCAGCTGCTCGTGCACACCTCCGGGCGGTACGGCGCGAAGGTCCTGGACCCCGCCCTGCGCGCGGGTGCGCTGCCACTGGCCCTGCACCCGGCGATGACCTTCACCGGCACCCCCGTGGACGTCCAGCGCCTGGCCGGCTGCTCCTTCGGCGTCACCGCCCCCGAGGAGCTGCGGCTGGCCGCGGAGGCCCTCGTCATCGAGATGGGCGGCGAGCCCGAGTGGATCGACGAGGAGAAGCGGCCGCTGTACCACGCGGCCCTCGCCCTCGGCGCCAACCACCTGGTCACGCTGGTCGCCCAAGCCATGGAGCTGCTGCGCTCGGCCGGTGTCGCGGCCCCCGACCGGATGCTCGGCCCGCTGCTCGGCGCCGCCCTCGACAACGCCCTGCGCTCCGGCGACGCGGCCCTCACCGGACCCGTCGCGCGCGGGGACGCCGGCACGGTCGCCGCGCACGTCACGGAGCTGCGCAGGCACGCCCCGCAGACCGTCGCGGGCTATCTCGCGATGGCCCGCGCGACCGCCGACCGGGCGCTCGCACACGGACTGCTGAAGCCGGAGCTCGCCGAGGACCTCCTCGGGGTACTCGCCACGGGTACCAACAGCGCCGAGGGAGACGCCCGATGACCACGACCCTGCTGCGCACCGCCGGTGAACTGCACGCACGCGCGCGCGTGGGCCGCCGCGCCGTCGTGATGACCATGGGCGCCCTGCACGAGGGGCACGCCACCCTCATCCGCACCGCGCGCGAGATCGCCGGACCCGACGGCGAGGTCGTCGTCACCGTTTTCGTGAACCCCCTCCAGTTCGGCGCGGGCGAGGACCTCGACCGCTACCCGCGCACCCTGGACGCCGACCTCAAGATCGCCGAGGATTCCGGCGCGGACGCCGTCTTCGCACCCTCCGTCGACGAGGTCTACCCCGGCGGCGAGCCCCAGGTGCGCATCAGCGCGGGCCCGATGGGAGAGCGCCTGGAGGGAGCCTCGCGTCCCGGCCACTTCGACGGCATGCTCACCGTCGTCGCCAAGCTGCTGCACCTCACCCGCCCCGACATCGCCCTCTACGGCCAGAAGGACGCCCAGCAGCTCGCCCTGATCCGCCGGATGGTGCGCGACCTGAACTTCGGCGTCGAGATCGTCGCCGTGCCCACGGTGCGCGAGGACGACGGCCTGGCCCTGTCCAGCCGCAACCGCTACCTCAAGCCGCAGGAGCGGCGCACGGCGCTCGCCCTGTCCCGCGCGCTGTTCGCAGGCCGCGACCGGCACGCGGCACAGGAGGCGCTGCGCGCGCGGGCCCGCGAAGTGCCCGCCACGCACGCGCGTGCCGAGGCACTGAGCGCCCTCGGCGAGTCCCGCGCGGCCGCCGACGCGCACGCCGTCGCCAAAGCCCTTCCCGGTACGCCCTCGACCGTCCGCGCGGCGGCCCGCCTGATCCTGGACGACGCCGCGCGCCAGGACCCGCCACTCGTCCTGGACTACCTCGCGCTCGTCGACCCGTCCGACTTCAGCGAGATCGAGGACGACTTCACCGGCGAGGCCATCCTCGCGGTCGCCGCCCGGGTGGGGACGACCCGGCTGATCGACAACATCCCCCTGACCTTCGGAGCCGCCTCGTGACCAGCACAGGCATACGACTGCACGCGCCCGCGCCCGGGTGGTCCATCGCCGCGGACGTCATAGTCGTCGGCTCCGGCGTCGCGGGCCTGACCGCGGCCCTGCGCTGCGAGGCCGAGGGCCTCAGGACCGTCGTCGTCACCAAGGCCCGCCTCGACGACGGCTCCACCCGCTGGGCGCAGGGCGGCATCGCCGCGGCCCTCGGCGAGGGCGACACCCCCGAACAGCACCTGGACGACACGCTGGTGGCGGGCGCGGGCCTGTGCGACGAGGAGGCCGTACGGATCCTCGTCACCGAGGGACCCGACGCCGTACGCCGCCTGATCGCGACCGGCGCGCACTTCGACGAGTCCGAGGCGGGCGACCTGGAGCTCACCCGCGAGGGCGGCCACCACCGGCGCCGGATCGCGCACGCGGGCGGCGACGCGACCGGCGCGGAGATCTCCCGGGCGCTCGTGGAGGCCGTACGCGCGCGTGGCCTGCGCACGATCGAGAACGCGCTCGTGCTCGACCTGCTGACCGACGCCGACGGCCGGACGGCGGGCGTCACCCTCCACGTCATGGGCGAGGGCCAGCACGACGGCGTGGGTGCCGTGCACGCCCCCGCGGTCGTCCTCGCGACCGGCGGCATGGGCCAGGTGTTCTCCGCGACCACCAATCCGTCCGTGTCCACGGGCGACGGCGTGGCGCTCGCCCTGCGCGCGGGCGCTGAGGTCAGCGACCTGGAATTCGTGCAGTTCCACCCCACCGTGCTCTTCCTCGGCCCGGACGCCGAGGGCCAGCAGCCGCTCGTCTCCGAGGCCGTGCGCGGCGAGGGCGCCCACCTGGTCGACGCCGACGGCGTGCGCTTCATGGCCGGGCAGCACGAACTGGCCGAGCTGGCGCCCCGCGACATCGTCGCCAAGGCCATCACGCGCCGCATGCAGGAGCAGGACGCCGAGCACATGTTCCTCGACGCCCGGCACTTCGGCGCCGACATGTGGGAGCACCGCTTCCCGACGATCCTCGCCGCCTGCCGCGCCCACGGCATCGACCCGGTCGCCGAGCCCATCCCGATCGCGCCGGCCGCCCACTACGCCTCCGGCGGCGTGCGCACCGACTCCCGTGGCCGTACGACCGTCCCGGGCCTGTACGCGTGCGGCGAGGTCGCCTGCACCGGGGTGCACGGCGCGAACCGGCTCGCCTCCAACTCCCTGTTGGAGGGACTGGTCTACGCCGAGCGCATCGTGGCCGACATCGCGGCGAGCCGCGCCGGGCTCCACGCGCGCGTGCCCGCGCCCGTCGAGCGGCCCGAGAGGCCCGCGCATCCCCTGCTCGCCCCCGAGGCGCGGTTCGCGATCCAGCGGATCATGACGCAGGGCGCGGGAGTGCTGCGCTCGGGCGAGTCCCTGTCCAAGGCCGCCGGCCTCCTGCAGCAACTGCATTCCGACGCCCGCGACGCCCTCGCCGAGAACGGCAAGACGGCCGAGCCCGGCGTCGACACCTGGGAGGCCACCAACCTCCTGTGCGTGGCCCGTGTCCTGGTCGCCGCCGCCCTGCAGCGCGAGGAGACGCGCGGCTGCCACTGGCGCGAGGACGAGCCCGACCGGGACGACACGGCATGGCGCCGCCACATCGTCGTACGGCTCAATCCCGACCGGACCCTCGCCGTGCACACCACCGATACCGCAGACTTCCCCCCGACCCGGCAGCCCCTTCAGGAGCAGTGACAGCAGTGAGCACCGACGACCTTCCCCTCGCCTCGTCCGGCGGCTGCGGCGACGGCTGCGCCTGTGGCGCCGCCTCCGACGGTCTCCACGAGGAATATCTGGAGTGCGGACTCGACCCCGCGCTCGCGCAGCTCCTGGCCGACGCCGGTCTCGACCCCGTGGAGGTCGAGGACATCGCCAACGTCGCCATCCAGGAGGACCTCGACCACGGCGTGGACGTGACGACCGTCGCGACCATCCCCGAGGACGCGGTCGCCACCGCCGACTTCGTCGCGCGTGAGGCGGGCGTCGTGGCCGGCCTGCGGGTCGCCGAGGCGGTCGTCTCGGTGGTCTGCGAGGACGAGTTCGAGGTCGAGCGGCACGTGGAGGACGGTGACCGGGTGGAGGCCGGACAGAAGCTCCTGTCGGTCACCACACGCACGCGTGATCTCCTCACCGCCGAGCGCAGCGCACTCAACCTGCTGTGCCGGCTCTCGGGCATCGCGACCGCCACGCGCGCGTGGGCGGACGCACTGGAAGGCACCAAGGCACGCGTGCGTGACACCCGGAAGACGACTCCGGGGCTCAGGTCGCTGGAGAAGTTCGCCGTGCGGTGCGGCGGCGGGGTCAACCACCGGATGTCGCTGTCCGACGCGGCGCTGGTGAAGGACAACCACGTGGTCGCCGCCGGTGGCGTCGCGCCGGCCTTCAAGGCCGTACGGAAGGCTTTCCCGGACGTGCCGATCGAGGTCGAGGTCGACACCCTGCACCAGCTGCGGGAGGTCGTGGACGCGGGCGCCGATCTGATCCTGCTGGACAACTTCACGCCCGGGGAGTGCGAGGAGGCGGTCGCGGTCGTGCACGGGCGGGCCGCGCTGGAGGCCTCCGGGCGGCTGACGCTGGACAACGCGCGCGCGTACGCCGACACCGGGGTCGACTACCTCGCCGTCGGGGCGCTCACCCACTCCTCGCCGATCCTCGACATCGGCCTCGATCTGCGCGAGGCGGAGTAGTCGCGATGCTCCTCACGATCGACGTAGGCAACACGCACACCGTCCTCGGACTGTTCGACGGCGAGGACATCGTCGAGCACTGGCGGATCTCCACGGACGCGCGCCGGACGGCGGACGAGCTGGCGGTACTGCTGCAGGGGCTGATGGGCATGCATCCGCTCCTCGGCGACGAACTGGGCGACGGGATCGACGGGATCGCGATCTGCGCGACCGTGCCGTCCGTGCTGCACGAGCTGCGTGAGGTGACGCGGCGGTACTACGGCGACGTGCCGGCCGTGCTGGTCGAGCCCGGGGTGAAGACGGGGGTGCCGATCCTCACCGACAACCCCAAAGAGGTCGGGGCGGACCGGATCATCAACGCGGTGGCTGCCGTCGAGCTGTTCGGCGGACCGGCGATCGTCGTGGACTTCGGTACGGCGACGACGTTCGACGCGGTGTCCGCGCGCGGGGAGTACGTCGGTGGGGTCATCGCACCCGGGATCGAGATCTCCGTGGAGGCGCTCGGCGTGAAGGGGGCGCAGCTGCGGAAGATCGAGGTGGCCCGGCCTCGGAGTGTGATCGGCAAGAACACGGTCGAGGCGATGCAGTCCGGGATCGTGTACGGCTTCGCCGGGCAGGTCGACGGGGTCGTGAGCCGGATGGCCCGGGAGCTCGCGGACGATCCGGACGAGGTGACGGTGATCGCCACGGGTGGACTGGCGCCGATGGTGCTGGGGGAGTCGTCCGTGATCGACGAGCATGAGCCGTGGTTGACCTTGGTGGGGTTGCGGCTGGTGTACGAGCGGAACGTGTCGCGGATGTGACGTGCCGTCGGCCCGCCCCGCCCCGGTGTCCGGCCGCGCGTCCGGGTGGGTGGCCTGCTCACGCCACACCCGTCCCCTATGACGAATTTGTCTGATTAGCGCGTACTGTCGCCGCATGCCCACGCCATACGGATCTCGCGGCGGCATGGCGTTCGGCGTGGAGGAGCTGCGTGTGCTCCGCCGCGCTCTCGCCCTCGCCCTTCACCCCGCCCCCGCCTCGGCCGAGGACATCAAGGACTGCCACCGCCTCGCCGAGTCCCTCGACGAGGCGGTGCGTGAAGGCGCCCGGCTGCGCGCTTTCCTGGTGGCCGACCTCGCCCGGTACCGCGCCGCGCTGCCCGGCACCGCCGCCGGTTACGTCACCCTGCTGGAGGAGGCGCTGGGTGCCGGGTACCGGCCGGAGCCCGACGATCTCGCCGCGCTGAGGGCGCTGCGCGGCAACCCCGTCGCGGCAGCGCTGCTGAGCCGCTGCCAGATGCTGGCCGAACGGGACGTACGGGCCCGTCTGGCGGGCTCCACGGCCACCCGGCGCGCCTGGGCCGCCCCAGCGGTCCCCGCCTCCCGTACCCGCCTCCTGGCGCTGCCCGGGGGTCTTTCCGGAGGTGTTTCCGGGGGACCTTCCGAGGCCGCCCGGGGCGGTCCCACGGACCAGAACGCCAAGGAGCCGGCGAAGCGTCCGCCCCAGCCGCCGGCGAAACCCGCGGAGAAACCCGCCCCCGCCCCCCAGCCCTCCCGGCGGCCCATCCCCACCCCGGGCGAGGTCTTCCCCCGCCGCAAACCGACCCCGCCCCCGGCGAACCCGCCACAGCACCTGGCCGCGGGCTGACGCGACAGACCGCACCCCACCCGAGTTGTCCCCGTGCGCCTGGCTACTCTGGACGCATGGACTACGTCTCCGCGCTCCTACCCCCGGTCGTCATGGCCGTGTTCTTCATCGGCCTGATCCGGGTGATCGTGAAGACCCAGGGCGGTGCCAACAAGGCCAAGGAGGACGCGGCCGTCGACGCGGCGCTCGCGCGCGCGAAGGGGGCCAAGCAGCCCTCCGGGTCCGCGGGCGACGCCTGAGCGATCCGCGGCGCCCTCGTCGGCGTACGACTCTCCGAGCCACCGTGCTTTCCGAGTCGTACGCCCTTTTTGTTGCTGTTTGGTGTTGAAAGGGCCGTTCGGCACGCCGATAGCCGGATCTCACACTATTGTGCTGAGCTGTGCCTCGCCCATTGGGAGAACTCGAAGACGCGGTCATGACGCGGGTGTGGAAGTGGAACCGCCCGGTCACTGTTCGGGAAGTCCTGGAAGACCTTCGGCAGGAACGGTCCATCGCCTACACCACGGTGATGACCGTTTTGGACAATCTCCATCAGAAGGGCTGGGTGCGCCGTGAGGCGGAAGGCCGGGCCTATCGATATGAGGCGGTCTCCACACGGGCCGCCTACGCCGCCGCACTGATGAACGACGCCTGGTCCCAGAGTGACAACCCCGCCGCCGCTCTCGTCGCCTTCTTCGGCATGATGAGCGAGGAACAGCGACTGGCACTCCAGGACGCCGTACGGATGGTCCAGGGGCCGACCGCGGAGAACCCCGACTCGGCATCGCGGGGCGGCGGGCGATAGCGTCCGCTCATGTCCGCGAAGAGTCCCTCCGCCGAGAACCCCGAAGTCACCGCAAAAGCCATCACCGTCCGGCGGGCCCGCACCAGCGATGTCGCCGGCATCCGTCGGCTCCTCGACTCCTACGTCCACGACCGCATCCTGCTCGACAAAGCGACCGTGACGCTTTACGAGGACATCCAGGAGTTCTGGGTCGCCGAGCGCGACGACAACGCCGAGCTGGTCGGCTTCGGCGCCCTGCATGTGATGTGGGAAGACCTCGCGGAAGTGCGCACTCTCGCCGTGAAGCCCGGACTGAAGGGTGCCGGGGTCGGCCATCAGTTGCTGGAGAAGTTGTTGCAGACGGCCCGCTGGCTCGGTGTTCGTCGCGTTTTCTGCCTCACCTTCGAAGTGGACTTCTTCGGCAAGCACGGCTTCGTCGAGATCGGTGAGACGCCCGTTGACACCGATGTCTACGCGGAGCTACTGCGTTCCTATGACGAAGGCGTGGCGGAGTTCCTCGGTCTCGAACGAGTGAAACCGAACACCTTGGGCAACAGCCGGATGCTTCTGCATCTGTGATCGCCAGGATTCTGGCGCTCGGCCCTGCCCAGGTTCCCTATGTCCGAAACGCGCATGTTTCCGGACGAGGAGAGCCCTGTCGGTCTCTCCCGGGGGTTTGTGTTTTCCCAGCAAAAGCGGTTTGCTTTCCGACGTACTGCAGTACTGCATATAACAGGGGACGGCGAAACGGCGGACGCCGCAGACCCCCGGCCCTCAAGTATTGGATGAAAGGAAATCCGGTGGCACAGAAGGTTCAGGTCCTTCTTGTCGATGACATCGACGGCGGCGAGGCGGACGAGACCGTCACGTTCGCGTTGGACGGCAAGACGTACGAGATCGATCTCACGACTGCCAATGCGGACAAGCTTCGTGACCTTCTCGACCCTTACGTGAAGGGCGGTCGCCGTACCGGAGGCCGAGCCGCGGGTGGGCGCGGAAAGGCGCGGGCCGCTTCCGGTGGCAGTCAGGACACCGCTCAGATCCGTGCCTGGGCGAAGGAGAACGGTTACGAGGTCAATGACCGTGGCCGAGTTCCGGCGAGCATTCGCGAGGCTTATGAGAAGGCCAACGCCTGATCGAAAGGTCCGTGGCGGCCGGGGCCTGCGAAAGCTTACGGCCGAGCGCGCCGCAGCCGCAGCCGGTGGCAGTGCGCCGCCACCGTGTTCACGACGCGTACGAGATCGGGGGCGCCCCCATCGCCCCCCAGCGCCGACAACGTCGGCAGCGAGGCCTCGACCTCGCACCCAGGCTCGGGGGGCCGCAGCCACACGGCGGCCCCCTGCAGGGCGCCCGGTCGGCCCTGGACGAACGGTCGCCGGCTCCCGACGGCCCGGCTCGCCTCCGTAGGCGACCGCCGAGGCGTGAGGCCGCCCGGTTCCGGACGCGCCGCCAGGGCAGGGGATTCGTCTTCGACGGGCTCGGTAGACGGCCCCGACGGCACCTCCCCGATTCCGCTCACCGCGGGCTCCGGCGGAGGCGGTGCCTGCATCACGCCGCCCGTGCCGACCGCGCGTAGGTCGAGCGCCAGGGTGCCCCACTCCAGCCATTCCAGCAGGCCCGGCAGCTCCTCCGTGCTGCCCGCGGCCACCAGAAGCCCCATACGGTCGCCCCGCATCGCCACCGGAGAGGACCCGGCGAGATGGCGCAGGGCCGCGCGGCCGGCCTCGGCCGGAACGTCCAGGACGTCGAAGCGCAGCCCCAGACGCAGTCGTAGGGGAGATTCCGCGGTGCTCGCGGGCACCGTGGGCCAGCCCAGTTCGTTCTCGTACCAGCGGCGGACCGGATCGTCGCCGAAGGTGGCCAGGTCGAGCGGCCGGCGGGGGAGCGGGACCGTGGTGAGATCCGTGGCGAGAGAGGGGAGGCTGCCGGACATGCCAAGTGCAACCGCCGAAAGACCACAAGAGTTACGTTGGGTGTACCGGCAGGTGCGAAGAGTGGCCGAAGAGGGGGCGTGCGGGCGTGCGGGGTGGTGCAAGGTTGTTCGCCCATAGCGGAGGGACGGGGGGCGTGCGGCATGGAGTGTCGGTCCGCGCGGGTAAGACATCCCTAGTGGGAGGGGGCGACACGCAGGAAAGGCCGTCTCACGTTCGCCATCGGCGTACTGGCGACTGGGGTAACTGCCTGGCCTGCGGGAACATCGTCTCGCACCATCGGGTTGGAGCAGATGTCGGCGTTCGGGGTCAGGAGGCCAAGGACGGTGTCGGCAGTTGGAATGAGCGGTCCCCGCTTGCGGGACTAAGCTGCGGAAGGACAGGGAGGGGAAGTTCCCCCCACTGCCTGACCGCTCTGAGGAGCGATTAACGATGTTCGAGAGGTTCACCGACCGCGCGCGGCGGGTTGTCGTCCTGGCTCAGGAAGAAGCCCGGATGCTCAACCACAACTACATCGGCACCGAGCACATCCTCCTGGGCCTGATCCACGAGGGTGAGGGTGTCGCCGCCAAGGCCCTTGAGAGCCTCGGGATTTCGCTCGAGGCGGTCCGCCAGCAGGTGGAGGAGATCATCGGGCAGGGGCAGCAGGCCCCGTCCGGGCACATCCCCTTCACCCCCCGTGCCAAGAAGGTCCTGGAGCTGTCGCTCCGCGAGGCCCTTCAGCTGGGCCACAACTACATCGGCACGGAGCACATCCTGCTCGGCCTGATCCGTGAGGGCGAGGGCGTCGCTGCCCAGGTCCTGGTCAAGCTGGGCGCTGATCTCAACCGGGTGCGGCAGCAGGTCATCCAGCTGCTCTCCGGTTACCAGGGCAAGGAGACCGCCACCGCCGGCGGGCCTGCCGAGGGCACCCCCTCGACGTCCCTGGTCCTCGACCAGTTCGGCCGGAACCTCACCCAGGCCGCTCGTGAGTCCAAGCTCGACCCGGTCATCGGGCGCGAGAAGGAGATCGAGCGGGTCATGCAGGTGCTGTCCCGTCGTACCAAGAACAACCCGGTCCTGATCGGTGAGCCCGGCGTCGGCAAGACCGCCGTCGTCGAGGGACTCGCCCAGGCCATCGTCAAGGGCGAGGTGCCCGAGACGCTGAAGGACAAGCACCTCTACACGCTTGACCTCGGCGCGCTGGTCGCCGGCTCCCGCTACCGCGGTGACTTCGAGGAGCGCCTGAAGAAGGTCCTCAAGGAGATCCGCACCCGCGGCGACATCATCCTGTTCATCGACGAGCTCCACACGCTGGTCGGTGCGGGTGCCGCCGAGGGCGCCATCGACGCCGCTTCGATCCTGAAGCCGATGCTGGCCCGCGGTGAGCTGCAGACCATCGGTGCGACCACCCTGGACGAGTACCGCAAGCACCTGGAGAAGGACGCGGCCCTCGAGCGCCGCTTCCAGCCCATCCAGGTCGCGGAGCCGTCCCTGCCGCACACGATCGAGATCCTCAAGGGTCTGCGCGACCGGTACGAGGCCCACCACCGTGTCTCGATCACGGACGAGGCCCTCGTCCAGGCCGCGACGCTGGCCGACCGGTACATCTCGGACCGCTTCCTGCCGGACAAGGCGATCGACCTGATCGACGAGGCCGGTTCCCGGATGCGGATCCGCCGGATGACCGCGCCGCCGGACCTGCGCGAGTTCGACGAGAAGATCGCCGGTGTCCGCCGCGACAAGGAGTCCGCGATCGACTCGCAGGACTTCGAGAAGGCCGCCTCCCTCCGCGACAAGGAGAAGCAGCTCCTGGCCGCCAAGGCCAAGCGGGAGAAGGAGTGGAAGGCCGGCGACATGGACGTCGTCGCCGAGGTCGACGGCGAGCTGATCGCCGAGGTCCTCGCCACGGCCACCGGTATCCCGGTCTTCAAGCTGACCGAGGAGGAGTCCTCGCGCCTGCTGCGCATGGAGGACGAGCTCCACAAGCGGGTCATCGGCCAGACCGACGCCGTCAAGGCGCTGTCGAAGGCGATCCGTCGTACGCGTGCGGGCCTCAAGGACCCGAAGCGTCCCGGTGGTTCGTTCATCTTCGCCGGCCCGTCCGGTGTCGGTAAGACCGAGCTGTCCAAGGCCCTTGCGGAGTTCCTCTTCGGTGACGAGGACGCGCTGATCTCCCTCGACATGTCGGAGTTCAGCGAGAAGCACACGGTCTCGCGGCTCTTCGGTTCGCCCCCCGGCTACGTGGGTTACGAAGAGGGCGGCCAGCTGACGGAGAAGGTGCGGCGCAAGCCGTTCTCGGTGGTCCTCTTCGACGAGGTCGAGAAGGCCCACCCGGACATCTTCAACTCGCTGCTGCAGATCCTGGAGGACGGTCGCCTGACCGACTCCCAGGGCCGGGTCGTGGACTTCAAGAACACGGTCATCATCATGACGACCAACCTCGGTACCCGGGACATCTCCAAGGGCTTCAACCTGGGCTTCGCGGCCTCGGGTGACAAGAAGACCAACTACGAGCGCATGAAGAACAAGGTCTCGGACGAGCTCAAGCAGCACTTCCGGCCCGAGTTCCTCAACCGCGTCGACGACGTGGTCGTCTTCCCGCAGCTGACCCAGGCCGACATCCTCCAGATCGTCGACCTGATGATCGGCAAGGTGGACGAGCGCCTCAAGGACCGGGACATGGGCATCGAGCTCTCCCAGTCCGCGAAGGAGCTGCTGTCCACCAAGGGTTACGACCAGGTGTTGGGTGCGCGGCCGCTGCGTCGCACGATCCAGCGCGAGATCGAGGACACGCTGTCGGAGAAGATCCTCTTCGGCGAGCTGCGTCCCGGTCACATCGTGGTCGTCGACACGGAGGGCGAGGGCGAGACCCAGACCTTCACCTTCCGCGGTGAGGAGAAGGCGGCGCTGCCCGACGTCCCGCCGATCGAGCAGGCGGCCGGCGGTGCCGGGCCGAACCTGAGCAAGGAGGCGTAAGCCTCAGGGCGACGCCAGAAGGGGCCGGTGCTTTTCGAAGCACCGGCCCCTTCTCAGCGCTCGACCAGGGGGACCTCGATCGCGAGCGCTTCGCCAAGGGGTCGAGCGAGACGGATAACCCCCGCACACCCAGCAGGGTCACCGAGCGCAGCGCCGGCAACCGGCACGCCGGCGCGGAGAAGTCCTCGATGCCGTCCAGCCCCGAGATGTGCGCTCTCGCCTTCGGCAGACCCAGTTCCCGCAGACCAGGCCAGTGCTCCGGCCTGCGCGTGCGGTTGGGGCTCGGCCTGTCCAGGGGGAGCCGTTCCGGCGGGAGTCGTGGTGGCCTCCTCGCAGAAGGGGTCGGCGACAGGCAGTGGGGCGTGCCGGTCGGGGCCGTACGCCGGGGAGGGCGGTTCTGTTGGGGACTCGGCGGGCGCGCGGATCCTGGTGCGGGCCGGCGGCCAGTGCTCCGGCCTGCGCGTGCGGTTGGGGCTCGGCCTGTCCAGGGGGAGCCGTTCCGGCGGGGGTCGTGGCGGCCTCCTCGCAGAAGAGGTCGGCGACAGGCAGCGGGGCGTGCCGGTCGGGGCCGTACGCCGCGAAGGGCGCTTCTGCTGGGGACTCGGCGGGCGCGCGGATCCTGGTGCGGGCCGGCGGCCAGTGCTCCGGCCTGCGCGTGCGGTTGGGGCTCGGCCTGTCCAGGGGGAGCCGTTCCGGCGGGAGTCGTGGTGGCCTCCTCGCAGAAGAGGTCGGCGACAGGCAGTGGGGCGTGCCGGTCGGGGCCGTACGCCGGGGAGGGCGGTTCTGCTGGGGACTCGGCGGGCGCGCGGATCCTGGTGCGGGCCAGGGCGCGGGCCTCCTTCCCGCCGAGAGTGCGCTGCTCGCCCCGCAGGAGACGCGGGCGGAGAACCGAACGGGTTTGTCCACCAGGCCGGACGCAGGTTTGGTGCCGAGTACCGCCGGCTCCATCCGCCACCCCCGTGTGGGCCGCGACGGATGGAGCCCAGCCGGAGGTCAGGACAACTGGCCGTCGTAGTCCGGGAGTTTGTAGGTCTTCTCGGCGTGGCCGCCCGACAGGTCGGTGGCGCTGTTGCCGATGTTCGCGATGATCGTGTAGCCCTTGTTCTCGATGTCGACGCGCTGGGCGGTCTTGTAGGCGGCGACGTCCTTGAAGAGGTCGATGAAGTTGCGCACGTAGAGGCCGCTGACCTGGTAACCGACCTGCCTGAGGTTGTAGTTGGTCACCGAGGCGATGATGTCGGGGCGGGCGGTCACGAAGAACAGGGACACGCCGCGCTCCTGGGCGTACTTCGCGACGTCCAGGACGGGCTTGTTGGCCGGTGCGGGGTAGCTGAAGCCGAAGTCCGTCTCCAGGGTGGTGTTGTCGATGTCGAAGACGATCGCCTGCTTCTCGCCGGGCCTGGTGGCGGCGATACGTGTCTTCAGGTAGGGGAGGGCCTGGTCCATCACGGCCTGGCAGTCGGTCTGCCAGGTGGCGTAGTCGACGTCTTCGGCGGCGGCCGTCGCGGTCGGGGAAGCGCTGGTGGTCGTCGTCGCGGCCTCGGCGGGGACGGCCAGGGCGACGAGTGCGGCTGCGGAGACGGTGCTTACGGCGATGCGGTGCGCCCAGGGGCGTCGGCTTGTCACGGTGGTGGGGGTCCTCTCACGTCCGGAAACGCTGCAGTTGTCCCGTGCATGTTTGTTGGTGAGGGTGGCGCGAGGGGAACCGTAGGGTTACTGGTTGGTAGGAAGCCAGAGGCGTGCGTCACATGGCATGGCTTTTGCCTTCGGGCCGCCGGTGACTTGCCGCACAGGTGATTTGTCCGTTACTAGGCGGAATAGTGGCGAGATCCTGGGAGGAACAGGACTTCTCGCACGGCCTGGCGAGACCTATTACTATGGTTCGTCGTAGATGTGCTGTTTGGGGGTTTTTGAACCCCGGGGGTACCAAGGGTTGTCCCATCCGGGCGCCGCTGTGCGCCGGATGGTTTTTCCTGCCCCCGGCTTCGATGAGGTTCTGATGTTCCAGCGCGCCTTCAACCGCTCTTCCCGTACGTCCCTGCTCCGCACCCGTGTGGCCGTCGTGGCCGCGTCCGTCGGGACGACGGTCGCGCTGGGGGCCGGAGTCGCTTCGGCCGCGTCCTCCTCGGCCTCCTGGGTCGACCCGGTGAAGAAGTACACGCTCAGCGCGAGCTACGCGCAGTCCGGGAGCATGTGGCACTCCAAGCACAGCGGGCAGGACTTCGCCGTGCCGAGCGGTACGACCGTCGTCGCCGCGCACGGCGGGACCGTCGTCAAGGCGGGTCCGGGGGGTGCCGGTGACGGTGCCGCCTACGGCAACGCCATAGTGATCAAGCACGGCAAGGGGAGGTACTCGCAGTACGCCCACCTCTCCCGGATCAAGGTTCACGTCGGCCAGGTCGTCAAGACCGGTCAGCGCATCGCCCTGTCCGGCAACACCGGCAACTCCAGCGGCCCGCACCTGCACTTCGAGATCCGCACGACCGCCAACTACGGCTCTGCGATAGACCCGGTCGCCTTCCTGCGGGCCAAGGGCGTCAAGGTCTGAGCGGCCGACCGCCTACGCGTGCGCACTGCCCCGGTGGGCCTGGGTGACCAGGTCCGTCGCCACCTCCAGGACCGCCTTGCGCTTGGCCTCCGGGTCGGCGGCGATGTCCTGGAGGAAGAACATCCCGGCGTGCATCGTGAAGATCGCGCTGACGCAGCGGACCTGGTCGGTCAGGTCCGCTTCCGGATCGATGATGATCTCGCGCAGACCCTGCATGCGCTCCTTGAACGTCTCGCCGACGCGCAGTTCGCGGACCGCCGCCTGGTTCTCCTGCATGAAGCGGAACAGCGGTGCCGCGCCGGCCAGGATCTCGCTGTAGCGCCGTACGATCTCCTGCTTGGTCTCCAGCGTGTGCGGCTGCTTCCTGCCCCACTCGATCAGGTCGAGGATCGGCTGCGTCAGATCGTCGAAGATGCTGACGAGGATCTCTTCCTTGGTCTTGAAGTGGTAGTAGAGCGCAGCCTTGGTGACGTCGAGGTGCTCGGCGATCTCCCGCAGGGACGTCTTCTCGTACCCCTGCTCCGCGAAGAGTCCGAGAGCCACGTCCTGGATGCGCTGGCGCGTGTTGCCGCGGCGCTGCTGCTTCGTGACGTCCATGGTGCCGCCCATCCTCGTGCCTCCTCGGCTTTCCATAAAACTTACTTGACGCCCGGCTAGTTACCCGTCTAACTTCCCCAGTGTAGACAACTAGCCGGGCGGCAAGTAAGTGCCCCGGCGGGGGCAGTACCGCAGGACCTCAGGGGAGTGGGAACGATGGCGGACACACAGACGGTCGAGACGGAGCCGGACAAGAAACAGCGCAGCGTGCGGGTCGTCCTGCTCGCGCTGATGATCACCATGATGCTCGCCATGCTCGACAACATGATCGTGGGCACCGCGATGCCGACGATCGTGGGCGAGCTCGGCGGACTCGAACACCTCTCGTGGGTCGTGACGGCCTACACGCTGGCCACCGCGGCCGCCACCCCGCTCTGGGGCAAGCTCGGCGACATGTACGGCCGCAAGGGCGTCTTCATGACGTCGATCGTGCTCTTCCTGATCGGCTCCGCGCTCAGCGGTATGGCCCAGGACATGGGGCAGCTCATCGGCTTCCGGGCCGTGCAGGGCCTCGGCGCCGGCGGTCTGATGGTCGGCGTCATGGCGATCATCGGTGACCTGATCCCGCCCCGGGAGCGCGGAAAGTACCAGGGCATGATGGCCGGCGTCATGGCGCTCGCGATGATCGGCGGTCCGCTGGTCGGCGGCACCATCACCGACAACTGGGGCTGGCGCTGGTCCTTCTACATCAACCTGCCGCTCGGTGTCGTGTCGCTCGGCCTGATCAGCGCGGTGCTGCACCTGCCGAAGAAGCGCGCACAGGCCCGTATCGACTACCTGGGCGCCGCCCTGCTGACCGTCGGCATCACCTCCATCGTGCTGGTGACCACCTGGGGCGGCACGGAGTACGCCTGGACCTCCGCGCGGATCATGGAGCTGATCGGCATCGGTGTCGCCGCGCTCGTCGGATTCGTGTTCTGGCAGACCAAGGCGGCCGAGCCGGTCGTACCGCTGCACATCTTCCGCAGCCGCAACTTCACGCTGATGTCGATCATCGGCTTCATCACGGGCTTCGTGATGTTCGGCGCCACCCTCTTCCTGCCGCTGTACCAGCAGGCCGTGCAGGGTGCCTCCGCGACCAACTCCGGGCTCCTCCTCCTGCCGATGCTCGGCGCGATGCTGGTGACCTCGATGGTCGCGGGCCGGATCACCACCGACAGCGGTCGGTACTACGTCTTCCCGGTCGTCGGCAGTGTCCTGATGGTGATCGGCCTGTACCTGCTGTCGACCATGGACACCGGAACCTCGCGATTCACCTCCGGTGTCTTCATGGCCGTCGTCGGACTCGGCATGGGCTGCCTGATGCAGATCACCATGCTGGTCGCGCAGAACAGCGTGGACATGAAGGACATGGGCGTCGCGTCCTCGTCCACCACCCTCTTCCGTACGCTCGGCTCCTCCTTCGGTGTGGCCATCATGGGCGCGCTGTTCAACCACCGGGTCCAGGACGTCATGGCCGAGCGCGGCGGCGAGCAGGGCGCCAAGGTGACCGAGCAGTCCGCGACGGTGAGCGCAAAGGGCCTGGAGAAGTTGCCGGACACGGTGCGCGAGGCCTACCAGTTCGCGGTGTCGGCCGGCACGCACTCGGCGTTCCTGCTCGGCGCGATCGTCGCCGTGGTCTCGCTGGTGGCGGCGGTGTTCGTCAAGGAGGTGCCGCTGAAGGGCGCGGGACCGCAGAAGTCGGCGGACGACGCGGCGCCGGCTCCGCTGGTCGAGGTCTGAACCGACCCTGCTGAACCGAAGGCCCCCGGACGGTGTCCGCCCCGGGGGCCTTCTCCGTGCGCGCTCGCGGGGTCGATGTCAGTGCCGCGTGCCACCATCGGCCTCATGGACAAGGTGCGGCAGATCCGGCTCGCCAAGGACGCCATGGACCGCGACTGGGCCGATCCGGACCTGGACCTGGACGCCGTCGCGGCGCATGCCGGGTACTCGCGCTATCACTTCCTCCGGGCCTTCAAGGAGGCGTACGGCGAGACGCCCGGGCAGTACCTCACGCACCGGCGGATCGAGCGGGCCGAGGAGATGCTGCGCGGGGCCGATCTGAGCGTCACCGAGATCTGCCACCTGGTCGGTTTCAGCAGCCTCGGCACCTTCTCCGCCCGCTTCAAGGCGCGGACCGGGCTCACCCCGAGCGAGTACCGCACCCGGCACGTGGGCCGCGGCGCCTCCCTGATCCCCGGGTGCTACGCCATGCTCTGGGCCGGCGGGTTCCCCACCGCGAGAATCGCGAAGAGGACCGCAACTTTGAAGAAGCGGCCCGGCCCTGGCCCTGCCTACGGTGACGGAGAGGAACCGGACGACAGGAGGGCAGAGCCATGATCCAGGGACTGGGCATCGCCACCGTATGGACCTTCGACCAGCAACGCACGAAAGCCTTCTTCACCGAGAAGCTCGACTTCGAGGTGCGCAGCGAGGTCTCGATGGGCGAGATGACATGGGTCACCGTCAGCGCCAAGGAGCAACAGGGCGTCGAGCTGGCGCTGATGAGCCTCGACGGCCCGGGCCTGGACCCCGAGTCCGCCGAGGCGCTGAAGAAGCTCGTCGGCAAGGGCGTGATGGGCGCCGGAGCGTTCCGTACGGATGACTGCCGCGGTGACTACGAGACGTTCCGGGCGCGCGGGGTGGAGTTCGTCCAGGAGCCGCAGGAGCGGCCGTACGGCATCGAGGCGATCTTCCGCGACGACAGCGGCAACTGGTACTCGCTGACCCAGCGCAGCGAGGAGCTGGACTTCTCCAAGGACTGGGCGTGACAAAGGACGTGGTCGAGGCCGACCACACGGCCGTACGGGTCGCCCTCTGGCGAGCCCTGCACGTCCGCGCGGATCCGCCGCCGCATGTCCTGGAGGACGAGATCGGGATGCGGCTCGCGGACCCGGACGACGGCTGGCGCGACCGCCCCGACATGGACGTGGACGCCACGCGCCGCACCCGCGCGTCGATCGTGGCCCGGGCCCGGTTCGTCGAGGACCTGGTCGTCGAGGCGGTCGGGCGAGGGGTGGACCAGTACGTCGTCCTCGGCGCCGGTCTCGACACGTTCGCCCAGCGCAGGCCCGAGGTAACCGAGTCGAGCGGACTGCGGGTCTTCGAGGTCGACCGGCCCGGCCCGCAGGCCTGGAAACGGCGGCGGCTCATGGACCTCGGGCTCGGCGTCCCCGAGTGGCTGCGGCTCGTGCCGGTCGACTTCGAGGGGGACTGGTGGGGGCGGCTCCTCAAGGCGGGGCTCGACCCCGCGCGGCCCGCGGTGGTGGCCTCCACGGGCGTCACCATGTACCTCACCCGGGAGGCGGTCGCGGCCACGTTCCGCCTGGTCGCCGGGCTCGCTCCGGGTTCCACGCTGGTCACGACCTTCCTGCGGCCGTTGGAGGACGTCGAGCCGGAGCAGCGGCCACAGCTCGAGGCCGCCGTCGCGGGCGCGCGGGCCGCGGGGACGCCGTTCCTGAGCTTCTTCCGGCCGTCCGAGATCCTGGCCCTGGCCCGCGAGTCCGGCTTCCGTGAGGCCCGGCACGTGCCGGCGGAGGAGCTGGACCGGCGCTACTTCGGGGGGCGGACGGACGGGGTACGACCGTCCAGGGGAGAGGAGCTGATGCTGGCGCAGGTCACGGCAGCATCGGGTGGCTTCCCGTGGCCGTAGGCGCGTGTTCCGGCAGTCACAGCACGGCCACCGCGACTTTCGCCGGGGCGCCCTTCGGGGGCGGGCGGATGGAGACGGGGTACGACCGTCCAGGGGAGAGGAGCTGATGCTGGCGCAGGTCACGGCAGCATCGGGTGGCTTCCCGTGGCCGTAGGCGCGTGTTCCGGCAGCCACAGCACGGCCACCGCGCCCTCCGCCGGTGCGCCCTCCGGCGGGCCGACGGGGCGGACGTTGCGGAACGTCAGCCGGGCCCCCAGCACCCGTGCCTGCCCCGCCGCGATGGTCAGTCCGAGCCCGTGGCCGTGGCCCGCGCGGTCCGCGCTGCCCGTACGGAAGCGGCTCGGGCCGTCCGCGAGGAGGTCCTCGGGGAAGCCGGGGCCGTGGTCGCGGACGCGGATGACCCGGCCCTCGACGGTGACCTGGACCGGCGGCTTGCCGTGTCGGGCGGCGTTGGCCAGGAGGTTGAACAGGACGCGCTCCAGGCGGCGCGGGTCGGTCGTGACCTCCGACTCGTGCACCACGCGCACCTCGATCTCCGGGTCCTTGGCCGCCACCCGCCGGGCGACGAACTCGCCGAGCAGGATGTCCTGGAGCTCCGCCCGCTCGGAGGCGCCGTCGAGACGGGCCACCTCCAGGACGTCCTCGACGAGGGTGCGCATGGCTTTCGCCCGGTCCAGGACCAGTTCCGTGGGCCGGCCCGGAGGCAGCAGTTCCGCCGCTGTCAGCAGGCCCGTCACCGGTGTCCGCAGCTCGTGCGCGATGTCCGCGGTGACCCGGCGCTCGGCCTCCAGCCGCTGCTGGAGAGCGTCCGCCATGGCGTCCACCGCGCTGGCGAGGTCGTCGGTCTCGTCCCGTACGACCCCGCCGATCGCGTCCCGCACCCGTACGTCCGTCTCGCCCTTGGCCATCTGGTTGGCCGCGGCCGCCGCCTTCCGCAGCCGCCGTGACAGCTGCCCGCCGATGAGCACGCCGAGCGCGCTGCCGCCGAGGACCACCGCGATGGAGCCGATCACCAGGGCCTGGTCGAGGTCGTTGAGGATGTCGGTGCTGCGGTCGGTGAACCCGGTGTGCAGGGACAGCACATGGCCGCCCTTGACCGGGACGGCCGCCCAGATGTCCGGGCCCCGGTCGGGCCGGTCGGAGACGTACGTCGCCCGGCGGCCCTCCTCGACCTTCTCGAGCAGGGCGGGCGGCAGACGACGGTCGTCGACCGCGATGCTGGGGAAGTTCGGCTTGCCGGTCAGCTCGTAGTTGCGCTGGGCGATCTGGATCCGCTCGTCCGCGAGGTCACGCGCGTTGTCCAGCATCGAGACGCGCGCCGCGTTGTGCACGACCAGACTGAGCGCGACCGCCACGAGCGCGCCGACCAGCGCGATGGCCGCGCTCAGCTTCCATCTCAGCCCGGTCCGCACGGCCAGCCGATCCGCCACCGGGCCCCGAAGGATCCCCCGCATACCCCAGGTCCCCCGCTCAGGCCTTCAACTTGTAGCCGAAGCCACGGACCGTCTCGATCCGGTCCTGGCCGATCTTCGTCCGCAGCCGCTGCACATGGACGTCGACGACCCGGGTGTCACCGCCCCAGCCGTAGTCCCACACCCGCTCCAGGAGCTTGTCACGGGACAGGACCGTGCCGGGCGCGGAGGAGAACTCCAGGAGCAGCCGCATCTCGGTCGGGGTGAGCGCGACCGGCTGCCCGGCCCTGCGCACCTCCATGCCCTCGGTGTCGATCTCCAGCTCGCCGAAGGACAGCACGCCCCCGGCGGCCGCGTCCGCGCTCTCCTCGCCCCGGTCGGCCCCGCCCGCGTGCCCGAAGCGGCGCAGCACCGCACGGATCCGGGCGACCAGGACGGCACCGTCGAACGGCTTGGTGACGTAGTCGTCGGCGCCGGCCTCCAGACCGAGTACCACGTCGATCGAGTCGGCGCGCGCCGACAGCATGATCACCGGCACGGTGGACTCGTCGCGGATACGGCGGCACAGGCTGACCCCGTCCAGGCCCGGCACCATGACGTCCAGCAGGGCGATGTCGGGGCGGTCGGCCCGGAACGCCTCCAGGCCCGACAGGCCGTCGGGCATGGCGGTGACCGCGAAGCCGTCCCGCTCCAGGGCGAGTTGGGTGGCCTCGCGGATGACGTCGTCGTCCTCGACGAACAGCACGTGGGTCTGGTCTGCCATCCGGGTGCTCTCACTCTTCGGTGTCGATGCGGTCACTGGGGGATCGTTCCGGGCGGCCCGATCGGTTCAGTTGTCGGGCACCGGCGTCGGATCCGCGTCGACGGCATTGCTGTAGTCGCTGTGCGTCCGGTACACAGCGGCGAACTTCCCCGAGGCCCAGCGGTACGTGATCACATTCTCGCCGGACGGGTCCGACACCGCGTCACCCTTCTCGTACACCTGTTTGGTCACCACCAGGTCGCCGCGGTCGATCTCGGCGTAGACCGGAGGCTCCTCGGTCTGGAAGACATTCTGGTACGAACCGCCCTGCTCGCGATACACGTACGAACCGACACCCACCAGATCCGCGCAGGTCACGACGTTGACGACGACGTCGTCGGCCGAGCCGCCGGTGAGGTCGCCGTAGAACAGGTCGACCGGGTACTGGTGGGCGCCACAGGGCTCCAGATCGCGCTTGACCGCCTCGGAGACCTTGGGGTCCGACCTGAGGAGAGCGACCGCGTCCTTCCGGTCCAGACGCGGGGAGGTCAGGGCGGACGGCAGGGCGGAGGGTGAGGCGCCGCCTTCCGCGACCGCGTGTGCCGGACCCTCGTCACGGGTGCCGGTGCCGCCGGTGGCGCAGGCGGAGACGAAAAGGGCGAGGGCGGCCAGCACGACCACCGCCGTGCTCGCCGCCTGGAGGATCCCCCGGACCGGAGTGAGGTCCGGCCGGGTGGGCCCGGGCTCCGTCAGGCCGCCGCGCAACGCTCCCGCTCCTCACGCTCCAGCGCGCGTGCGTCCAGGTCGCGGGCCTCCAGCTCCTCGCGGAGCCGGGCGAGCGCCCGGTGCAGCGTGCTCTTGACCGTTCCGGCCGACATGCCGAGGGCGGCGGCCGTCTCCTCCGTGGACATCTGCTCCCAGTGTCGCAGCACCACGACACTGCGCTGTTTGGGGGCGAGCACCTTCATGACGTCCATCAGCAGGGCGCGGTCCGCGTGCTGCTCGGTGGAGTCGTCGACCGAGGCGTCCGGGAGCTGCTCGGTCGGCACCTCCTCCAGCTTGCGCGCCCGCCACCACTCCGTGCGGGTGTTGATCATCACCCGGCGCAGATAGGCGTCCGCGAGCCGCTTGTCCTCGATGGTCTCCCAGCGGCCGTACGTCCGCACGAGCGCCGTCTGGAGCAGGTCCTGCGCGTCGACCGGGTCCGGGACCAGACGGCGTGCGCTGCGCAGCAGCGCGTCCTGCCGGGTGCGGACGTACTCCTCGAACTCGAGCACCTCGCCCTGCGCCATGTAGACCGCCTCCTGATCCCCGTTCCGGCAGTCCCTGCCGGTTCTCATCGCGTGTGCGCCGCCTGGTGTGCGGCATGGCAATCAAGCTACGGAGCTGTTGTCACGGGGCTGTGCGGAGCAGCGCGCGGCTGGCAATAGGCTGTCCGTCGGTTGTGTAACGGAAGCCGAAAAGGGGTAAACCGGCGCGGTGATTCGCGCCGGTTCAGGGGGATTTGCCGGTTGGCTCCGTGTCGGGCTACGTCAACGGCAGTCGATACAAACCACCCGACAGGGGCTCCACGAGCCCGTCCGCGACGAGACCGTCCAGCGCCCGCGCACGCTGTACCGGTTCGTCCCACACCCGGTCGAGAACCGCCTGCGGCACCGGCGCATGAGCCTCCCGCAGCACGGCGAGCAGCTTGCCGCGGACCTGGCGGTCGGTACCGGCGTACGTCTGCCCGCGCCGCGGCGGCCCGTCGTGCTCGGGCTTGCCCGCGAGCCGCCAGGCGCACTGGGCGGCGATGGGGCAGCGCTCACAGGTCTCGTTCTTGGCCGTGCACACCAGTGCGCCCAGCTCCATCGAGGCGGCGGCCCAGCGTGCGGCGGTGCTCTCGTCCTCCGGCAGCAGCGCGCGGGCGAGCTTGCGCTCGGCGGCCGTCGTGGCGTTCGGCGGGTACCGCACGCCGGTCACCGCCCGCGCGAACACCCGCCGCACATTGGTGTCCAGCACCGCGTGCCGCTGCCCGTACGCGAAGGAGGCGACGGCGGCGGCCGTGTACTCGCCGATCCCGGGCAGCGCGAGCAGCTGCGCATGGTCCGTCGGTACGTCACCGCCGTGCCGTCCCGTTATGGCGACCGCGGCGCCGTGCAGCCGCAGCGCCCGGCGCGGATAGCCGAGCCGGCCCCAGGCGCGCACGGCCTCGCCGGGCGCCTCCGCGGCCAGATCGGCGGGCCGTGGCCACCGCGCGAGCCACTGCTGGTAGACCGGCAGCACCCGGTTCACGGGCGTCTGCTGGAGCATGAACTCACTGACCATCACCCCCCACGGCCCGGCCTCGGGCCGCCGCCACGGCAGATCCCGGGCGTGCTCGTCGAACCAGTCGATGACGGGGGAGTGCAGGCCCGCTCCGGGAGGAGCGTCGATGATGGCGTCGGCGGGGCTGCTGGGCTGGGGCTGGGGCTTCGTGGGCGCAGTCATGGCCTTCCGATCCTGCCATGCCGGGGGTGGCGGGCGGGTGTTCTGAGGGACGGGTCGCTCGGACCGGATGTACGCCACAGTCGTGGCCAGAGGTGCAAGGCTGCGATCGCGAACACGCCGTACGTCCATGTCCCGCCCGTGGGTCGCCGGCCCGAGGGGGTGACCTTCCTGGTCACGGACCGTGAGGTGCGAGCCGGTTCGGTCACGATCCGCTGTCGGCACGTGTCAGGCCTGGCGGAAGTCCCGGGCGGGACTGCCGTTTCCGGAATGATGATCCTGAAAAGTTGTGTCGCCCGGCGGCGGGTGAGGGCGGTGAAGTCGCCGATCTCTCGTACAGTTTGCGCCGTGGGATCTCTGCGCAATCCGGTCGGGCCGCTTCCCTCCTCCATCTACTGGCGACGGAGGGCCGTCATGCTGTCCGTCCTCGCCGTGCTGGCGCTGCTGATCGCATGGATCGTCAGCTCCGGCGGCGGAGGCGGAAAGAACGGCGCGGACGGCTCCAACGGCAAGCATCCCACCCCCTCGACGATCACCCCGGGGCCGTCCGGTTCCGGCCCTGCGATCAGTCAAGCGCCGGGCGGACGCGACGAGTCGACGACCGGCGGAGGCACCGGCGGCGGTTCGGGACCGGGCTCGGGCTCCGGTTCCGGGGCCGGAACGGGGGGCAGCTCGGGCGTCGGTGGTGAGACCGGTACGGGCGGCTCCGCCGGGGCAGCCGGAGCCGGTGGCGCGGGGAGTGCCGGTACGGGTGCCGGAGTGGGGCAGGACGACACTCTTCCGGCCGGCTCCACGCTGCCCAACTGCACCGCCGGTGCGGTGAAGTTGAGCGTGCGGAGCCTGCGCAACGCCTACGGCCCCGGCCAGACGCCCACGTTGCTGCTGACCGCGACCAACTCCTCCGGCAGTGACTGCAAGGTCGATCTGGGGCCGAAGAACGCGGTGTTGACGATCACTCAGGCCGGCGAGGACGACGCGTACTGGTCGTCCGCCGACTGTCCTGTGACCGGGGGCCACCTCGTCTACCGGGCTCCGGCCGGCAGCAGCATCACGTACACCGTGAAGTGGGACCGTAAGCCGAGTGCTCCGCAGTGTGCGACGCCTGCGGCGGGGTCGGCCGGGGCGGGGACGTACCTGGTGGAGGTCAAGGCGCCGGGGTATGCGACTGCGCAGGCTTCGTTCGTGCTGGAGAACGACTAGTCGGAGAACGACTGGCCGGAGAACGGCCAAGAGGGTGCCGGCCCCCTATACGTACCGCTCCAGGATCGAGCTCTCCGCCAGGCGGGACAGGCCCTCCCGGACGCTCCTTGCCCTTGCCTCGCCCACTCCGTCCACCGTCTGCAGGTCGTCCACGCTTGCCGCCAGGAGCTTCTGGAGGCTGCCGAAGTGCTCCACCAGGCGGTCGATGATCGCGCCCGGCAGGCGGGGGACCTTGGCCAGCAGGCGGAAGCCCCGGGGGGAGACGCCCGAGTCGATCGCCTCGGGGGAGCCGGTGTAGCCCAGGGCGCGGGCGACCGTGGGGAGTTCGAGGAGCTCCGCGTGGGTCAGGGCGTCCAGTTCGTACAGCGCCTCGTCGACCGTGCGGGAGCGCTTCGCGGTGGGTTCGGGGACGTAGTCCCGGACCACCAGTTCGCGTTCCGGCTCCACGCCCGCGATCAACTCGTCCAGCTGGAGGGCGAGGAGGCGGCCGTCCGTGCCGAGTTCGACGACGTACTCGGCGATCTCCGTGGCGATACGGCGGACCATCTCCAGGCGCTGAGCCACGGCCGAGACGTCCCGGACCGTCACGAGGTCCTCGATCTCCAGCGCGGAGAGCGTGCCCGCGACCTCGTCCAGGCGGAGCTTGTAGCGCTCCAGGGTCGCCAGGGCCTGGTTCGCGCGGGACAGGATCGCCGCCGAGTCCTCCAGGACACGGCGCTGGCCGTCGACGTACAGGGCGATGAGGCGCATCGACTGGGACACGGACACGACCGGGAAGCCGACCTGCTTGCTCACGCGGTCCGCGGTGCGGTGCCGGGTGCCCGTCTCCTCCGTCGGGATCGTCGCGTCGGGCACGAACTGCACGCCCGCCCGCAGGATCTTCGACAGGTCGGACGAGAGCACGATGCCGCCGTCCAGCTTGCACAGCTCACGCAGACGCGTGGCCGCGAACTCGACGTCCAGGACGAAACCGCCCGTGCACATCGTCTCCACCGTCTTGTCGAAGCCGAGCACGATGAGTCCGCCGGTGTTGCCGCGCAACACCCGCTCGAGGCCGTCGCGCAGGGGGGTGCCGGGGGCCACGGCGCTCAGGGAGGCGCGCATCAGGCCATCGGAACCGGCACTCCCACCGGACTTTCCGGGAGCTGCCGCCCGGTCGTTGGCTGCCACTGCTCTCCTCCGGTCGCGGGGTCTTGGACGCTCCCGTGTCGTCATTCGGTTCGTACGGACGGGCGAGACCAGGGCAAAGTCTACCGGCGGTCCTCGTCGTCCCGTGGGGCCTCTCGACGACGCGAGCGCGGAAGGACCCTCAGGGCGTCCCCTATGTCCGCGACTTCCAGGACCTTCATGCCGGACGGGATCTTGCCGGGATCGCCCGGTACGAGGGCGTGCGTGAAGCCCAGACGGTGTGCCTCGGAGAGCCTGCGCTGGACGCCCGTGACCCGTCTGACCTCGCCCGCGAGGCCCACTTCGCCGATCGCGACGAGGTTCTTGGGCAGCGGGGTGTCGCTGGCGGCCGACGCCAGGGCGAGGGCGACCGCCAGGTCCGCGGCAGGTTCCGAAAGCTTTACACCACCGACCGTCGCGGAGTAGATGTCCCGCTTGCCGAGGGCGCTGATCCGGCCTCGCTGCTCCAGGACGGCGAGCATCATCGAGACGCGGGAGGTCTCCAGACCGGAAGTGGTGCGCCGGGGCGAGGGGATCTGCGAGTCGACGGTGAGCGCCTGGACCTCGGCCACCAGAGGGCGGCGGCCCTCCAGGGTGACGGTGAGACAGGTGCCGGGGACCGGTTCGGCACGACGTGTCAGGAAAAGTCCGCTTGGGTCGGTGAGGCCCGTGATGCCTTCGTCGTGCAGTTCGAAGCAGCCGACCTCGTCGGTGGCGCCGTAGCGGTTCTTGACGCCTCGTACGAGCCTGAGGCGCGCGTGCCGGTCGCCCTCGAAGCTGAGGACCACGTCCACGAGGTGTTCGAGCAGGCGCGGGCCCGCGATCGCGCCGTCCTTGGTGACATGGCCCACCAGGAGGGTGGACATCCCGCGCTCCTTGGACGCCCGGATCAGGGCCCCGGCCACCTCGCGCACCTGGGCCATGCCGCCGGGGGCGCCGTCGATCTCGGGGGAGGCCACCGTCTGCACCGAGTCGAGGATCAGCAGGGACGGCTTCACCGCGTCCAGGTGTCCGAGGACCGCGGACAGGTCGGTCTCGGCGGCGAGATACAGGTGGTCGTCGATCGCGCCGATACGGTCGGCGCGCAGCCGGACCTGGCTCGCGGACTCCTCACCGGTCACATAGAGCGTGCGGTGCTCGTCGCTCGCCGCCTTGGCCGCCACGTCCAGCAGCAGCGTGGACTTGCCGACCCCGGGTTCGCCCGCCAGGAGCACCACGGCGCCGGGTACGAGGCCGCCGCCGAGCACCCGGTCCAGCTCGGGCACGCCGGTGGAGCGGGCGGTGGCCTGACGGCCGTCAACCTGGCCGATGGGCACGGCGGAGGTGGTGACGCGGCCGGGTGTCGTCGTACGCACCGCGGGCGCGCCGTACTCCTCGATCGTCCCCCAGGCCTGGCACTCGGGGCAGCGGCCGAGCCACTTGGCCGTCTGCCAGCCGCACTCGGTGCAGCGGTAGGACGGACGCTCCTTGGCGGACTTCGTACGGGCAGCCATGCACGAACCGTAACCGCCGCCACTGACAACCCGGTCGCCGCCCGCCGCACGGCGGGCGCCCCGGCATCCGGACCGACCCGGCCCCGGCATCCGAATCAGCTCGCGCCCGCGCGCGAACCGGCCACGTCACGACGGGAACGAGCCACGGAATCACGGGCTCCTGTCCCCTATTGAGGGATCGTTTCACCCGTACGGAGTAAAAGTGCTCGAGGCGCCGGTAGGGGCCATCTTCGGCCCCCTACGGTCCACGGATGATGAGCAGCAGTCCGGAGATCTCGACCCGCACCACCGGCGCGCACCGGGCGCAACGGGAGGAGCGCGACCGCGGTGCCGCGCGCACGCTGGCGCAGGGGCCGCCGACGCGCTACGAGCCGTACCTGGACGGCCTGTTCACCTACTGCCTGTCCGTGCTGTGCGACCACGACGCGGCGATCGCGGCCCTCGGCGACGTCCTCGCGCTCGCCGAGAGGCGCGGCGGCCCGGAGGCGGCAGGCGACCGCAGGGCCTGGCTGTACGCGCTGGCCCGCTGGGCCTGTCTGCGCAAGCTGGCCGAGGCCAAGCAGAAACGTCAGGCCACCCATGCGGCGGGACGTCACGGAGCGTCCCAGAAGTCCGCCGAACCCCCGCTCGCCGAGGACCTGCAGGAGGGGCGCCGCCGCGAACTCGCCCTGCTGGCCTGGCCGGAGGCAGCCGGTACGACCCCCGAGCAGCGCGAGGCGCTCGAACTCGCCGTACGTCACCACCTCGCCGCCCACGAGGTCGCCGCCGTCCTCGGCATGGAGCTCGCCGGCGCCCGCGAACTGCTCGCCTCCGCCGCCTGCGAGGTCGAGCGCACCCGTGCGGCCCTCGCCGTCGTCGAGACCGGCGACTGCCCGAGCGTGGCCCGGCTCACCGGCGACAGCCAGTTCGTGCTCAGCTCGGCCCTGCGTCGCGAACTCGTGCGCCATGTCGACGACTGCCCGCGCTGCCGCCGCAGTGCCGAGCGCGCGATTCCCGGACGCTGGCCCGGAACCATGACCACTCCCGCCGAACTGCCCGTGCTCGAAGCGCCGCGCGCGGCGCTGTCCATGGCGCCGGCGCACCCGTCACGCGCGCGTGGCGCCGCCGTGCCCCGCTTCGATCGCCGCGGCTTCCCGATGGATCCCAAGGACCGGGCCGCCCGCCGCGACCGCCTGCGTGCGCGTGCCGTCACCACGACCGTCGTCGCCACTGTCGTCGCCGCCCCCGTGCTCGCCCTGTGGGCCGCCTACCGGGGCGGACCCGGCGAGGGGGTCGACGGCCACTCCGCGAGCGCCAGCGAGGCGCACGGACCCGGCAGCCTGGACGGCGAGACGGCGAGCGGCGGCTACCAGAACGCCGGCAACGCCCGCACCGAAACCGGCAACCGCTTCGCCAAGGACGGCCGCCCCGACGTCTCCGTGGAGGTCGTCAGCGTCGCCGGCGCCGGCCGGAAGGGCGCCGGGCACCTGGAGGTCGGCGCCGACAACGACGGCGACACCACGCTGATCACTCTCATCGCGAGCGGCGACGCCCCGGTCCGCTGGTCGGCCACGACGGGAGCCTCCTGGCTCTACCTCAGCCAGTCCTCGGGAACCCTGAGACACGGCGAGTCGCTGACGATCAAGGTGTACGTCGATCATCTGCGCGAGCCCTCCGGTCCCTGGAGCGCGCGCGTGGCGATCGCACCGGCCGGCGCGGTCGTCACCATCCAGGGCTACGGCACGGCGCCCGCACCCTCCGACCCCGGCGAGCCGACGACACCCCCGCCCAGCCCCGGCCCCACGTCCTCGGCCCCCTCGGATCCCACTCCCAGCGACCCTCCGTCCCCCTCCCCGACCCCACCCGACCCCACCTCGTCCGACCCGGCAAGCCCGACGCCCCCACCCACGGAGAGCGGCGACCCGAGCCCGTCCGCGTCATAGCGGATGCGGCAGAGGGGGCGCCCGTCGGCGGGGCAGGGGCGTCGTGTCGGGAGACGGAGGCCGGAGTGCGTGGCGTCGGGGCGCCGGGCGCTCAGTCGGTCGGGTCCGCCGGATGCGGTGCCAGCAGCGGCAGCTGGGAGGCCAGTCGCTCCTCGCAGAGCTCGACGAGGCGGTCGTAGCCCGCCTTGCCCATCAGCTCGATCAGTTCGGGGCGGTAGGAGACGTACACCGGGTCACCGGCGCCGTGTGCCGAGGTCGCCGACGTGCACCACCAGTGCAGGTCGTGACCGCCCGGACCCCAGCCGCGCCGGTCGTACTCGCCGATCGACACCTGCAGCACGCGGGTGTCGTCGGGCCGGTCGATCCAGTCGTACGTCCGCCGCACCGGAAGCTGCCAGCAGACGTCCGGCTTGGTCTCCAGCGGCTCACGGCCCTCCTTCAGGGCCAGGATGTGCAGCGAGCAGCCCGCGCCGCCCGCGAAGCCGGGCCGGTTCTGGAAGATGCAGGAGCCCTGGAAGGGCCGGGTCTGCCGGTCGCCGTCCTCGTCCTGCGAGATCCAGCCGTTCGCCGTGCCCTCGTCGTGGTGCTGCCAGATGTCCGGAGTGAGTCGCGCCACATTTTCGGCGACCCGCTTCTCGTCGTCCTCGTCGGAGAAGTGGGCGCCCAGCGTGCAGCACCCGTCGTCCGCCCGGCCCGCCTGGATGCCCTGGCAGCCGCTGCCGAAGATGCAGTTCCACCGAGAGGTCAGCCATGTCAGATCGCAGCGGAAGACCTGCTCGTCGTCCGCCGGATCCGGGAACTCCACCCACGCGCGTGCGAAGTCGAGCCCCTTCTCGTCGGCCTTCAGAGCCTTCATGGCCTTCCGCGACTGCTTCGGTGGCTTCACCCGCGAAGGACCGCCGGCAGATTCGGCCGTTTTGTCGTCCTTCACCTTTTTCGTCTTTGGCACGCGTCCAGGGTAAGTCGCCCGAGGCCCCTCCGGAGACAGTCGAACGCCCAGCTGGCAGTAGCGTTCCCTACATGAGACTCGGTGTCCTCGACGTGGGATCCAACACGGTGCACCTGCTGGTGGTGGACGCGCACCCCGGCGCCCGCCCCCTGCCCGCGCACTCGCACAAGGCGGAACTGCGCCTTGCCCAACTCCTCGACGAGGCCGGGGCGATCGGTGCCGAAGGCGTCGAGAAGCTGGTCTCGGTCGTCAAGGACGCGCTCCAGGCCGCCGAGGACAAGGGCGTCGAGGACCTGCTCCCGTTCGCCACCTCCGCCGTCCGCGAGGCCAGCAACGCCGACGACGTCCTCGCGCGCGTGCAGGCCGAGACCGGCGTCGAGCTCCAGGTCCTCGCCGGCGCCGAAGAGGCCCGCCTCACCTTCCTCGCCGCCCGCCGATGGTTCGGCTGGTCGGCGGGCAAGCTCCTGGTCCTCGACATCGGCGGCGGCTCCCTGGAGGTCGCCTACGGCATCGACGAGGAACCGGACGCGGTGGCCTCCCTGCCTCTGGGTGCGGGCCGCCTCACGGCAGGCTGGCTCCCCGGCGACCCCCCGGATCCGGACGCCATCAGGGCCCTGCGGCGCCACGTACGCGCCCAGATAGCCCGCACGGTCGGCGAGTTCGCCCGCTTCGGCGCCCCCGACCACGTGGTCGCCACCTCCAAGACCTTCAAGCAGCTGGCCCGACTGGCAGGCGCGGCCCGCTCGACAGAAGGCCTCTACGTCCAGCGCGAACTGAAGCGCGAGTCCCTGGAGGCCTGGGTCCCGAAGCTGGCGGGCATGACGACGGACCAGCGGGCGGAACTCCCGGGCGTGTCGGAGGGGCGGGCGAACCAGCTCCTGGCGGGCGCCTTGGTGGCCGAGGGTGCGATGGATCTGTTCGGTGTGGAAAAGGTGGAAATCTGCCCCTGGGCGCTGAGGGAGGGCGTCATCCTGCGCAGACTTGACCATATGGGATCGGTTCAGGGCGTATAGGGGCGCGCGGAACGACGCGAGCAACTCCGACGCACCCGCACCCGCCCAGTGGCAATCACCACAACGGCGAATAGGCACCCCGCACCCCACCCACGGCAACCCGTAATCTGTCCCCCATGGCAGAGCCAGTCGTACGCATCCCGGATGCGAAGGTCGCCCTGTCGACGGCCTCCGTCTACCCGGAGTCGACGGCGACGGCCTTCGAGATCGCCGCACGCCTCGGGTACGACGGCGTCGAGGTCATGGTGTGGACCGACCCGGTCAGTCAGGACATCGAGGCCCTGCGCCGCCTCTCCGACTACCACGGCATCCCCATACTCGCCGTGCACGCCCCCTGCCTGCTCATCACGCAGCGCGTGTGGTCGACGGACCCCTGGGTCAAGCTCCAGCGCGCCCGGGCGGCAGCCGAGAAGCTGGGCGCGAGCACCGTCGTCGTACACCCGCCGTTCCGCTGGCAGCGCCAGTACGCCCGTGACTTCGTCAGCGGGATCTGGCGGATGGCGAACGAGACGGACGTACGGTTCGCCGTCGAGAACATGTACCCCTGGCGCTACCGCGACCGCGAGATGCTCGCCTACGCCCCCGACTGGGACGTCACCAAGGACGACTACCGGCACTTCACGATCGACCTCAGCCACGCGGCGACCTCCAGGACCGACGCGATGCAGATGGTCGACCGGATGGGGGACCGTCTCGGCCATGTGCACCTCGCTGACGGCAAGGGCTCCGCGAAGGACGAGCACCTCGTGCCCGGCCGCGGCGTCCAGCCCTGCGCCGAGCTCCTGGAGCGCCTCGCGCTGAGCGGCTTCGACGGCCATGTCGTCATCGAGGTCAACACCCGCCGCGCGATGTCCGGCGCCGAACGTGAGGCCGACCTCGCCGAGGCCCTGGCGTTCACCCGCCTCCATCTGGCCTCGGCGGTGAAGGTGCCCCGGCGATGAGGAACCGAGCGACCGTGAAGACGCCCCGCCCGTGAGCGACCTCGAAAGCGCCCCGGCGACCGGCGACGTCACCGCCCGCAAGCGCGGCCGGCCCCGCCGTACGGAATCGGACGCGGCCGGTACCCGCGACCGGATCCTCCTCGCGGCCCGCGAGGAGTTCTCCGAGCGGGGCTACGAGAAGACGTCCGTGCGCGGGATCGCCAAGGCCGCCGGGGTCGACTCGGCCCTGGTCCACCACTACTTCGGCACCAAGGAACAGGTCTTCGAGGCGGCCGTGGAAGTCGCCGCCGCGCCCGCGCTGAGTGCGCCCGACGCGCTCGCCGAGGGTCCGCTGGAGGACGTCGGAGAGCGCCTCACCCGCTTCATCTTCGGCGTCTGGGAGAACCCGGCGACGCGCATGCCGATCCTGGCGATCGTCCGCTCCGCCGTGACCAACGAGACCGCGGCCACCGTCTTCCGCCGCCTCGTCGCCGCCCAGCTGCTGCGCCGCATCGCCGACCAGCTGGACCTGCCGGACGCGGAGCTGCGGGCCGAGCTGGCGGCCGCGCAGCTCGTCGGGACGGCCATGCTGCGGTATGTCATCAAGGTGGAGCCGCTGGCGTCGACGGACATCGAGCAGATCATCGCGCGGGTGGCCCCGGTGGTGCAGAGCCATCTGACCGGACCCTGAGTCCGAGACGGGCGTCCCGCATTCCGGACACCTTGTCCCGACCCCTGGATGACCGGCGTACGCTCGTTAGCAGTCAGAAGTCTCATACGACCGTCTCTGAAGTCTCTGACGACCATCTCTGAAGGAGCGAGCGACGATGCCCGAGCTGAGGTCCCGCACAGTCACCCACGGCCGCAACATGGCGGGCGCCCGCGCCCTTATGCGCGCCTCCGGTGTACCCGGTGCGGACATCGGCCGCAAGCCGATCATCGCGGTCGCCAACTCCTTCACGGAGTTCGTGCCGGGCCACACCCACCTGCAGCCCGTCGGCCGGATCGTCTCCGAGGCGATCGTCGAGGCCGGCGGCATCCCGCGCGAGTTCAACACCATCGCCGTCGACGACGGCATCGCGATGGGGCACGGGGGAATGCTCTACAGCCTTCCCTCCCGCGACCTGATCGCGGACTCGGTGGAGTACATGGTCGAGGCCCACTGCGCCGACGCCCTGATCTGCATCTCCAACTGCGACAAGATCACCCCGGGCATGCTGAACGCCGCGCTGCGGCTGAACATCCCCACGGTCTTCGTCTCGGGCGGCCCGATGGAGTCCGGGCGCGCGACCCTCGTGGACGGCACTGTCCGCACCCTCGACCTGGTCGACGCGATGTCCGACGCGGTGAACGAGAAGATCTCCGACGAGGACATGCTCCGTATCGAGGAGAACGCCTGCCCGACCTGCGGCAGCTGTTCCGGCATGTTCACGGCCAACTCGATGAACTGCCTCACGGAGGCCATCGGCCTCTCGCTCCCCGGCAACGGCTCGGTCCTGGCGACGCACACGGCCCGTAAGCAGCTGTACGTCGACGCGGCCAACACGGTCATGGACATCACCCGCCGCTACTACGAGCAGGACGACGAGACGGTTCTGCCGCGCAACGTCGCCACCTTCGCGGCCTTCGAGAACGCCATGGCCCTCGACATCGCCATGGGCGGCTCCACCAACACGATCCTGCACCTGCTGGCGGCCGCCCAGGAGGCGGGCGTCCCCTTCGGCCTGGGTGAGATCGACGCGGTCTCCCGCCGCGTCCCCTGCCTCGCGAAGGTCGCCCCGAACGTCGCGAAGAACCGCACGTACTACATGGAGGACGTGCACCGCGCGGGCGGCATCCCGGCGCTGCTGGGCGAACTGCACCGCGCGGGCCTGCTCAACGAGGACGTGCACTCGGTCCACAGCCCGTCGCTGGCGGACTGGCTGAAGACATGGGACGTGCGGGGAGGATCGCCTTCCGCGAAAGCGCTCGAGCTGTGGCACGCGGCCCCCGGCTGTGTCCGCTCCGCCGAGGCCTTCTCCCAGTCGGAGCGCTGGGAGGCGCTGGACGAGGACGCCGCCGAGGGCTGCATCCGCAGCGTCGAGCACGCGTACTCCAAGGACGGCGGCCTGGCGGTCCTCAAGGGCAACCTGGCGGTCGACGGCTGCGTCGTGAAGACGGCCGGCGTGGACGAGTCGATCTGGCGGTTCGAGGGCCCGGCGGTGGTCTGCGAGTCGCAGGAGGACGCCGTCCAGAAGATCCTCACCCAGCAGGTCAAGGAGGGCGACGTCGTCGTCATCCGCTACGAGGGTCCCAAGGGCGGACCCGGTATGCAGGAGATGCTCTACCCGACCTCGTACCTGAAGGGCCGCGGTCTCGGCAAGGCCTGCGCCCTGATCACCGACGGCCGCTTCTCCGGCGGCACGTCCGGCCTGTCCATCGGCCACGCCTCCCCGGAGGCCGCGGCCGGCGGCACCATCGCCCTCGTCGAGGACGGCGACCGCATCCGGATCGACATCCCCGGGCGGTCGATCGAGCTCCTGGTCGACGAGGAGGAGCTGGCCCGTCGCGAGGCCGCGCTGGGCGGGGTGTACGCCCCGAAGAACCGCGAGCGCAAGGTCTCGGCGGCGCTGCGGGCCTACGCGGCGATGGCCACGAGCGCCGACAAGGGCGCCGTGCGGGACGTGTCGAAGCTGGGCTGAGGTTCGTGTCGAAGCTGGGCTGAGGTTCTCTCCTTCGCTCCGCGAGAGTCCGGGGCCGTCCCTTCGGGGGCGGCCCCCTTCGTTCTGTGCGCTACCAGCCCGAGGGCTCGCGGGCGTCCACGGCGAAGACGGTGCCGTCGGGGGCGGTGGCGTAGACGTGACCGTCGGCGAGGACGGGCTTGGGCAGCGCGCCGGCGACGGTGCCGGAGTTCGAGCCGAGGCGCGCCGGGGTCTGCCCGACGAGGTGCCCCCCGGCGGCGTCGATGGCCAGCAGCCGTCCGTCGGCCGCGGTGAAGTACACATGGCGGGCGTCGGCGACCGGTACGGAGCCACGGCTCACAGACGTCTCAAGAGTCCAGAGCCGCTTGTCCGCGTCCATGTCCACGGCGTCAAGGGAACCGTTCGTCGCCAGCACGTAGACCACGTTCCCGTGCACAGTGGCCTGGGCGTCGGAGCGCGCCACCGGGAGCTTCACCTGGTCCGACGACCTGCTCGCCGGCGTGTAACGGACGACGGCGTCCGTGTCGCCGTACAGGTTGTCCGTGGCGAGGAAGAAGACCGATCCGTCCTGCACGCCTACGGCGGTCAGGTTTCCGCTCAGCCGCGCGTCCCAGCGCACTGCTCCGGTGGCCGGGTCCACCGCGGTGACCCGGGTGGTCGAGGCGTCGCCGGAAAGGTTCATGGTGTAGGCCAGCGGGTCCCCCGGCGAACGAGACGAACGTCGGCAGAGGCTGCCCCGGCATCCGTCGGCTCCACCGGGTGGCACCCGTCGCGGCGTCCACCCCGGTGACCGTCCCGTCGAGGAGGGTCAGCAGGAGCGTTCCGCCCGTGATCTGCAAGGAATGATGTGCGGGCAGGGTCCGTCGCCAACGCGCCCTGCCCGAGGCGGGATCGAGCGCCTCCAGGCGTCGCCCCTCGTCCACCATGGGCTGTACGAGACCGCCCCCGACGGCCGGTGCCTTGCTCGGGCTCGACTCGGCGACAGAGCGCTGCCACACCAGGGTGCCGTCCGACGGATCCAGGGCGAAGACCGTACCGGGCCGCGCACAGAACAACTGACGCGCTCCGTACGAACATTGCACCGCACCCGTACCCTTCGGAACCGGGTCCGCCTGCCAGCCGGCGAACCCGGAAGCCGCAGCCGTGGGCTTGTCGCCGCTCTTCGCCGCGGTGCCGCCACCGTCGCCGAACCCCTGGACACAGGCGAGGACGCCGGCCAGGACGAGCACGGTCGCGACGGCGGCGATGGCGGCCTTTCTGGGCGGACGCCTCCGGGGCCGTGACGCCGACTTCCCGGGCCCGGGCCCCGGCTCCGGTTCGTCACCCGTGCGCTGCGCCGGTATGAACGCCTGGGTGTCGTACGAGGCCGCGACCGATCGCAGCTCCCGCATCAACTCGTCCGGCGTGGGCCGGTCCTCGGGCTCCTTGGCGAGACACCGCACGATGAGCGGTGCGAGATTCTGCGGTACGCCCGTCAGGTCCGGGTCGTCGTGCACGACCTGGTAGGCGACGACATACGGACTGTCGGAGTCGAACGGCCCGCGCCCGGTGGCCGCGTGCACCATCACCGATCCGAGGGCGAAGATGTCGGCGGCGGGTCCCACCTCCCTGGGCCGCCGGAACTGCTCCGGCGCCATGAACGGCGGCGTCCCGATCAACTTCCCGGTCTCGGTGCGAAGTTCGCTGTCCTTTGGCCGAGAAATGCCGAAGTCGATGACCTTGGGCCCGTCCTCGGCGAGCAGCACATTGCTCGGCTTGAGATCCCGGTGGACCACCCCGACCCGATGGATGTCGCGCAGTGCCTCGGCGAGCCCGGCCATCAGCCGACGCAACTCAGAGGGCGGCATGGGCCCGTTCCGCTTCACCTCGTCCGAGAGGGTCGGGCCGGGAATGAACAGCGTGGCCATCCAGGGCCGTTCGGCATCGGGGTCGGCATCGACGACGGACGCGGTGAACGCCCCGCTCACCTTCCGGGCCGCGGCCACCTCCTGCCGAAAACGCCCCCTGAACTCGGGGTCCTTGGCGAACTCGGTATGGACGACCTTGACCGCGAGCTTCATCCCCGAGGCGCTGCGCGCGACATGCACGACGCCCATCCCACCGGAGCCGAGGCACGACTCCAGCCGGTAGTGACCGGCGTACTCGGGAAGTTCCGCTTCCGCGCCCGCTCCGGTGTTGCCCTGTGGCGCCATGGAACCACCCCCGTGCTGATCGTCCGCGCGCGCGACGCACGGAGCCTAGTCGATGACTCGTACGGGACAGAGGCGGCTTGCTAGTCTCCGCGTGCGAGTTGCGTACATGTGTTTCATGGCGTGATTCAGGGGAATCAACGGGTCCCCATGGCAGTCATGGGGACCAACGGGGGAGGATTTTCATGTCTGTTGACCGCGTGGAAGAGACCGAGGGCCTCAAGGAGACCGAAGCCCTGACGACGGCAGCGTCGGTCCGCTACTACTCGATCGCACCCGGATTCCGTGTCAACGTCCGCAGCGGCCCCGGCACGAGTTACAGCGTCGTGCGGGTACTGCCCGAGGGTTCGAAGGTGCCGATCTACTGCCAGACGCCCGGCACCTCGGTGACCGGCCCCTACGGCACCAGCAACATCTGGGACAACATCAGCAACAGCCAGTACATCTCCGACGCCTACGTACAGACCGGCAGCGACGGCTACGTCGCCGACCGCTGCTCCTGAATCTCCCTGGGGGATCCTCATGACATCGCTGAAGCGCAGATCCGTCATGCTCGTGGCCCTCGCCGGCGCCTTCCTCATGGTGGGCGCCGCGCACGCCGAGGCGGCCATCCACTACTACGACGTTGCCCCGGATCTCCGACTGAACGTCCGCCGTGGTCCCGGAACGCAGTACGGCATCGTCCGTGTCCTGCCCGAGGGCGCGAAGGTGGCGATCTACTGCCAGACGCCGGGCGAGACGGTGTCGGGCTACTACGGCACGTCGAACATCTGGGACAACATCGCCAACGGCGAGTTCGTCTCGGACACCTACGTCAAGACCGGCAGCGACGGCTACGTGGCGTCACGCTGCGGCTGATCCCCGAAGGGAGCCCGCCCCCGCCCCGGACCCATAATCGTCCCGTGAGCGACGAATCCGGCACCCAGGACATCCCCGCGGGCTCCCCAGAGGGCCACGGCCCCCGCCCCGAACCGATCCGCTTCTTCGGCACGGCCTGGGTGCACCACGACAACGGCTACGCCCTCCGCCGCGTCGGCGCGGCCACCGGCTCCCTCGCCGTCGCCGTCGCCTCCTGTCTGATCCTCCGCTTCGCCTACGAGGGTCTCCAGATCGCCGACACCGGCAGCTTCGTGACCGTCCTCGTCATCGCGATGTTCGCGATCTGCAGCGCGCTGGCCTTCCGCAACACGTGGGACGGCTTCGGCAGACGCCCCGACCCGGACCGCCAGGCCTCCCTCCGCGGTCTGCTGGCCATCGGGTTCGTCGGGTCGCTCCTGGCCTACTTCTTCCGCTCCCTCATGGAGGCGCCGGGCGAGAAGCTGCACCGGCAGGAGTACGAGGCGGCGCGCAGGGAGCACGAGAAGCGCGGTGCTCGTCGCACGGGAAACCCCTCGAAGAAGAAGCGCGGCCGCTGAGAGCCGTCGGCAGTCACAGCGCCCTTGACCCCCTGTGCAGCACGCCCACGCGGCGGAGCCGCCCATCGCCACAACTCCGCGCGTTCTCAGGCCGGTTCTCTCACCGTAAGTTCACCGCGCCCTGATCCTCATCCGGCCACCATGGCCTCATGGCCGCTTCCTTCCACACCACCCGAGCCCACTCCTTCAACGCCGCCGCAGCCCAGTACGCCGCCAGCCGCCCCTCCTACCCACCCGCCCTCTTCGACGCCGTCGAAGACCTCGCCGGCCGGCCCCTCACGGGCGCGCGGGTCGCCGACATCGGGGCCGGTACCGGTATCGCGACCGCTCTGCTGCATGCCCGGGGCGCCGAGGTCGTCGCGGTCGAACCCGGGGACGGCATGGCGGCGCAGTTCCGCCGCACGCACCCCGGTATCCCGATCCTCAGGGGCGACGGCAACGACCTCCCCCTCCTCACGGACGCCGTCGACTTCGTGACCTATGCCCAGTCCTGGCACTGGACCGACCCCGCCCGCGCGGTCCCCGAAGCCGTCCGCGTCCTGCGCCCCGGCGGCGCGCTCGCCCTGTGGTGGAACACCCACGCCCTCGACGTGCCGTGGATCACCGGTCAACTGGACCGCATCGGGCAGCACTTCAAGGCCTACGGCGCCCAGCCGGCCGTCGAGGTGAACGGCAACGGAGCCCGGTCGGCCCTGGCCGACCCCACCGGCCGCCTGGACTTCGCCCACCGAGTGGTCCGCTGGAGCCGCCGCGTCCCCGTCGACACCCATCTCGCCAACATCGGCAGCCACTCGTTGTTCCTGGTCGCGGGCGAGGAGCACGCGGGCGCCTTCCTCACCGAGGAGCGGCGGATCCTGCTGGAACTCTTCCCGGACGAAACCGTCGAGGAGACCTACGACGTCGAACTGCTGGTCGCCGTCAACGCCTGACTCCGTCGAGCCCCGGCCTCGCCTCCCGGTCCGCCGACGGGCGCGACTCGCTTGACCGGGCAGGGGCCGCGAGAGCATTATTCATCGCATGGTGAATAAAGAGTCCGGGCCACCCGCCGACAGCACGGACCAAGGGCCCGCCACCCCCGCCGTCCACGCCGACGGCCTCACCGTCGTCCGAGGCCCCCGCACCGTCCTGCGCAGCCTCGCCTTCGACGTCCCGCGGGGCCAGATCACCGGCCTCCTCGGCCCTTCGGGCTGCGGCAAGTCCACGCTGATGCGTTCGATCGTCGGCACCCAGGCCAAGGTCACCGGCACCCTCGACGTCCTCGGCCGGCCCGCGGGCCACCCCACTCTGCGCACCCGCATCGGCTACGTCACCCAGGCCCCCTCCGTCTACGACGACCTGACCGTCCGCCAGAACCTCGACTACTTCGCCGCGATCCTCGCCCCCGGCCGCGCCGCCGCCGACCGCCGCCACTCCGACGTCACCCAGACCATCACCGACGTCGACCTCACCACCCACGCCGACTCCCTCGCCGGCAACCTCTCCGGCGGCCAGCGCAGCCGCGTCTCCCTCGCCGTGGCCCTCCTCGGCACCCCCGAACTCCTCGTCCTCGACGAACCCACCGTCGGCCTCGACCCCGTCCTGCGCCGCGACCTCTGGAACCTCTTCCACGACATCGCCGCCCGCCGCGGCGCCACCCTCCTCATCTCCTCCCACGTCATGGACGAGGCCGAGCGCTGCCACCGCCTCCTCCTGATGCGCGAGGGCGAGATCCTCGCCGACGACACCCCCGAGGCCCTCCGCACCCGCACACACTCCGACACCGTCGAGGAGGCCTTCCTCCACCTGGTCGACCAGGCCGTCGAGGCAAGCCGCACCAAGGAGCCCACGCGATGACCACGACCACCACGCCGAACCTCGCACCCGCTCCCACCAGCGCCCTCAGCCTCCCCCGCACCACCGCCACCGCGGCCAGGGTCCTGCGCCAGCTCCGCCACGACCCGCGCACCATCGCGATGATGATCCTGATCCCCTGCGTGATGCTCTTCCTGCTGCGCTACGTCTTCGACGGCAGCCCGCGCACCTTCGACAGCATCGGCGCCTCCCTCCTCGGGATCTTCCCGCTGATCACGATGTTCCTGGTCACCTCCATCGCCACCCTGCGCGAACGCACCTCAGGCACCCTCGAACGCCTCCTCGCCATGCCGCTGGGCAAAGGCGACCTCATCGCCGGCTACGCCCTCGCCTTCGGCGTCCTCGCGATCATCCAGTCCGCCCTCGCGACCGGCCTCGCCATCTGGTTCCTCGGCCTCGACGTCACCGGCAGCCCCTGGCTCCTGCTGCTGGTCGCCCTGCTCGACGCCCTGCTCGGCACCGCCCTCGGCCTGTTCGTCTCGGCCTTCGCGGCCTCCGAGTTCCAGGCCGTCCAGTTCATGCCGGCCGTGATCTTCCCCCAACTCCTCCTCTGCGGGCTCTTCACCCCTCGCGACAACATGCACCCCGTCCTGGAGGCCATCTCCGACGTCCTCCCCACGTCCTACGCCGTCGACGGCATGAACGAGGTCCTCAGGCACACGGACATGACAGCGACCTTCGTACGCGACGCGTTGATCGTGGCGGGCTGCGCACTGCTGGTCCTGGGACTGGGAGCGGCAACCCTCAGGCGCAGGACGGCATAGCGGCGTACAAGGGACGCCATAGCGCTGCGCAAGGCCGGCCACCCCACCTGTTCCGCCCACCGGACACCCACCCTGCACGCACCGGCCCGGTGCCAGACTGAACCGCATGAGTCAGAAAGTCGCAGTCCTCGGCACCGGCAAGATCGGCGAAGCCCTGCTCAGCGGAATGATCCGCGCCGGCTGGGCCCCGGCCGACCTCCTGGTCACCGCCCGCCGCGCCGAGCGAGCCGAAGAACTCCGCAGCCGTTACGGAGTCACCCCGGTCACCAACCCGGAAGCCGCGAAGACCGCCGACACCCTGATCCTCACGGTCAAACCGCAGGACATGGGCACCCTCCTCGACGAACTCGCCCCACACGTCCCGGCCGACCGCCTGGTCATCAGCGGCGCCGCCGGCATCCCCACCTCCTTCTTCGAGGAGCGCCTCGCCACCGGCACTCCCGTCGTCCGCGTCATGACCAACACGCCCGCCCTGGTCGACGAGGCCATGTCGGTCATCTCGGCCGGCACCCATGCCACCGCCGACCACCTCGCCCACACCGAGGAGATCTTCGGCGCCGTCGGCAAGACGCTCCGCGTCCCCGAGTCCCAGCAGGACGCCTGCACCGCCCTCTCCGGCTCCGGACCGGCGTACTTCTTCTACCTGGTCGAAGCCATGACGGACGCCGGCATCCTGCTCGGCCTACCCCGCGACAAGGCCCACGACCTGATCGTCCAGTCCGCGATCGGCGCCGCGACGATGCTCCGCGACAGCGGCGAGCACCCGGTGAAGCTCCGCGAGAACGTCACCTCCCCCGCGGGCACCACCATCAACGCCATCCGCGAACTCGAGAACCACGGCGTACGCGCCGCCCTCATCGCCGCCCTCGAAGCCGCCCGCGACCGCAGCCGCGCACTGGCCTCCGGGCAGAAGGACTGAGGCCCACCGGGGGCGGTCACCCCGCCGCGGCCACCACGTCCTTCGTGCCCACCACACGAGCGAAGCCGCCCCCGTGCAGCGACACCGCCGACGCCCGCGCCACCTCGTCCGCGCTCCGCCGCCAGCCGAACGGGCCCTCCAGATCGAACGTGTACGTCGCGTCATACGCGACCACTACGTCGTACCCCAGGTTCCCGCCCATCCGAGCCGTCGTCTCCACGCACATGTTGGTCTGGATCCCGGCCACCACGAACTGCGAGATCCCCTCGCCCTTCAGCCAGGCGCCCAGATCCGGCGTCCCGTAGAACGCCGAGTTCACGGTCTTCGTGACCAACAACTCGGCCCCTCCGACCCCCTTCCCGCGCCGCCGCTCCACGTACTCCTTGAAGCCGTTCCCCTCATATCCCGTCCGCAGCGGCGACCCGGGCTTCCGCGAGTCATGCCGTACGAAGACGACCGGCCGCCCCGTCACCTGCCACACGTCGATGAGCGAAGCGATGTTGTCATCGGCCTCCGGGTTGTTCCGCTCTCCCCAGAAGTCGGCCTCGTCGAAGCCCCTCTGGACGTCCACGACCACCAGCGCCGCGTTCTCTGCGATCTCCATGCCGACGATCCTGCCGCCGTGAGCTCACCCCACCCAGGGGGTGAAAAGACAGCGGTCGATGGTTTACTGCCAGCCATGGAGAACACCGGGGAGACGGAGCATCCGTACCGCGTCGCGCTGGTCGCCTTCCCCGGGATCCGCGCCTTCGACGTCTCCGTCATCACCGAGGTCTGGGGCACGGACCGCACCGATCGCGGAGCCCCCGCCTTCGACCTGCGCCGAGTCGCCCCCGACACCACACCGGTCCCCATGCGCGGCAGCCTCACCCTCCTTCCCGACCGCACCCTCGACTGGCTGTCCCGCGCCGATCTGATCGTGATCCCCGGCCTCGACGACCACCTCACCTCCGCACCCACCCCCGTCCTCGAAGCCCTTCGCCGCGCGCACACCCGCGGCACCACCATCGCGGCCCTGTGTGGCGGCGCCTTCACCCTCGCTCGGGCCGGCCTCCTCGACGGCCGCCGTGCCATCACCCACTGGAACCTGATCGACCTCCTGCGCGCACACCACCCCCAGGTCACCGAGGTCCCCGACGCCCTTTTCATCGAGGACGACAACATCTGGACCGCGGCCGGCACCGCGGCAGGCATCGACCTCTGTCTCCACCTCGTCCGCCAGACCCACGGTGCCGAAGTCGCGGCCACCATCGCCCGCTCGATGGTCACCGCGCCCTTCCGCACCGGAACCCAGGCACAGTTCATCGAGCACCCCACCCCGCGCGCCGACCGCGACTCCGATTCCCTCGCCGCCGTGCGCGAGCACGCCCTGCGCCACCTCCACGAACCGCTCACCGTCGCCGACCTGGCCGCCCGCGCAGGTATGTCCGCCCGCAGCTTCGCCCGTCACTTCACCGCGGAGACCGGCACGACCCCGCTCCGCTGGCTCCTCGACCAGCGCATCGCCGCAGCCCAGAAACTCCTCGAGCGCACCGACCTACCGATGCCCGAGGTCGCCCGCCGCGCCGGCTTCGGCAGCGAGGTCACGATGCGCCAGCACTTCGCATCCCGCCTCGCCACCAGCCCACGTGCCTACCGGGCAGCGTTCAGCACGATCCCGCTGTCGACCGCGCCGGTATCCACCGCGACCGGATCGGAAGCGGCCGGAAGCAGCCCGATCGCGCGATAAGCGGCATCCACGGTCGGCCGCGCCATCGCCCGCGCTCTCTCCGCGCCATCCCGCAGCACCTCCTCCACATAGCCAGGATCCGCGCACAACTCCTTGTGCCTCTCCTGCACGGGCCTCAAGACCTCGACCACGGCCTCGGCGGTGTCCCTCTTCAAGGCGCCGTACGACTCATATACACCGCTCAGCTCCGATGGGTTCCCACCCGTGCAGGACGCGAGGATCTCCAGCAGATTCGCCAGCCCGGGCCGTGCCTCCCGGTCGTACACGACCTCCTGCCCGCTGTCGGTCACGGCCCGCATCACCTTCTTCCGCACGACATCCGGCTCGTCGAGCAGATAGACGATCCCCGGCCCGGAGTCGTCGGACTTCCCCATCTTCGACAGGGGGTCCTGGAGGTTCATGACCCGCGCGCCCACCTTGGGCAGAGTGGCCCGGGGCACCACGAAGGTGTAGCCGTACCGCTGGTTGAACCGCGCCGCCAGATCCCGCGTCAGCTCCACGTGTTGAGCCTGGTCGTCCCCGACCGGCACCTCGCCGGCCCCGTACGCCAGGATGTCCGCCGCCATCAGCACGGGATACGTCAGCAACGACAGCCGCACACTCCCGCCCCGCGCCCGCTCCCGAGCGGCCTTCTCCTTGTACTGGATCATCCGCCGCATCTCGCCGTCCGTGGCCACGCACTCCAGCACGTACGACAGCCGCGCATGCTCGTCCACATGACTCTGTACGAACACGGTGCACAGCTCGGGATCCAGCCCCGCCGCGAGCAGCAGCGTCGCCGCCTGCCGACTCAGCCGGCGCACCCGCGCCGGATCATGGTCGACGGTCAGGGCG